>CABQWP010000060.1 GCA_902467875.1 uncultured Collinsella sp. | reverse complement strand
AAAAGGCAAGGCATGACCAGAAGGTCTATGCCTTGCCTTTTTCATGCCAACTTGTACGTCCTGGACGGCGCTCGCTGACTTATGCTCAACCTGCGACGTTCCCCTTGTTGGTGCAGGGGGAAGCTTGCTCGCTCTGGTGCCCGTTCGCTGGCTTCAGCTCTGCCTGCGACGTTTTTGTTGTTGGTGCTGAGTGACTTGTTCCCCGTTCTAAACGAGCTGCCCCGGGTCCCCGGTGGTTGTGGTGAGCGTGTTTGGTTGGTGCCTGTTGATGGTCTGGGTATCGGGGAGGGCGGGCTCCGTTATAATCGCCTAGGACATTAAATGGAAACGGGACGGGAGCCACACATGCGCCAGGGTTTCGACAACGCGAAGTACATCGAGCTGCAGGCTGCTCACATTAAGGAGCGCATCTCGCAGTTTGGTGGCAAGCTCTATTTGGAGTTTGGCGGTAAGCTGTTCGATGACTATCATGCGAGCCGCGTGCTGCCGGGTTTTGAACCGGACAGCAAGTTCCGCATGCTCAAGAGCATCGCCGACGATGTCGAGGTTATCATCGCGATCAACGCGAACCACATCGAGAAAAACAAGGCTCGTGGTGACCTTGGCATTACCTATGACGAGGATGTGCTGCGCCTGGTTGACCTGTTCCGCGGCAACGGCTTTGCCGTCGCGGCTGTGGTCATCACCCAGTACGCCGGCCAGCCCGCTGCCGATGTATTCCGCAACCGCCTGAACGCGCTCGGTATCCCCGCCAAGCTGCACTATCCCATCGAGGGGTATCCGCACGACGTCGACCTGATCGTGTCCGACGACGGCTATGGCAAGAATGAGTTTGTCGAGACCACTCGTCCGCTCGTCGTGGTCACCGCTCCCGGCCCCGGCTCAGGCAAGCTCGCCACTTGCCTCTCGCAGCTCTATCACGAGCACAAGCACGGCACCGCCGCCGGCTACGCCAAGTTCGAGACTTTCCCGGTCTGGAATCTGCCCCTCACGCATCCGGTCAACATCGCCTATGAGGCAGCAACGGCCGATCTCGACGATGCCAATATCATCGACTCCTTCCACTTGGAGGCCTACAACAAGACCACGGTCAACTACAACCGCGACGTCGAGGCCTTCCCGGTGGTCCGTGCTCTGATGGAAAAGATCCTGGGCAAGAGCCCCTATCAGAGTCCTACGGACATGGGCGTCAATATGGTCGGCTTTGCCATCACCGATGATGATGCCTGCCGCGACGCTTCCAAGATGGAGATCGTCCGCCGCTACTTTACCGCGGTCGAAAATGTGCGCCGTACCGGCATGGGCGATGAGCAAGTCGACCGTCTCAAGATTATTATGAAGAAAGCCGGCATCGATAAGAACTACTCACCGGCGCGCTCGGCGGCCCTCACCAGGGAGCAGCTGACGGGTGGTCCCGTGGGTGCCATGGTCATGCCCGATGGCTCCGTGGTGACCGGTAAGACCTCCACGCGCCTGGGCGCCGCAAGTTCGCTCATTATGAACGCCCTCAAGCATGTCTCGGGCGTCGACCTTGAGCTCGAGGTCATTAGCGATGAGGCGATCGAGCCCATCAGCAAGCTCAAGACGCATTTCCTGGGCAGCAAAAACCCTCGCCTCCACACCGACGAGACGCTTATGGCGCTGTCGATCACCTCGGCCACGAGTGAGACGGCCGCTCGCGTCCTTTCGGGCCTGGAGCAGCTGCGCGGTTGCGATGCCTTCTTTAGCGTGATTATCTCGCCGACGGACGAGACGGTACTGCGCAAACTGGGTATCAACGTGTGCTGCGAGCCCAAGTTTGAGCGCCGCGGTTTCTTCCACCGCTAAGTTTGAAGCACCGCGGTAATTGCATTGCATTTTGGCCGTATCGGGTTGGCGCCCGGTACGGCTTTTTGATCAATAAAGCGCCTATTTCGGCGAAAAATAGCCGTTTACCTGCCTAGAAACAATTTGAGCGGTATACAATAACCGTAACTGTTTCATCCTTAGCGGGATGCCGCATGATGGATATTACCTGCCATCGTGAGGTGTGTCGGTCGCGCACGGCGCGTTAGATGCTCGTGCTCGGTTTGAGGAGGCTGCTATGGCGGGCAAGGGTCGTGCGAGTGTCAACGATATGAAGCGTGTTGAGGTGCTGGTGTTGATGGAAATCGACCAGCAAACCGAAGACAATGGCGGGCCGTATGGTTTCTCGCGCAAAACGCTTGCCGAGCGCGTGGGGGTTTCGCCGTATCGTGCCCGCGCCGCAATCGATCGCTTGGATTCCGAAGGCATGATTGATGTCGTCTCGCGTTATAGCGACGACGGCGGTCAGCTTGCAAATGGCATTTGCCTCACCGAACGTGGCGAGTGGTATCTTGAGGGCGTCCGTACCGGCATGCTCGTTCAAGAAATGCTTGAGGACGAGGTTGCTGATCGATAGCAGCATGTAACCCTTGCCATAGCGACGCCGCCTGGGAAACCGGGCGGCGTTTTGTTTCAAGATTGAGAAATGCAATCGCACGCGAGAAAAATTGCGAACGGTCCGCGGCGCGAGTATTACAATGAAGACCCGTAAGATGTGGATAAACAACTTCTACGGGAAGCGCAGGTAACTCAATATGACCAAGCATGTGTTCGTAACCGGTGGCGTGGTTTCGTCCTTGGGCAAGGGTATCACCGCGGCCTCGCTGGGCCGTCTGCTCAAGTCGCGTGGCTACAAAGTAACGATGCAGAAGGCCGATCCGTATCTGAACGTCGACCCCGGTACCATGAGCCCCTTCCAGCATGGTGAGGTCTTCGTTACCGAGGATGGTTACGAGTCCGACCTGGACCTGGGTCATTACGAGCGCTTTATTGATGAGAACCTGACCCGCGATTCCAACTTTACGACCGGCGCCATCTATAAGAGCTTGATCGCCCGCGAGCGTCGCGGCGACTTTTTGGGCGGTACCGTGCAGGTGATTCCTCACGTCACCAATGCCATTAAGGACAAGTTCCGCCGCATCGAGGAGCAGACCGGCTCCGATGTAGTCATCACCGAGCTGGGCGGCACGATCGGCGACATCGAGTCGCAGCCGTTTGTCGAGGCCATCCGCCAGTACCGCAAGGAGGCCGGCCCCGAGAACGTCTGCTACATCCACGTGTCGCTCGTTCCCTATATCGCCGCCGCCCACGAGGTCAAGACCAAGCCCACGCAGCATTCCGTCAAGGAGCTCCGCAGCTTTGGCATCCAGCCCGATATCATCGTGCTGCGCTCCGACCACCATATCGATGACGCTATCCGCGGAAAGATCGCAAGCTTCTGCGACGTCGACACCGATTGCGTCTTTACCAACGAGGACTGCGCGAGCATTTACGATGTTCCGCAGCTGCTTGCCGAGCAGGACTTTGACCTGCGCATTTGCGAACGCCTGGGTCTGGATCCGCGTGAGCGCGACATGAGCGAGTGGAACGAGTTCCTGCGCAAACAGAATCACGCCAACCATCACGCCGACAAGGTGAAGATCGCCGTCGTGGGTAAGTACACGCAGCTGCCCGATGCGTACCTGTCGGTTATCGAGGCCCTGCACCATGCGGGCGTCTTCTACGATCGCCATGTGGACGTCCAGCTGGTCGACGGCGAGAGCCTCGACGAGCAGAATGTCTCCGAGGTTTTGGGCGACGCCTCGGGCATCCTGGTCCCCGGCGGCTTTGGCAAGCGCGCCCTGGAGGGCAAGATCCTCGCGGCCGAGTTTGCCCGTGAGCACAAGATTCCGTATCTGGGCATTTGCCTGGGTATGCAGGTGGCCGTGTGCGAGTTCGCCCGCAACGTCGTCGGCCTTGCCGGCGCCAGCTCCTCCGAGTTCGATCCGGACGGCCCGTTTAGCGTCATCGATCTGATGAGCTCGCAGGAGGACGTGACCGAGAAGGGCGGCACCATGCGCCTGGGCGCCTATCCGTGCAAGCTCGCCGCCGATACCCTTGCTCGCGAGGCATATGGCGAGGAGCTCGTCTACGAGCGTCACCGTCACCGCTTTGAGTTCAACAACGCCTTCCGTGACCAGCTCGAGGACGCCGGTTTGGTTATCTCGGGTCTGTCGCCTGACGAGCGCCTGGTCGAGATGGTCGAGCTGCCGCGCGATGTGCATCCGTGGTATGTGGCAACCCAGGCTCATCCCGAGTTCAAGAGCCGCCCGACCAACCCGCAGCCGCTGTTCCGCGAGTTCGTGCGCGCTTCGATCGGCCAGCACGAGGGTGTCGACCGTCTGCAGGTGACGCCCATGAACCTCGCTACGGACTAAGGGTGCCGGCGAATAAGGAACATACCGAAGCTACTCCCTCGTCGCTCGCCGTGGCGGCGGGGGAGTATCTCGATTACCTTGCGGTCGAGCGGGGTTTGGCGCGCAACACGATTGCGGCCTATCGTCGTGACCTGACGACGTACTGCGCCTATTTGGAGCGGGTGGGTATTGTGTCTTTTGAAGAGGTGACCCGTCAGGTCGTGGAGGGCTTTGTCGCCGACCGTCGCGATGGGGGCTATTCGGATGCCTCGGTGGAGCGTGCGCTTGCGGCCGTGAAGGGCCTGCATGCCTTTTTGGTGCGCGATGGGGCTGTGGCCCAAAATCCAACGGCGGCGTTGCGCCTGCCTAAAAAGGCTGAGCGTTTGCCGGAGTATCTATCGGTGGAGGATGTCTCGGCGCTGCTCGATCAAGACTTCCCCGAGGGCGAGATGGGCTTGCGCGACCATGCCATCTTGGAAGTGCTCTACGGATGCGGTTTGCGTGTGAGCGAATTGGTGGGGCTCGATGTGGGCGATATCCATATTGACGATGGCTTTGTACTCGTTCGCGGTAAGGGCTCAAAGGAACGCCTGTCCCCGCTGGTGGGAAGCGCGGCGCGAGCTCTGACGCTTTATGTAACTGAGGGGCGTTCTCGCTTGGCGGCCCATGCCCGCGGAACCGAGACCTCGGCGGTCTTTTTAAATAAGAACGGCCGCCGTCTGTCGCGCCAGGGCATCCATGCCATCTGTGAGCGCTACGGGCGCCAGGTGGGACTGGTGGGGCTCCATCCCCATACGCTGCGTCACTCCTTTGCCACCCATATGCTTGCGGGCGGCGCAGACCTCCGTGTGCTACAGGAGATCTTGGGACATGCCGATATATCGACCACGCAGGTCTACACGCATGTCGATCGTACGCAACTGACCGAGGTCTATTTGGCCGCGCACCCGCTGGCACATCGTTAACACATCGCTGACCTGCATATTTATAGGTATTTGGGGACGGGCTCCAGATTGCCGCGGCGTGCTTTTGCGCGCGCATGGGCAATCTGGGGCCCGTCCCATTTTTCGCCACTTGGCGTCGCGGTGGTGGGCCGTGTGTGCCGTGGGTGGGGGAGTTTGGGGGCGATGTGAACGGCGTGTAAAGGGACGTAAAAATCACCTCAAGGTCAACTTGAAGGTTGAGGTTCACGGACGTGGTTCTACAGGTGGCATCCCGCCTTTGCTGCAAACACAACATATTGTGTTTTCGAACATATGCTCGGGGGTGTTTTACAACATATTGGGAGTGGAGTGGTGGGGCGGGGTGGGGGAAGGGGTGGGGAAAGGTGTTGAAAAATGGGGCGGTTCCCCATATTATTGATGACGTCGACAGGCGGGGTGGTTCCCCGCGTACGTGCCATCTGAGTAACCGAGGGGAGGGCGCACATGGGAATGACGGGTGCATACGAGCGCAATCTCGATGCAAAAGGTCGTCTATCCCTGCCTGCACCCCTTCGCGAGGAGCTTGGAGAGCACGTTCGCGTGTTCAAAGCCCTGGATGTCGATGCTCTGTACGTGTTCTCTGCCGAGGCCTTCGATAAGTGGGTCGAAGGACTCTTCGCGGGTCGTGAGGGCCACGAGGGTTTTAACCCGCGTGACATCAACGACCAGAAGCTCATGAGGGCGATCAACAAGCGCACCACGTCGATGGACGTGGACAGCGCCGGTCGTATCGGTCTTTCCGAGTCTCTCCGCAAGCAGGCGAACCTCGACCGCGAGGTCACGGTTGTGGGCAACTACGACCACCTTGAGGTTTGGGATCGCGCCGCGGCCGATGAGGACGATGACGATGAGGCCCTGCTGGACCTCTTCTTCTCGTAAGGGCAAGGCACGGGTAACGGATGGAGCGTGGGATCTTGACACAAGAATATCGGCATGAACCTGTCATGCTCGGCGAAGTGCTTGAGTCGCTGCGGCTAAAGAGCGGCTCCGTTGTCTGCGATTGCACCCTTGGCGGTGCCGGCCATTCGGTAAAGATGGCCGCGCAGGTGGGGGAGACGGGCCTTTTGCTCGGCGTCGATCAGGACGACATGGCCCTCGAGGCCGCTGGTGCCCGTCTGGACCGCGAGGTTCCCGGCGTTCCGCACCAGCTGCTGAAGGGCAACTTCGGCGACTTGGACGAGCTGCTTTGCTCGGCCGAGGTGCCCGGGGTCGATGGCTTCCTGTTCGATTTGGGCGTTTCGTCACCGCAACTCGATATCCCTGGCAGGGGCTTTTCGTATAACGAGGACGCCCCATTGGACATGCGGATGGATCCGGGTAATAACACCTTAAACGCAGCTGAGGTCATCAACACCTATAACGAACACGACCTCGCCCGGATTCTACGCGTCTACGGAGAAGAGAAGTTCGCCTCGCAGATTGCGCGCGAGATCGTGCGCCGCCGCGAGCAAGAACCGATCGAAACCACCGGCCAATTTGTCGAGATCATCAAGGCGGGTATCCCGGCTGCCGCTCGTCGGCATGGCGGACACCCGGCCAAGAAAAGTTTCCAGGCCATTCGCATCGAGGTCAATCACGAGCTCGATGTGCTCGAACGAGGGCTTGATGCCGCCACCAGGTGGCTCAACCCGGGCGGACGTATCTGCGTCATCTCGTATCACTCGCTCGAGGACCGTATCGTAAAGAACCACTTTAAGGAGATGAGCCAGGGGTGTACGTGTCCGCCGGAGATTCCGGTGTGCGTGTGCGGCAACGTGCCGATACTCAAGGTCATCACCCGCAAACCCTTGGTTGCCCAGCCTGATGAGGTTGAGCGCAACCCTCGGGCGAGATCAGCCAAAATCCGCGTGGCGCAGCGTCTGTAGGCGCGACCGCGCGATATTGGACCTCCCGCTCGCACCATAAACGAAGCTTAAACACACTACCAACGTACTCGGGATGGGAGGCGGCATATCATGGGCTACAACACTTCAAGCGCAGCACTCGCCTATGATATGAACGCCATGCCCGCCTATCGTGAGACGCCGCAGGCCCCCGTTGCTCCCCGTGAGCAGCGCGCGCCGCGCTTTGATGTCTACACGGGCGCGGGCCGTCAGGCAAACCAGGCGGTAAGCCCGGTTTTCATGAGCGTTCTTAAAACGTTTTGCATCATTGCGGCTATCTTCATGACGATCGGCGTCGCCCGCGTGGCGCTCGCCGGCGTTACGGCCCAGGTGCTCAACAGCAACGCCGAGCTTACCAGCACGCTCGAAAAGGCGACCGATGAGAGCTCCGACCTGGAGGTCATGCATTCGGTCTATGGCGCCGACACGCGCATTCGCGACCTTGCGGGCGCTTATGGCATGGTGGAGCCCAGCGAGAGCGTTACACTTGACTTTTCGCAGGATGCAGCCGCGGGCGCCAACGCGACCGCGACCGCTCAGTAGCAAGACGGTAGCTGAGTATGACAAATGACTATCGCCGCGGTTCCGATGGGGGCCGCGGTTCTGGACGTCCCTCGTCGCGGGGACGTTCTGGTTATCAAGGAACGGGTCGGCAATCTTACAACGCCGGGCAGTCCCGTGGCAACGACCCGGCGTCGCGACTTCGCGGCTCGGACGGCCCTCAAATGCATAACACCAGGTCGCGCAAGAGTTCGTCGACCGAATGGCTCACAGGCACGCCTCTGCCTCGCCGCAAAGCCATCATGGGCTTCATCGGGCTTGGTTTGAGCTTGGGCGTCTTTCGCCTTGCCGACTATCAAATTGTCGAAGCCGATAAACTGCGCGAGCGTGCCGATGCGCGCCGCCTGCTTGCACAGACCCTCTATGCCAAACGCGGCACCATCTACGACCGCAACGGTAACGTGCTGGCGTCGTCGGTCGAATGTCGCAACATCGCCGTGAACCCGCAGCTTGTCGAGGATGTTGACAAGACGGTGTCGGCGCTGGTCAAGGCAACTGGAATCGATAAAAAGACCTGCCGCAAGCTCGTCGAGTCCGATGGCACCTGGGTGTATATCAAGCGCCAGGTGGACGAAGACGATGCTGCGGCGCTGGAGAAGAAGAACCTGCCCGGCGTGCTTTTTGAGCAGGCCATGAAGCGCGTATATCCATACGGCAATCTGGCATCGCAGGTGCTGGGTGTAGTGAATGTAGACAACGACGGCTTGACGGGTCTCGAAAAGCAATACAACAAGCTTCTGACCGGCACGAATGGTACCCTCGTGCGCGAGCGCGCGAGGGACGGCAGCTATATCGCGGGCGGTGCCTATAAAAAGGTGGCTGCGGTCGACGGCGTTGACATCGTGACGACGCTCGACGTCAATATGCAGCGAGCGGCTGAGGATGCTTTGGCGGAGGCTGTCGAGAAGACAAAGGCCAAGAACGGCTCGGCTTTGGTCACCGACCCCACGACTGGTGAAATTCTCGCCGCCTGCTCGTACCCGACCTACGACCAGACCGATCTGGAAAACGCCAAGACCGAGGATATGAACTTGCGCCTGGTCACCGACGCCTACGAGCCCGGCTCGGTCTTTAAGACGCTCGTGGCGGGCGCCGGCTTCGACTTGGGCGTCGTGCGATCGAGTACGTCGTTTGAGGTGCCGGCGAGCATCAAGGTGGGTGACGATACCGTCACCGATGCCGACAAGCGCGACTATGCCATGACCATGGATGTGCGCGAGATGATGCGCCGTTCGTCCAACGTGGGCTTTGTCCTGGTGGGGCGCAAGATCGGTGCGGATGACTTTGCCGCCTATGTGGACAAGTGGGGCATAGGTCACAGCTCCGGTGTCGATTTTCCGGGCGAGAGCCTGGGCATCGTCAAGGAGCGTGACCAGTATGACGGCGCCACGCTGGGTTCGATGAGCTTTGGACAGGCGCTGTCCGTCTCGCCGATTGAGATCGCACGTGCCGTGGGCGGCATCGCCAACGGCGGCGTGATGATGACCCCGCACTTCTATAAGTCCAGCAAAGGCGACGAGAAGGACTGGGGCGAAGGCGAGCGCGCGATTTCGGAGGACGCCGCATCCCAGGTGACATCGTGCATGCAGACGGTCGTGTCCGAGGGAACGGGCGTTGGCGGCGCGGTTGACGGCTATGACGTGGCGGGTAAGACCGGTACGGCCGAACGAGCCGACGAGAACGGCGGCTACCTCAAGGAGAACTACATGTCGTCCTTTATGGGCTTTGCACCGGCGCAATCGCCCAAGGTGCTGTGCTATATCACGCTCGACGGAACGCCGAGCGGCTCAGATGCCGCTGCGGTGCCGTTCCAGTCCATTATGGCCAACGCGCTCGACGTGCTGGGTATCCCGCACACGAAGTAGGGGGTTACAATCTTTGGGGCGTGGTTTGTTGTCCCATATGAGGGGTGTTCACATGCCCTGCACCACGCATGCGCGGCGCTGGGATACAATACGCCGATAGCATTATTAGGTTTACAGGGGAGCTGCAATGATAGAGATCGCCGTCAACAACCTCGCGGCCGCAACAGGGGCCCGAACCGTGACGGGAGAAGCCGATCAGGTATGCCGCGGGTGCGTTATCGACTCGCGCCAGGTCGAGGAAGGGACGATTTTCGTCGCCTTTCCCGGTGAAAACGTCGACGGCAATGATTTTGCTTCCCGTGCCGTCCAGTCGGGTGCCGGCGCCGTCGTGATGACGCGTGAGCCCGAGGCCGAGCTGGTCTCGCTGGCGCAGGACAAGGGCTGTGCCATCTTGCTGACCGATGATCCCGAGGAGTTTCTGCTGCGTTTGGCGCACACGTACCGTCTGGAGCTTGGCTGCCTGGTCGTTGGTATTACCGGTTCCATCGGCAAGACGACGACCAAGGACGTGCTCGCCGCTGTGCTCGCCAAGCGCTATCGTGTCTGGGCCACCAAGGGCAATTTCAATAACCTGATCGGCATGCCACTCACGGTGCTTTCCGCTCCGGCCGATACCGAGGTCCTGGTGCTCGAGATGGGCATGAACCATTTCCACGAGATCGAGCGCCTGTCCCAGTCCGCCAATCCCAACCTTGCCATCGTGAGCAAGATTGGTACCTCTCATATCGGCATTTTGGGTAGCCGCGAGAACATCGCCCGCGCTAAGGCCGAGATTGTCCAGGGTATGTGCGCCGCTGGCGACTTCTTGCCGCTGCTGGTTTTGGGCGGCGAGGACGACTTTACGCCGTTCATTCGCGATACGTTCGCCCAGCCTGCTGGTATCGACGTGATGCTGGCCGGCGTCTCGGACGATGATGAGGTCCGTGCCCGCGACGTTCGAGTTGATGACGAGGGCCGTCCGGTCTTTACGCTCGATTTTGGTCAGGGCGAGACAATCGATACCATGCTTGCCATCCCCGGCGTGCAGTCCGTCCCAAATGCCGTTAAGGCCGCCGCGGTTGCCTATCGCCTGGGCGTGACGCCCGAGCAGATCGATGCTGCCTTTAGGGGCCTCACGATCACCGGTCACCGCCAAGAGATCAAGCGCGCCAAGAGCGGTGCCCGCGTCATCGACGATTCCTATAACGCCAGTGCCGAATCCATGGCTGCTGGCCTCGATCTGCTGTGCTCGCTTTCGTGCACGGGGTCTCGCATGGCGATCCTGGGCGAGATGGGCGAGATGGGCGATGAGGCTCCTCGCATGCATGAGCTCGTGGGCGCCTATGCCGCCGCCAAGAAGCTCGACATGCTGGCGTGCGTGGGTGGTGAGCTGGCCCAGCTTATGGCCGATGCCGCGCGCATGATGGGCATGGACGAGGACCGCATCCAGGTGTTCTCCGATTATCAGCAGGTGCTCGACCGCATGGGCGGCGCGCTTGAAAAACATGATGTTGTACTGGTCAAGGGTTCCCGTTTTGTTGAGCTCGACCGCTTTGTGGAAGGTGTGTGCTAGCCCATGTTCGGCAATCCCTCGTATCCAACGTATCAGGCTTTTTTGGGGCTTGGCATCGCCGCTGCCATTGCGCTGCTGCTCATGCCGTGGTGGATCAAGCTGCTCAAGGTCGAGGGTATCGGCCAGCAGGTTCGTGCCGACGGCCCCAAGCGTCATTTGGTTAAGCAGGGAACGCCCACCATGGGTGGCGTTGTCATCCTCGTCGCGATCTCGCTGACCTGCCTGCTGATGGGCAAGCTCACCACCGAGCTCGTGCTCGTGCTGCTCGCCACGCTGGCGACCGGCGTGCTGGGCCTGATCGACGACCTGACCTCCGTTACGCACGGGCGCTCGCTCGGTCTGACGCCTCATGCCAAGATGATCGGCCTAACCATTATCTGTGTCACCTTTACGGTACTTGCCGTCAACTGGTGCGGCGTCGCCCCCGAGATTCGTTTTCCCGGCGGCCTGACGATTGACCTCGGTGTTCTTTCGACCACCATCTGCGGCCTTTCGTTCCCGTGGCTCTACATTGTCTTTTGCTGGCTGATGATCGCCGGTCTTTCTAATGCCGTGAACCTGACCGATGGCCTTGACGGTCTTGCTGGCGGCACCTCCATGATCGCCATGCTCGCCATGGCTGCCATGGCGTTTTTGCACGGAGACGTGAACCTGTCCATCTTCTGCACCGCGTGTGCCGGTGCCTGCTTGGGCTTTCTGTGGTTCAACTGCTATCCGGCGAGCATCTTTATGGGCGATACCGGCTCGCTTGCCCTGGGCGCCGCGTTTGCCTGCACGTCCATCATGACCAACACCGAGGTCGTCTCCCTCATCATCGGCGGCCTGTTTATCGTTGAGACCCTGTCGGTCATGATTCAGGTTGTCTACTTCCACTTTACGCACGAGCGCGTCTTCCTTATGGCGCCCATCCATCATCATTTCGAAAAGAAGGGCTGGGCCGAGACCAAGGTCGTCATCCGTTTTTGGATTATCGCTGCGGCCTTTGGTGCCGTTGGCCTTGCTTTGTTCTTCCAGTTGGGATAGTGGTCTTTCATGCCTCTTGCTGATGTCTTTAGCCTGCTCGTTTTGGGTCAGGGCAAATCCGGTCTCGATGTCGCCCGCTGGGCGCTGGCACATCCCGAGCGCGTAAGCGCCGTTACCGTGTATGGCGGCGGCACCTCTGAGCCCAATGACGCCACGCGTGCGCTCGAGGCTGCTGGTGCGTCGTTTGTCTATGGGGCCGAACAGGTCGAGGGCGCCTATGACGTGTGCGTGACATGCCCGGGTATTTCGGAGTTCTCGTCCTTCTTTAAGGCGGGGCGTGAGCATGCCGCTCAGATTATGGGCGAGCCCGAGTTTGCCTATCGCTTGTCTCCCCAAAATTGGATTGCCATCACGGGCACCAACGGCAAGACAACTACCACGTCGCTGACTGATTATCTGCTCAAGGCTGCCGGCGAGGCCAGCGTTGCTGTCGGCAACATCGGCGAGCC
>CABQWP010000059.1 GCA_902467875.1 uncultured Collinsella sp. | reverse complement strand
CCGGCACGTGGCCGGGTTGTGGTGTTGTTTTCTCGCCGTGGCCTGACGGTCTCCGAGATGTTCGTCGGTAAGGAGAACTAAGCATGGCTGACACCATCAAGATCAAGCAGGTCCGCAGCACCAATGGTTGCAAGCAGGACCAGGTCCGTACTGTCCGTGCCCTCGGTCTCCACAGGATCCGCGAGGTTCGCGAGATTGCTGACAACGAGTCCGTCCGCGGCATGATCTTCAAGGTCAAGCACCTTGTCGAGATTGTAGAGGAGTAGCAAATGCAGCTTCACGATCTTACTCCCGCGCCCGGTTCCACCAAGAACCGCAAGCGCGTCGGCCGTGGCAATTCTTCGGGTCACGGCACCACTTCTGGCCGCGGCCAGAAGGGCCAGGGTTCTCGCTCTGGTGGCACCAAGGGTGCCGGCTTCGAGGGTGGCCAGACTCCGCTGGCTATGCGCCTGCCCAAGCTTCCTGGCTTCCGCAACCCCCGTCGTATCGAGTACACCGCTGTCAACGTCGAGCGTCTCGAGCGTAAGTTCGAGGACGGCGCTGTGATCGACGGTGCCGCTCTTAAGGCCGCTCGCATCACCAAGAGCGAGTTCGAGCCCGTCAAGGTGCTCGGCAATGGTGAGCTCACCAAGAAGTTCACGGTCAAGGTCGACAAGGTCAGCGCTTCTGCGCAGGCCAAGATCGAGGCCGCCGGCGGAAAGGTCGAGCTGCCGTGCTAAATGGTCTTAAGAATGCTTTCCGCATCAAAGAACTGCGCGAAAAGATTCTTTTTACCATAGCTATGCTCGTCGTGTACCGCATTGGTGCGCACGTTCCTGTGCCCGGCATTCCCTTCCAGGGGATGCTGGGCCTTTTCTCGACCGGGAGCAACTCGGTCGCCGCAGGTGCTATGGCCCTCCTGAATCTTTTCTCTGGTGGCGCGTTGAGCTATGTCTCGGTGTTCTCTTTGGGCATCATGCCGTACATCACGAGCTCGATTATCCTCCAGATGCTCCAGGCCGTCGTGCCTTCCCTGCATGAGCTTGCCCGCGAGGGCGAGGTCGGTCAGACCAAGATTACGCAGTATTCGCGTTACCTCACCTTGGCTCTGGCTATCCTCAACTCCGTGGGTTACCTCTTCCTCTTTAAGAGCTTCGGCATTAGCTTCAACGGTGCCGGCGCTCCCGAGATCATCTTTGACCTCATGATCGTCGGTACGCTCACCGCTGGCGCCATGCTGATCATGTGGATTGGTGAGCTCATCACCCAGCGCGGTATCGGCAATGGCATGTCGCTGATCATCTTCGCGAACATCATGGCCGGTCTTCCGCAGGCGATCTTCTCCAGCACCGAGGGTAACGCCGGTGGCATCATCACCATGGTGATCATCTGCGCCATCATCCTGCTGGTTATCCCGCTGATCGTATTCCTTGAGCGCGGCCAGCGCCGCATCCCGGTCTCTTACGCCAAGCGCGTCGTGGGCCGTCGCATGATGGGTGGCCAGACCACCTACCTGCCCATCAAGGTCAACACCGCGGGCGTCGTGCCGATCATCTTCGCTTCGGCGCTGCTGTACTTCCCGGCCCAGATTGCCGTGTTCTTCCCCGGCATCGGCTGGATCCAGGCAGTTGCCTCCGCGCTTTCGACCGGTTGGCTCAACTGGGTGCTTAACGTTGTCCTCATCGTGTTCTTCGCGTACTTCTACACCTCCATGGTGTTCAACCCCGATGACACGGCCGACAACCTTAAGAAGCAGGGTGGCTTTATTCCGGGCGTCCGTCCGGGCAGGGCTACCGCGGCCTACATCAAGAACGCGCTCAACAAAATTACGCTTCCCAGCGCTGTCTTTTTGGCGCTCATCGCCATCGTGCCTTCGATCATCTTCTCTTTCACGGGTAACCATCTGATCCAGGCATTTGGCGGCACGTCCATCCTCATCATGGTCGGCGTCGTGCTCGACACGGTCGATAAGCTCGAAGGCCAGATCAAGATGTATGATTACGATGGATTCTTTAAATAGGCTAGAGGAGGATTGCTCATGAACCTCGTATTGCTCGGAGCTCCGGGTGCCGGTAAGGGCACCGTCGCACAGGAGCTCGTCGCCGAGTTCGGCGTCGCTCACATTTCCACGGGCGACCTGCTGCGTGCTGCCGTCAAGGGTGGCACCGAGCTTGGTATTCAGGCTAAGAAGTACATGGACGCCGGCGAGCTCGTTCCCGACCAGCTCGTGATCGACCTTGTCAAGGAGCGCCTTGCCGCCGATGACGCCCAGCAGGGCTTCATTCTCGATGGCTTCCCGCGCAACACCGCCCAGGCTGTGACGCTCGATTCCGAGCTCTCCGCCATGGGTCGCGAGATTGACTGCGCCCTTCTGGTCGACGTGGCCCCCGAGGTCATCATCGATCGTCTGTCTTCGCGTCGCACCTGCCGCGCCTGCGGTTACACCGGCACTGCTGCCGATGCCACCTGCCCCAAGTGCGCCGGCGAGATGTATCAGCGCGACGACGACAAGCCCGAGACCATCAAGAACCGTCTCGACGTCTACGAGAAGTCCACGAGCCCGCTCGTCGACTACTATCGTGGCCAGGGTCTGCTCAAGTCGGTCAACGGTGACCAGGCTCGCGAGACCGTGTACGGGGATGTCAAAGAGGCTCTCGGTCTATGATCAAGATTAAGTCTGCAACGCAAATCGAGCAGATGAAGAAGGCAGGAGCGCTATCTAAGATGGCGCTCCGCCACGTTGGAGCCATGGTGCGCCCCGGCGTTTCGACTTTTGAGCTCGATCAGCTCGCGGAGCAGATTATCCGCATGCATGGTGGCATCCCAGCCTTTAAGGGTTACGGCGGGTTTCCCGGAACCATTTGCGCATCGATTAACGATGCCGTGGTACACGGTATTCCCAACCCCGACATGATCCTGCGCGATGGCGATATCATCTCCATCGATACGGGAGCCGTTGTCGACGGTTGGGTCGGCGATAACGCTTGGACGTTTTTCGTCGGCACCCCCACGCCCGAAGCCAAGGCTTTGTGCGAGATCACGCGCGATTGCCTTAAGGCTGCCATCGAGCAGGCTGTTCCCGGTAACCATATCGGGGACGTCGGTTATGCCGTTCAGTCCCTCGCCGAGTCTCACGGTTACGGCGTGCTTCGCGATTATGTGGGCCATGGCATTGGCCGCGTGATGCACGAGGACCCCAACGTTCCTAACTATGGAAAGAAGGGGAGGGGCGTTCGCCTCCAGGCCGGCATGGTCATTGCCATCGAGCCGATGGTTACGATGGGTTCCAACCATGTGAGCACGGGCTCCGACGGTTGGATCGTCACGACCAACGACCACCTGCCCGCCGCGCACTACGAGAACACCGTCGCCATTACCAATGACGGCCCGGTGATTCTCACCACGGATGCGCAAGGTGCTTGGTGTTCGCTCCAAGGCGGAGAAATGTAACAAGTTCCACTTAGTTGTGGAGCCATTACGAAGTTATTACGATGCGTGCATACGTGTTGTAGAATACTCAATCGCTGTCGTTTTCTAGAGAAAGATGATTGCTTGTGAAGAAGGAAGACGCAATTGAGCTCGAGGGTACGGTAAAGGAACCGCTGCCCAATGCCATGTTTAAGGTCGAGCTCGAGAACGGTCATTCGGTTCTGTGCAACATTTCTGGCAAGATCCGAATGAATTACATCCGTATTCTCCCCGGTGACAGGGTTGTCGTGGAGCTTTCCCCGTACGACCTGACCCGCGGCCGCATCACCTATCGCTACAAATAGCGGCACGCATACACGCTCTTTTCCGACTGCAGGCTTAGCTCAACCTACGGTCGGTTTGCGTGTGAAGACCAGCCATAGTTTTAAACGCCTGCGGCTGGGCGAGTAGATAGTAGGGAAGTAGTTTGAGCGCTACCGAAAGGAAGAACGATGAAGGTACGTCCTTCGGTCAAGAAGATGTGCGATAAGTGCAAAATCATTAGGCGCCATGGCAAGGTCCTCGTCATTTGCGAGAATCCCCGTCATAAGCAGCGTCAGGGTTAAGAGAGGAGACTACGTTGGCCCGTATTAATGGTGTCGACCTCCCGCGTGAGAAGCGCGTTGAGATCGGTCTGACCTACATTTACGGCATCGGCCGCACCACTGCGACGAAGATTTGCGTCGAGTGCAACGTTAACGTGGATACGCGCGTTAAGGACCTCACCGAGGATGAGGTTAACGCCATCCGCGATTATATCGATAAGAACCAGATCATGGTTGAGGGCGACCTCCGCCGTGAGCGCAACCAGAACGTCAAGCGCCTTATGGACATCGGCTGCAACCGCGGCCTTCGTCACCGCAAGGGCCTCCCGGTCCGCGGCCAGCGCACCCACACTAACGCTCGTACCCGCAAGGGCCCGAAGCGTCAGATCGGTGCTAAGAAGAAGAAATAAGGAGCGCTAGATAGATGGCTACTGCTAAGAAGAACGTTCGCGCTGCCCGTCTGAAGCGCGCGGACCGTAAGAACATTTCCGTGGGCCAGGCTCACATTCGTTCTACGTTCAACAACACTATCGTTTCGATCACCGATCCCCAGGGCAACGTCATTTCCTGGAAGTCGGCTGGCCAGGTGGGCTTCAAGGGCTCCCGTAAGTCCACGCCGTTCGCTGCCCAGATGGCTGCCGAGGCTGCTGCCAAGCAGGCCATGGAGCACGGTATGAAGAAGGTTTCCGTCTTCGTCAAGGGCCCCGGCTCCGGTCGTGAGACCGCCATCCGCTCCCTCCAGGCTGCTGGCCTCGAGGTCTCGAGCATCCAGGACAAGACCCCCATTCCGCACAACGGCTGCCGCCCCAAGAAGCGTCGCCGCGTGTAACTGAAAGGATCGTATCAATATGGCAATCGACAGGACTCCTGTTCTTAAGCGCTGCCGTCAGCTCGGGATCGATCCCGCTGAGCTCGGTTACAGCAGCAAGAAGGAATCTATCCGTCAGCCCAAGCGCCGTCGCAAGGAATCTGAGTACGGCATGCAGCTGCGCGAGAAGCAGAAGGTCAAGTTCATCTATGGCGTTCTGGAGAAGCAGTTCCACGGCTACTTCAACAAGGCCCGTAAGATGAACGGCGTCACCGGTGAGAACCTCATGATCATTCTTGAGTCTCGCCTCGACAACGTCGTCTTCCGTCTTGGCTTCGCCCGCACCCGCAAAGAGGCTCGTCAGTCCGTCCGTCACGGTCACTTCACCGTGAACGGCAAGCGCGTGGACATCCCGTCCTACCGCGTCAAGGCCGGCGACGTCGTCGCTGTCGGCGAGAAGTTCCGTGACCTTCTCCCCATCAAGGAGGCTCTGATTTCCTCCGAGCGCTTTGAGGTCCCTGGCTGGCTCGAGGTCGATATCGAGAAACTGTCTGGTAACGTGCTCGCTCTGCCGACGCGTGAGCAGATCAGCGGTGATATCAACGAGCAGCTCATCGTCGAGCTCTACTCTAAGTAGTCCATCCGGGCTGCTGAGGCTGGAGGTAATACATGTCAGAATTCATTAGGCCTCAGGTTCAGGTCGAAGAGATCAACGAGACGTCTGCTCGTGTCTCCGTCGAGCCGCTCGAGCGTGGCTACGGCGATACGCTGGGTAACTCCCTTCGTCGCGTTCTTCTGTCCTCGCTCGAGGGTGCCGCCGTCGAGGCTATTCAGATCGATGGCGCGCAGCACGAGTTCATGACCATCCCTAACATGGTCGAGGATGTCACCGACATCGTCCTGAATGTCAAGGGTCTTGTCTTCAGGGCTCTCGGCACGACCGACGAGGCGACCGCCACCATTTCGGTTGACGGCCCCTGCGAGGTCACCGGTGCGGACTTCTTTATTCCGTCCGAGTTTGAGCTGGTCAACCCCGAGCAGCACATTGCTACGCTCACCGAGGGTGGCCATCTCACCATGAGCATGCGCATCGGCTATGGCCGCGGCTATGTTTCTGGCGAGGCCAACAAGCGCGACAACGATCCCATCGGTGTGATCCACGTCGACTCGCTGTACTCGCCGGTTTCCCGTTGCGCCAAGCTCGTTGAGGCTTGCCGTGTCGGTCAGCACACCGACTACGACCGCCTTGTCCTCGAGATCGAGACCAACGGCTCCATCGCCCCGCGCGACGCCGTGGTCCAGGCTGCCAATATCATCAACCAGCATATGGCCGCCTTTATGAACCTTGCCGAGACCCCCGAGGTCGAGGAGGAGGCTTCGATCTTCGCTCCCGAGGTCACCAACGACAACGCCGAGCTGGACAAGCAGATCGAGGATCTGGACCTTTCCGTCCGTTCCTACAACTGCCTTAAGCGCGCCAGCATTCACTCGGTCCGTCAGCTCGTTGAGTTCTCGGAGAACGATCTGCTCAACATCCGTAACTTCGGTGTTAAGTCGATCGAGGAAGTGAAGGACAAGCTTGAGTCCATGGGCCTGAGCCTGAAGGCTTAATGCTTCGCATATTTGAGGAGAAACTAGACCATGCGTCACAACGTTAAGAAGGGCCTGAAGCTCGGCACCGATGCGAGCCACACCAAGGCCATGAAGAAGAGCCTTGCTAAGGCCCTCTTCGAGAACGACCGCATCAAGACCACCGAGACCCGCGCTAAGGCGCTGCGTTCGGTCGTCGATCCGATCATCACTTGGGCCAAGAAGGGCGACCTGCACTCTCGTCGTCTGGCTATCGCCAAGCTCGGCGATAAGCAGCTCGTTGCCGAGATCTTCGACAAGGCTGCCCAGGGTATGTGGCAGGATCGCAACGGCGGTTATACCCGCATCATGAAGCTCGGTAACCGCAAGGGCGACAACGCTCCCATCGTTATCATGGAGCTCGTCACCGAGCCTTGCACGCCTAAGGCCAAGAAGGCTGCTCCGGCCCCCAAGAAGGCCGCTGCTCCCAAGAAGGTCGAGGCTGCCGAGGAGGCTCCTGCTGAGGAGACCGCTGAGTAGACAATCCGTCTGCATAGGCTATATTCGAGGGGTACGTTCGCGTACCCCTCTTTTTTTGTCGAAATGCCATTGCCTGTTTGTTGGGAGCGCCCATGACCGCGCCGTCTGATTTCAATTCGATTCCAGAGCTCGATGCCACGCTCGTTTTCCGCGTGGCATACGATGGCTCGTCGTATAGCGGATTTGCCGAGCAGCCGGGACAGACGACGGTTGCGGGTGAGCTGCGTCGAGCCATCGAGACGCTGCTTCGCCGTCCGATCGATCTGACGTGCGCAGGTCGTACCGATGCCGGCGTGCATGCCGTGGCTCAGTATATCAGCGTGCCCGTAACGGACGCTGAGCTCGCCCTTACGCGCCGTAGGTGGCTGAGGGCTATGGATGCCCTCCTGCCCAAAGATATCGCCATAAACGAGGTCTACAGGGCCCGTAAAGGCTTTTCTGCACGCTTTGATGCGCGTTCCCGTACGTATACGTACCGTATTGCCGATCGCGACGCGCGCCCTGTGCTTTCGCGCGGTGCGGTGTGGTGGCATCGCTACCCATTGGATGTTGAGGCGATGTCTGCGGCCTGTCCCGCGCTGCTGGGCGAGCAGGACTTCAAGAGCTTTTGCAAGGTGGCGTCTGCCGTGGGCAAGCCCACGCACCGCTGCGTGATGCGTGCCGAGTTTGGCCATGAGGTTGCGTTTGGCGAGGACATCCTGACGTTTACCATCGAGGGCAATGCGTTTCTGCATTCGATGGTCCGCACGATCGTGGGCACGCTTGTCGAGATTGGCATGCATCGCCGTGAACCCGAGTGGATGCGCGAGGTCATCGATGCTTGCGACCGTACCGCTGCGGGCCCCACGGCTCCTGCCTGCGGCCTTACGTTTATGGGCGTGGATTACGATCCCGCCGAGCTTGTCGTGCTCGACTAGGGGAGGGCTCGGCGCGTCGTGCGTCGGCACCTGTCATCTGTGGGCTGCGCGTGTGCAACATCTGTTCTTGGCGTGCAATACAACCGGTGTCTCATTGCTTTTATTGCCGGGGTGTACCATGAACGACAGTTTGATTCACTGCTGTCGAGAGGACGGATAACTTGGTTCGACGTGGCTCGCATCCGCGACTTTCGGTGATCCTTGTGGTAGAAGGTTCGCCCAGCTATGCGATGCGTGCGCTCGAGAGTATCCAGAACCAAGACCTCTACGATTTGCAGATTGTCGTTGTCTGCCGCGATGCTGCGCCCGGTGTGCGCCATTCGCTTCAAGTTGCTGCCGACAGGGACATCCATATTGATTTGATTGACGTCGAGGACGCGAAGCGCGGCGCTTGTCTTCGTGCCGGTTTTGCTGCCTCGCGCGGCTCTCAAATCATCGCCATGAACGCCGATGAGTGGTTTGCTCCGCAGTCCCTTTCCAAGATGGTCGATATCGCGTGCGATACTACGGCAGACATAGTGCTCCCCACGGTGTCGCTCGACCGCTATGATGCACATCGAGAGCGCCATTCGCGCGTCTTGGATGCTACTCATATTTCCATTGATAGCAAATCTTCGATGGTGGCCGGGCTGCCTCAGTTGATTTTAGGCGGCCTAGTCGTTCAGACCTCTGGCGTGATGTACAGCCGCTCGCTGTTTGAGACATGCCTTTTGTGCGACAAGGTGTTTCGCACAGTTGGGTTTATGGCATGCGCGCTTTCGCAGGCACGATGCGTGTCCGGCTGCGGCGATGCTTGTTTCCACGCGGCGGCACCTAAGCTTACAGATGCCTTTGATCCCACCATGTATGCTAAGGTATCCGATGACACCCGAGCACTCGACGAGCTTGCGGACTCACTCTCGGAGGCAGATAGCGGTGGTCGGCTCAAGCTGGCAAGCCAAAAGTTCTACTTTGCCGGACTGGTCGCCTGCATCGAGAATTTGTGTCTGAGCCCGCATGGGGTGTCGTCAATCGAGCGTTCCGCCCGCATGCGTGATATGCTCGAGGCGCCTCGAACCCGTCAGATGGTCGCCGCGCTCAAGGATAACCATCGGGGGCTCGGTCTGTTGTTTGGGCCGATCGCCAGCGCCAAGCCCGCGCGCTGCGTGATGTGTACGCATTTGGCAGCTTTTCTTAACCGGACGGGCGCAAAAACCGCCTAAACGGCTCATTTCGAAACAAATTTGCATAGAATTGTTTCGAAATGCGTTCTTATACACAAAAGCCTTCAAATAGCGTTAAACTATTCAATCACTGATTGATTGTCTCCGCCATCTTTTGGAGAGAGGGTTTGTATGGCTAAAAAACGCAATGGGCGCCAGGATGCCATTAGAGATATTGTGCGCAATAAGGACGTCCGCACGCAGCGCGTGCTGGTCGATGAGCTCCGCGCTATGGGCTTTGATTGCACGCAGGCGACTGTCTCTCGCGATATTGCCGATATGGGGCTGCGTAAGCTCCCTGAGGGCATCTATGTTCTGGCAGAGGACCTGCACCTGCAGCGTATGGTTTCCGAGCTCGTAACGGGCGTTCTGCGCACCGATAATCTGGTTATGATCAAGGCTCAGCCTGGCACGGCTTCCCGGCCCGCCGCCGCCGTTGATGCGGCAGAGCTGCCCGATGTGCTTGGCTCGCTTGCCGGCAACGATACGATTTTGGTTATTGCCCAGACGGCCGAGGACGGCGAGCGTCTCGAGGCGCTGATCAATAAGCTGAGCAATTCTCGCAAGTAGGCGTGCGGGTCGTGCGCTCGGCACTGTGTGCGTGACATGGTGGCTTGTAAGGGCGTATCGACGTTGGTCGGTACCCCCTATATTGTTTGCCGGTATAAAGACCGTTCACCAGGTCGCTTTAAACTAAAAGGCCCCCGAGCAGTTTAATAAGCTGCTCGGGGGCCTTGTTGCTTATGGCCGGATGATTTCTAGCCGACCGTATCGTCAGGCGTGGGCGAGGGGTCGGGAGTGGGCGTAGGCGTAGGCGTAGGCGTAGGCGTGCCGCCATCGCCGCCGGTCGAACCACCAGTTGAGCCGCCCGTCGAGCCACCGGTCGTACCGGTGCCGCCGGTGGTGTCGCCACCCGTGGTCTCGGTGGTCGTGGTCGTCGTGGTAGTCGTTGTGGTAGTTTCCTCTTCGTCCTCGTTCTCGTCCTTGTCGTCGTTCTCCGTCTTCTTGGCGTTGTTGGTGCCGTAGAACTTCCAGACGCTGTTGTTCTTGTAGGTGGGCGCCGTTCCGGTCGCAAACTCCTCGCGCTCGGTACCGGTCAGAACGGTGTTCATAAACCGCTTAAAGACAGGCAGGTTGGTGCTGTCGCCCAGCAGGTCTGTGCCGTATTTTTGGATGGGAATCTCGCCCGCGGAATAGCCGGTCCACAGGGCGCACGCCAGCTGCGGGGTATAGCCGCAGAACCACAGGTTGGTGGTGTTGTCGGTGGTGCCCGTCTTGCCGGCATAGGGCTGGTTGACGCTCAGGGCGCCGGCAGCACCCGTACCGCCGCCCTTCATGACGCCGGACAGAACATCGGTGACCGCGGCGGCCTCGCCCTCGGTAAGTACCTGTGAGGGATTGTCGGTGTGCTGGTACAGCACCGAACCGGTACGAGAGTCAATCTCGGTGATGGCGATCGGCTGGCGATAGTAGCCGCCGTTGGCAAACGTCGCGTAGGCGGCGGCCATCTCGAGCGGCGAGATCGAGCCGGTGCCGAGCGTCATGACGGGAACGTCCTCGATGTTGTCCTTGGCGGGATCGATGCCGAGCTTTTTGACGAGCGAGATGATCTTGCTGTTGCCGACGGCTTCCGCCACCTGGATGTAGCCGGTGTTGGAGGAGTATGCCGTCGCCTGCTTAAGCGTGATGTTGCCATAGCTATGGTTGGCGTAGTTTTGGACCTCGGTCGTGGTGCCCTTGGCCTTGAGCGGCGAGTTGCAGTTGAGGGTGACGTTGGGGTTCATGCCGTTTTGGATGGCAGTTGCCAGTGTAAAGGCCTTGAAGGTGGAGCCGACGGGACGCTTGGCCGTGGCATGGTTTACGTGGTTCTCGTCGGCGTTGTAGTCGTAGCCGCCCACCATGCACTTGATGTAGCCGGTCTTGGGGTCGACGACGACCATGCCCATGTCCAGGCCGTCGAGTGAGAGCGTGTCGAGCTGCTCGCGGACGGCATTCTCTGCCACCTGCTGCATCGTGGGGTCGATGGTGGTCTTGACGGTCAGGCCGCCCTTAAATAGCACGTCGGTCGAGAACTCCTGCTCCAGCAGCTGCTTAACATAGGCGACAAAGTAGGGCTGTGAGTATACGTCGACGCCGCTGCCCGAAATCTCGGTCACGTTGAGGGTGATGGGCTCGGCCTGTGCGGCATCGTGCTCCTCCTGGGTGATGTGGCCCAGGCGCAGCATGTTGTCGAGGACCTTGTTGCGGCGAGACAGCGCCAGGTCGGGATTGACCGTGGGGTCGTACTGCGAAGGCGAGTTGGGAAGGCCGATGAGCAGCGCGGCTTCGCTCAGGGTGAGGTCGGCGGCGCTCTTGGACAGGTAGGTCTCGGCTGCGGCCTCGATGCCGTAGGCGCCGTGGCCGTAATAGATGGTGTTGAGGTACATCATGAGGATCTCGTCTTTGGAGTACATGTCCTCCATCTTGATGGCGATGTAGGCCTCGCGCACCTTACGCTCGATGGTCGAGTCGAACTGCTCCTCCTGCAGGATGGTGTTGCGCACCAGCTGCTGGGTGATAGTCGAGGCGCCTTCGTGCCCGCCGCCGAGGGTTGCCACCGCAGCACGCGCGATACCCCACAGGTCGATACCGCCGTGCTCGTAGAAGCGCTCGTCCTCGACGTCAACGGTGCCCTGCAGCACGTAGGGGGAGACCTCGTCCTTGGTGATGGACTTGCGGTTTTGCGTGTAGAAGCTCGCGATCTTGTTGCCGTTGCAGTCGACGATCTCGGTGGGCTCGCTCACCAGATACGCGTTGGCGTCGGTGTAGTCGGGCAGATCGGACAGCCAGCGGTTGACGTTGCCGACCATGCCGATGCCAAATGCCACGCCCGCGATAAGCAAAAAGCCCAAAAACGAGAGCAGGATTATGGGCAGGGCATGCGTCTTTGAACGGCTGCGTCCCTGTCGTTGGCGAGGACCCATATATTGACCTCCAGGTATGTCGTGCCGGACGGCGGATGTGCCGTCGGGGCAGGATGGACATAAGTTATTACACGATAAACCAAACGGGGCGCGCGAGGCCTCGTGTATGCTGGAAGACGGCATTTTTCAGAGTGAATGCATACCTTGGTAAGGAGTTTGTCGATGGCGATTCGGACGATGGGGCCGAGCGGACAACACAAGACTGGATTGGATGCTGCCGGTGCGGCGCTGCCCGAGCTGCTGGCGCCGGCGGGCGGGCTCGACCAGATGCTTGCGGCCATCGCCGCGGGCGCCGATGCCATCTATGCGGGGTTGGGCGGCTTTAACGCCCGTGTGAGCGCTCATGGCTTTACGGATGACGAGTTTGCGCGCGGTTGTGCCGTGGCGCATGCTCATGGCGTGCGTGTGTACGTAACGCTCAACGTGTTCGTGTTTGACGATGAGTTGTCCGACGCGGTGGCGTTGGGAGCTCATGCACTGGAGCTGGGCGCCGATGCTCTGATTGTCGCCGATGCCGGGTTGGCCTGCGCGCTGCGCGCGGCGATTCCCGGGGTCGAGATTCACCTGTCCACGCAGGCGGGCGTTCATAGCGAAGGCGCCGTGCGGCTTTCCACAGCAGGC
>CABQWP010000058.1 GCA_902467875.1 uncultured Collinsella sp. | reverse complement strand
CACCGCCAATACCGAGTTTGAGTTTATGACCGGCAACTCCATGGCAAACCTGGGCTCGGGCGTGTACCCCTACACCATCTACAACATGGAAACGACCGGGAATCTGGCAGAGCAGTTCAAGTCGCTCGGATATTCCACCACGGCCATGCACCCCAACCACGCAACCAACTGGAACCGCGATAACGTCTACAAGGACTTTGGCTTTGACCAGTTCCTGTCCATCAACGACTTCCAGGGAGCCGACACCCTGCGCGGCATGGTGACCGACCAGGCTACCTACGACAAGATTCTTGAGCTGCTCGACCAGAACGCCGATCCGCAGTTTATCTTCGACGTGACCATGCAGAACCACTCGGGCTACGATACGGGTCTGCTGCCGGTCGACAAGCAGATGCACCTGAATATCGACACGACCGATCTGGACGCCAAGACCGTCGAGGACGGCACGCTCTCCGATGTCGACGAGTATGTCTCGTGCATCGAGCAGTCCGACCAGGCGCTGCGCTACTTCCTCAACGCCCTGAGCAAGCTCGACCGTAAGGTGGTCGTGGTGTTCTGGGGCGACCACCAGCCGTTCTTCCCGTCCAAGTTCAACGACAAGTGGTTTACCGGTGAGGACGACGCCACACATCAGGAGCGCCTGTGGCAGACCGACTACATCATCTGGGCCAACTACGACGTTGCCGGTTGCAACCAGACGAGTGAGGTCGACGACCTGTCCACCAACTATCTGTCCACCCAGCTCATGCAGCTGATCGGCGCACCTCTCTCCGACTATCAGAAAGCGCACATGACGCTGCGCGAGTCGCTGCCCGCTATCAACTCGGTGGGCTACGAGGACGCCAGCCTGCGCTGGGCGCTTTCCTCCAACGTCACCGGTGACGACGCCGATGCTGCAGCCGCAACCAAGGCGCGCGAGGATTACGCCAAGATGCAGTACTACGAGATGTTCCGCGACGGCAAGAACGTGTACACCGAGCACTTCCAGACCGAGGCCAACGAGACCGACCCCAACCTGGCACCGGGTACGACCAAGATCAAATAGCGGGGATCAAGCAACGGGTTCGGGGGCCCGAATCGGCGGCAGGCGAAGGTACGGGAAAGGTCTGCTGCTCAAACAGTCCTGCGCAAGACGGGGGCCACATTTAGTGGCCCCCTTTGCGTGCGGAACTCGCGACAGACCTTTCCCGTACCTTCGCCTGCCGCCGCCCCTCACCCGTTGCAGGTTGAGTGGGCTGATGAGAAACTGCGCTCGCCCCATTGCAGATGCATGGCCTGTCATGCGAAACGCGGAAACCGTGTCCCGGAATTCGCCCATCCGGAAAGCCTATCCCACCCTGAATACATCTGGGAATGAAATCATCAGCTTATAAGGCCTTCCATCAATAAAGGGGCGCCCTCCCGGGCGGCGGGCATGAAGTTCATCGCGAGTTCCGCACGCAAAGAAGGCCACTTAATGTGGCCTTCGTCTTGCGCAGGACTGTAGAGCAGGGAACTTCGTGCCCGCCGCCCGGGAGGGCGTTCGTTTAGAAGATGGACCTAGCGCTTATCCCGCCGGGACAAAAGCAGCGCAGCCATAAAAGCGATGATTGCAAGCGTCAGCAACACCAAGAGCAATGTGAGCGTGCTGTCGCCGGTTGCCGCCAGGCCAAACAGGCCGGGGCTCTTACTGCCAGCTGGGCGTACGGGAATCTTCTCGCCATCATCCTCGGCAGTGATTTCCCAGCGAATGGTCTTGTTTGCGTCGGCAAGCTCGTTGCCGACCGACGTCGGGACACTTAGTTGCAAGTTGAGCACCGTGCTACCATCGCTCGTAAACGTTGCGACTTGCGTGGGATGTGCGAACACACTGCCCGGAGTTCCCGTCTGGAGCCAACCTGCAGACGCATCGCCCGCCGACGCCGTTAAGGTAATGGGCGACAGCAAGTGTGCCGTCTCGTGATCGACAACGGCCCGCACAAACACGCGTACCTGGGACTTTACGCCCGTGGCACGAACCTCGATCTGCTGCTCGCGCACATCGCCGGGCATTAGATCTTTAAAGGCTGGAAACAGATCGGGCTCCCCCGAGGAGCCCGTCGCCCCCGAGACCGTCAGCTGGCGCGCATTTCCGTCATACGCAATCGCGGGAGTATCGGCGAACGCACGGGCAGGAGTGGCAAGCGCGACCACGCAGAAAATGGCCGCGACCACGCAACGCAAGGAGCGCGCAACGCCTTTGCGAATTGGGAACGCCATACTTACGCACCTCCATGCGGCGGCACCAGCACGCCATCATTGACCTTGCAACCCCATGCCTCTTTAACCGCATCGTCGGGCGTTGATTGAATTGCCTGGGTCGAAATGTCAACGACCAGGTTCTTGCCATCCGTCTTCTTCTCGTCCACGCTCCTGATGAGCACGCCGGTTTCGCCCATCGGCGCAACGGGAGACGTCCAGTAGTAGAACCCATCGGAAGCGACAACCCAAGACCCGGCGCTGTTTGTAGTGGAGGCGTTGGACACCTTGTCCCACTCAATGACGTAATCTTTGCCAGCAACCGGCTCATCCCACAAGCGTGCGCCATCCTGGTCCTGCCAGTAGATATCCACCGCAACACGCAGGTACGCCGGTGCTGAGCCGCTATTTTTAACCGCAACGTCGCTCTTTACATTATTGTCGAGCTTCTCGTTCACCGAAGGCGACACCGAGCCAAAGCCAAACTCGTTGACCAGCACGCCCGTAACCGAAAGCCACGCAAAGGTGCCGGCAGCGCCGGCCAAAAGGAGAACGCCGACAAGGAGGGCGACGATCCGCTTGCGCTTAGTCATCCTAGTCCTCCCTCCTCAGCGTGCCGTTTTCCCAAACATTCTTGGCACGCGAGCCACCATCGACCCATTTGTCCTTCGCACGCGTGTTGACGCACGTCACCACGGTGTCGCCCGCACTCGAAGCGGACGAGATGACTAGTTCGGCAGATTTACCGGGCACCTTACCCGGCGTGCTCAGCTCACCCTGGTAGCGCCATGCCCAAGCCGTGTCTTCCGCGACGGTATAGTCACCCGCCGGAGCGGCAAGCTGCACGCTGCCGACATACCAGGTTTCACCGTTTTCCTGCTGGGTTTTATCGACTTTCACCTCGACCATGCGCGTCTTGGAAGAGGCTCCCTCTGCCGTCTTCGTCACCTTAAAGCGGAACGTCTGCCCCATAGCACTTGTATCGGTGGTCTTTTTAACAATTGTCAGCGCATGGGTCTTGGCGAAGTTGAACACGGCATTGCCGGGACCCTGCTCCCCTTCGCCCGTCTTCTTGGACTCCAGGCGGTTGGCCAAGTCAAACGAACCGTTACCCGAGCCCAAGCTATAAAGCGAGACTAACTTGCCGTTTACGGGCTTTTCCTCCGCGGTAACGCCCTCTGCACCAGGGCCGTAGCTCGCCTGCGTCACTGTAACGGTCAGCTGCGTTCCCATAAACGGCTCAGCAAAGCAGACCTTAAAGGGTGCTTTGTCGGCGCTATTGTCGACTGTGTTGGCGGCGTTGGGATCGAGCAGCCATTTAAGCTGCGCGGTGGTCATGGTTACGTGGTTCTCGGGGTCGGATGTATCCTTGGCGACCACGCGATACGTCACGGGATACAGGTCCATGTCGCCCTTAACCGGCTCGCCCTTAAACTCATCCCAAGACTTCGCAGCACCATTGGCAGGCACATATCGCCATTCCAGGAAGAGTTCGCGCACGCCACCGCTAGTAGCCGCCCGCTCATCGAGCAGCGCGACGATCTTGGAGTGGGCGTCCGGGTCGTATGCCACGGACTTTTTCTCCATCTCGGGATTGCCGTTGTCGTCATAGACCGGGTTGCCGCTCTCATCCACCTTGGGAACATCGACGTTATGAACAAAGCCGGCACCCGTCGCGCGCTCGCCGTCCGAGTCGACCGTCGCCGTAAAGACGACCGACCCGTCGACACCGTGATAGCGAACCTCATACGGCGCGATCTTGTACACCGCGGTGTAGGTCACGCTCTCAAAGGGCTCGCTGCCCTCGAGGGGATACTTCTCGTCATCGGTCAACAGGGTGTATTTGCCATCGGGTTCGTAGTCGCGCGACCAGCCGACAAAGTCGTACTTGGTGCCGTCAATGCCCACAACCTCCTTGACAGCCTTGACCTCAAGAGAAATCTGGTCGCCGGAATCAGTTCGGCCGAGACCGCGGACAAGAGCAGGATTCGCGAGATTTGAGTCGATGCTCGATTGAACGGTAACCAGACTGGGACGGTAGACCGGGTACAGCTCCATGGGGGCCTTGACCACGGTAGAAGCACTCACCATACGGATGCCCTCCGACCAAGCGACATAGCCCTTGCCAGGTGCCGGCTGGGCTTCCGTCCAGCCCACGAAGGCGTTGAACGCACCTGTATCCGCATCGATAGTGCTGACGTCATAAGTAGGTTTCGGGATGCCGCCATCAAGGTTGCCGAGCATATCGCCTTGCTGAGCAACTTTGCCGTCCACTTTCGAGGCATTGAGATGATACACGACCGCCAACGGCGAATAGTACGCCACAAATGTATAGGCCCCGCCGGGTTCCACCTGATAGGAATACGAGTTATCGCCGTTAGGTTCGAGCTTTTTAACTTCGCCATTCGGAAGCTCGATCTCAACCTTCTGCAACTTATACAGCTCACCGCCTGCTTTATAAACCGGCGTCGTGACGTCAGGGGTCACCGTTGCCGTAGCAGGGTCGGTGTCCGCGTTGATAACGGAAGCGATGTCGTGCTTATCGTACTTAGGCACATTGACCTTGTCCGTGCCATCAAAACCTGCGCGGTGCAGGTTGGTGGTGTACCTAACGTCGTACTTCGCGTACACCGGATAGGCATCCTGCCACTGGGTGACCTTAAAATCTGGTTTCACCAGATACGGTTCGGCCTTATCCGGGTCAGAAGTGGTGAAGGAATCGCCCTCGACATCGTAGATATACTTCCAGACGTCAGAACCCTTCTGGACCTCGGCGGTCGAAATCCAGCCCAGGAACTTATAGCCCGGCACCGCCATCTCGGCATCGGTCGGCGAAGACTCAAGGGTCAAGGGGCTTTCATAAGAACCAGTTGGCTCATCCTGCGGGTCCCCTGTTGCCTCAACCGAAGTGTTCACGTGCGGGTAGTAATACGTGTACGTAGGGTCTGATCCATTCACCTTATTTTGCAGCAGGTTGCTTTCGTAACGACGCGTAGCGGCCTTCAGGATTGTGTTGTCCTTGTTGTAGAAGTTAACGTCTGTAGTAATCATCGCGCGAACGTAATACTTCGTATCGAGATCCAGCATCGTGCTTTCGATGGGATTTTTCACATACGTCCAGCAGCCATTGCCGCGCTCAAGCGTCCAAAAATTCAGGCGATAGCGATCATTCACCAGTTTGACCGTTACGTTCAGCGAAGCCGAAGTCCAGGTATCGCTTAGCGTTGCAGCGCCTGGAAAATCGGTATCGGCATAGAGGTCTTTTAGAGTATCGGCTCCCGTATCGTTTTTAACGTTGTGCGAGTACGCATTAAGGGGACTCACGACAAGGGTTTCCTTCGTGAAGCGCGTGTCACACGTTTCGTCATACCTATCCTTTATACCGTGGTCAACATGCTCCGGACCCCAGTGGACGACGTTTTCACGCACGAAGGTGCTGCCGACGTTTTCCTCAAAGGGCGTTTGATAGCGATTCCAAACGGAACAAAGCAGCTTGCTGTCCGTAAACCCATGGTTGGTATAAGCCCGGACGTAATAATCCACTCGGTACTCAAAGCGGGCGATGTAGGTATGCGTCACGGTTAGATCGACATCTGCGGGGAGTGTGTAGCTGGGGTCGCGGCTTACGCGCACCTCCACCTCGGACCCATCCGCATTTTGCTTGTTTTCATACCAGCCCAGGAAGCGATAGCCCTTGGGCAGCTCGCCGTCCTCGGATATAGCTTTGCCGGATACGTCGAGCACCTGCACGGTATACGCGCTTGTGCCATCTTCTGCAGTCTCAACCTTAACGTGAGTTTTGCCCACGTCTACGCGCTGGGTTACATCATTGAGCGTATCCTGCTCATTGCCCTCGAACTCCGTCATGATGTGTGACACGTAGTCGCTGTACACGGGATAGAAATCGGTGGGGCCGACCACGGCAATCTCGCTGCCCACGGGATAGAATGCTCCCTTGTTTTTCAGATCAGCCAGCCGATCTGAGGTAATGGCAGCATAGGCGCCATTCATGCTCTTATCGTCGTTCGGCTGCGTGGTCCAGCCGATAAACGTCGCGGTTTTCGACAAGCTGCCGCGATCCGCTGGGGCAGCAGGCGTCAGGCCGACGCCATAGCGGTACCAGTCCGTGGACCGATCGTGTGCCTTGCCGTCTTTCCAATTGATCGTCTTGCCCTCAACGTTATAGAACAGTACCTGCGCCTCATACGAAGCGATAAAGAGGTCGTTGCCCTTGAAGCCCTCACTCGCGTCATGATCCTTGCCGTTGTCGGCAGTGTAGGTCGAAGTCTTGTCGTGGGCCGTGTTCTCTTCGACACATTTGCCGTCCTTAACAGCGGCGTCATCGGTCTTGCCGTCAAACCAGCTGTTGTCTTGGCCAATTCGGTTCACACGCACATCGGGCTCGCGGAACCAGCCCATAAAGCGGTAACCGTCGTTCGCCTCGCTCAGCCCCGCGGGCTTTGCGGAGGTCTCCTGCTTAAACATTACCGACGTATCGCCTTGGGCCAAGCCCTGTGCCGTTCCGGCTAGCACGGCGCTCACCGCAAAGGTGTACGGATCGCTGGTGGACTGGTCTTTGCCCAACATGGTTGCCAGAACAGTTGCCGTGCCCGCACCGGGAAAATCGATCGTCGCCTTAACGCTCTGGCCATGCACGGGGATATTCAGCTTGTAGTCCATCGCCCACTCATTGGTGTGCTGGCCACCCAGGGCATCATCGTTAGCGGTCGAGCGCATGGTACCGGCACAGAAGTCGTAGTCGTGCTCTTCCCATAGCTCACGCGTGATGTAGCGCTCGTCATCCCACGGACCGTAGCTGTCGCCCTTGGTGGTGCCGTCGCCGCCAAACGAAGGTATCTTTTTCTTAGCCGCAGTACCCTGGCTGCTGCCTTTTAGGCTCACGCTCGGCTTAAAGTAGCACTCGGTGACCGTGGCGTCGCCCTTGTTGGCGCGCGCAGCAATACCGCCCAGGTTCACGTCGTTTTGGATAATGGGAATCACGGCGATGGGGTTGTACTGGCGCGAGCTCAAATCGCCGGCGAAATGGCTGCGAGTGATCTCGTTACCGCTCTTGGACAAGATGCGGCCTGCAAGACCGCCCGTCCAAGCGCGCGTTACGGAGACAACGCCCACGTACGACGCGGCATAGCTATAGCATTTCGCCGTTGAAAAGCAGTCGATGACTTTAGCGCCTTCCGCCATGCAGCCGACGAAGCCCGAAGCGTACACGTTGTTGCCGCCCAGGGCGCCGATGGCCACATCGTACTTATTGGTGACGTCGGTCATGTCCATCGAGGAGCCATCCTCGCTTCGCGTGGGCGTGACGCGGCAGTACTCGATGGTCGAGTTCTTGACGTAGCCGGCAAATGCCGCCATGTACAGGCCCTCGCCACCGATCGCCTGCACACCTGCAGTGGTGTTATGGACGGCTCGACCGCCGCGCACCTCGCAGTTGTACAGATTGCAGCCCTCCAGCTCGCCTGCGATCATGCCGCCTTCGAAGCCGGCGTTCGTGATAACGTTGAGCATGTTGTTGGCGCACGTAACGTGCAGGGTGCTCTCCATGACCATGACGTTTTCGAAGCTGGTGTTGACGGCCTTGCCCACGATGATGCCGCCGCGGAAGTCCGCCCAGATGTTGGCGTCCTCGACAAGGAAGTTCTTGATGGTGGCGCCGTCGGTCTCGGCAAAGAAGCCCGTGTCGCGCTCTGGGTCCAAGACCTTATTCTCGTAGTTCAGGCCCTTCACGGTATGGTTTTGACCGTCAAAGACGCCCTTAAAGGGATGTTCCTTGTTGCCAAAGGAGAGGTGCTTGACCGTATCCTCAACAATGGCTTTCATATCATCATCGTTAAGAACGATATCGTTATCGAGATAGACGCGCCACTGCGACGTGTCGCGTTGACGCGACAGCGCGACGCACGCCAGGAAGTCGTTCCTGTTTGTGATATGGAATTCGGTCTGATCCTCGGCATGCGCTGCCGCCGGCAGCGCCATAACGCAGCAAAGGGCAATCGCCGCGACGGCAATCAGCCTGTTGAGCACACCTCGGTTCACGATCTTAATCTTCATGGGCTAGTTCGCCTCCGGCCAGCCCGCGACGTCAAGCACGTCGAGGACAGAATCGTTTGTCTGCTGGTTTTTGGCCTGCACGGCCTGAACGTCGATATCGAGTTTGAATGAGCCGCCGCGCGCGGCATCGTGGTAGTCGCCCACAAATCGCAGCGAGTCCATAAGGCTCTCCGTCATGACGCCGGGATCGAGCACACCCCCGCGTCCGGCAAGGCCGCGATAGTAAAACCACCCATCGCCACCATCGACCCACGGGGAGCCATCGCCCGCGCTCACGTTAAAGGCGACGTTGTCCGAGGCATCCGCGGTCGAGCCGTCAGACGCCACCGACGTCATGCGCAGACGTGCGCGAACATACTCGGGCTGTGCGCCGGCATTCTCCACGCGCACGATGCGGCTAATGTCAGAGCCCGTGGCCTTGGTGTCGGGATAGTCCCCGTGCTCGTTGGCCTCAAACGGAATCTCTTCGCCTTGCTCGTTTAGGGTGTATTCGCAGACTCGTACCTTCACGCTGCCAAACGATAGGACGTTGTTCGCCGGAACCATATCAACGGTAAAAGCCAGCGTGCCGCACAGGCACGCCAGGGCCAACAGCGCCATCGCGGCAAGCGCCAAGGTGCGTTTCTGATTGTCGGAAAGATTGTTGAGCATTACGTTCGCCAATCGTCGATCAAAGGGGGACCGAGATCCCGACCCGAAAATGGGGATGGGGAGCGGGCCGGGATCTCGGTGGGGGGATGGGGTTACTTCAGGCCGTTAGCCCAATCCGTGGCAGCAGTCAAGGCAGACGCAGACGAACCCTCAGCGGTATTGTCTGCTGCGTAAATGAAGCAGTTGACATTCATCGTGGCAGGATTGGCGAAATCCTTTTGCTCGGTGTCCTTGGGCGTAGTCACCTGGCTGAACAGCTCGCCAGTCCACTTATCCTCAGTCTTGCTGGCAATAAGCGGGGTAGCCTCGGTTCCTTCGCCAACATAAACGAAAAGGCCACCGAGATAATGAGTCGGCTCGCCCTCAACGGCGGTCGCATCAACGGCCTTCCAGCCAGAGTTAATGGTGAAGTAAGTCGTCTTGAAATCAGCGGTCCCGGCAGGCGCCGTCTTGTTGTTCACGAAAACGTACACATATGCATCCTCGGATCCCTTGCCGATACCGACATTAGGATTCTTGGGTACAGACACGCCAGGGGCGAGCTTAGAGTCCTTAACCCATTTGGTCTCGGTCAGGTTGCCGTTGACCTTAGTGTTATCATCCGGAAGCGGCTGATTCGGATGGTCGGGATCGGTAGTGGGCTTGTTGATGCCCGCAGTGGTGAAGTTGTTGGTCAGGCTCGACTGCGCCGTCAGCCAGGCGTAGGTGCCCACGCCGGCAGCCAGTACCAGCAGCAGCAAGGCGGCAACTATGCCGTAGCGCTTTTTCCTCTTGTTCTCCATCGTTCTCTTCCTTTCGAGAATCGTTTTCCCCGGCAACGGCCCTTGCCGTTGCCGACACCTCTCCCCTGCCGCTATGGACGCCGCCCCCTCGCATGCGCGCGAGCATGCTTGTCCGCAGGCTCGTCGGAAACCATCCGATCGAGCACTATCGACGCCGCGACCAGCAGCGCCAGAACGGCCACCACAACAAGCAAACCGGGCATCGTCGTGCAATATGCGTTAACGAAGCCCAGGTAAGGGACACAAAAAGAAACGACGCCGATCACGCGTGAAAAAGGCGTCTGCTCGGCGTCGTGCACGATGGTTCCATCTGCATTTTTGTTTGCGATTCCCTGCGTGCTGATCGTCTGCGCCACAGGGTCGACCTCGTACACCTGGTGGGTCACTACGGCGCCGTCCGACCGGTAAAAAGTTGCATTGTCGCCCACGGCGATATTCGTTGGGTCAACCTTGTGAACAAACACCATGGAGCCGACGGGAAGCTCGGGTTCCATAGATCCCGAGAGCACGGCAAAGGGCATGTAACCAAATGCGCGGGGAGCAAAAGAAACAACGGCAAGGGCTATGACAAGCGCAAGCGCCATGCCACTAAGAAGTGAAATAAATCGTCTGAATCCGCGCGTTGCCAACGTGATTATTTCATCCCCATCGAGGCTATATTCGATCCCATCAAGGATTAGCCACTTTTCTAAGACGTTTAATAGATGAGTTCGAAAAAGCCAATCTGAAATCTATTTCTAACAATCACCGTAGCTGCTTCCGCGTTTTTATCAACGTCTTTCCGCCAAATGCTACTATTTTTCCGTAAGTGGTTATTTGTCCCCGCACTTGTCTGCTTTATCCAACGCCTGCGGCTAACCCCTACACAACTTTTCAATAGAGGTCTGATATTTTGTACAGCCAAGATATCGTACCCCCCCCCCACATTAAAATTATACTGCATTTAGTATCGTTTATTTTCAACCCCCTTATTCATGCCTCTACGGCTACCCCGCGTAGCTCTTAGCCCATACCTTCTGGAAACCGTGTCCATCCGGAAAGCCCGTCCCACTCTGAATACATCCAGCGAACGCATGCGAGCGTGTTGTCCAGAACGGTCTCGTCATCGGGGTGATGGAAAATGTCACCACAAACGCTTGCCACGGTTGCGCCCACAAGTGGCAAGAAAAAAGCCTCGAGAGTTTCGAGGCTTTCACATTTGTATTGTTTTGCACGAAGGACCGCGAGCAGCGAGCTACTCGCCCAGCACGGCCTTCTTGGCCGCCGCCGCCATATGGTCCAGATCATCCTTGGTGGGATGATCCTTTGCGGCAACCCAGTTATCGAGCAGCAACTTAGCGCGGACATTGTCGGGATCTTGCTCGAGCATGGCCTCGTAGCGCTGCTTGACCGCGGGACCCATCTTGCCCTGGCACATCGCCCAGCCTACAAGCTCGGCATCATTGGCCAAATTGGAGGTCACGCGATCGATAATCTGCCTAAAGTACTCCTCGCTGGCCCCAAAGCCGCAGGTGCCAAACAGGAAGACGCGCTTGCCGTGCAAGGCTGAGAGCAACGTCGCGACCGAAGGCGTGCTCGCGCCCTTGTCGCACCAAAAACCGACAAGCACCGTGTCGGCCGCGCAGGCGCCCTGCGCCTCGAGCGCAACCTGATCTGCATCCGCATCGTCGCTCAACGCCGCGGCATGGACAAACTCAACACCTGCAGCCTGCAGCGTGCGCTTGATCGCACCCGAAACCATCCTGGTATTACCGCTCTTGCTGTTAACCACCAAAGAGCACGTCATAGTCACGTTGCCTCGTATCCCCCAAAACTAAAGCCACTAATGCAATTTATTAGATGAATATCTTAGTACTAACGTGACAGATGTAAACCACCGTCTGTCGATTGATTAATTTGCCCCACGACCATGCTTACTGGGCGAATTGGCTGCGGTAGAGTTCGGCGTAGAAGCCGCCTGCCGCTAACAGCTCGTCGTGCGTGCCGCGCTCGATAATCTCGCCGTCGCGCATGACCAGAATGCAATCGGCGTTGCGGATCGTCGACAGGCGGTGCGCCACCACAAAGCTTGTGCGGCCGGCCATAAGCTCGTCGAATGCCGCTTGCACCTGCAGCTCGGTGCGCGTATCGATACTCGACGTTGCCTCGTCCAGCAGCAAAATCGCCGGGTCGGTGAGCATGACGCGTGCGATGCACAACAGCTGCTTTTGGCCCTGGCTAAACGTGCCGCCGTCCTCGCCGATGACCGTATCGTAGCCGCCTGGCAGCTGCACGATAAACTTGTGCGCGTGCGCGCGCTTGGCGGCTTCGATAACCTGCTCGCGCGTGGCATCGGGGCAACCGTAGGCGATGTTCTGGGCCACCGTGCCCTCGAACAGCCAGGTGTCCTGCAGCACCATGCCAAAGGCGCGGCGCAGGCTCGCACGCGTGTAGTCGCGCGAGGAGCGACCATCGACCACGATGCGCCCAGCATCGATATCGTAAAAGCGCAGCAGCAGGTTGATGAGCGTCGTCTTGCCACAGCCCGTGGGACCGACGAGGGCATAGCGCATACCGGGCTTGGCATCGATGCAGATATCCTGCAGCAGTTTGCGGTCGGGCATATAGCTAAAGTCCACATGCTCAAACGAAACCTCGCCCTTCGGCGCGGTGAGCTCAATGGCATCCACAGCGTCGGGCTCCTGCTCGCACGCATCGAGCAACGCGAACATGCGGCGCGCCGAGGCGTACGCGGTCTGGATCTGCGTGATGACGTTCGTGACCTCATTGAACGGCTTAGTGTACTGGTTGGCGTAGGATAGGAAGATCTGCACGCCGCCCACCGTAAGCGCCGCGGGCACGCCCGTGATCACGCCCACGCAGCCGATTACAGCGACCACGGCATAGATGATGTTGTTGATAAAGCGCGTGCCGGGGTTGGAGAGCGAACCCATAAACTGCGCGCGCTCGCCCGCGGTGTAGAGCTCGGCATTGAGGGCATCGAAGCGTTGCTGAGCGTTCGAGCCATAGGCAAAGGCGTCGACAAGCTTCTGCTCGCCCACGTACTCCTCGATATGGCCGCCAAGCTGACCCTGAATACGCTGCTGCGCCGTAAAGCTCTTGTTGGAGAGTTTGGCGATGGCGCTGGCCGCAAAGATGGAGAGCGGCGTGACGAGCACCACTACGAGCGTCATGGTCAGGTTGATGGAGAGCATAAACGCGAGCGTGCCAACGATGGTGATAACACCGGTAAAGAGCTGGGTAAAGCCCTGCAGCAGACCGTCGCCCACCTGATCGACGTCGTTGACCACGCGGCTCATAAGGTCGCCGTGGGCATGGCTGTCGATAAAGCTGAGCGGCATACGGCTGAGCTTATCGCTCGCCTCCACGCGCATGTCACGCACCGTCTCGTAGGACAGGCGGTTGACGCAGTAACCCGCGGTGACCC
>CABQWP010000057.1 GCA_902467875.1 uncultured Collinsella sp. | reverse complement strand
CGGCAACCTGGGGGGGTGCCGCGGGCGGGCGGCGCCGCCCCGCCGATCATGGCGGGAAGAATCAGCCAAGGCGCCACTTTGCGCACCAAGCTAAACAGGGCGAAGATGCCGCCCTCGTTATGGTTGTCGGCCTTCATGGCGATTACAACGTACTTGACCGTGGTCACGAGTGTCATGGTCCAGATGACGAGCGAGAGCGCGCCCAAGATCATGTCCTCGCTGACGGTGCCGATGCCGCCGTTGTTGGCGACGATTGATTTCATGGTGTACATGGGGCTTGTACCGATGTCGCCGTAGACGACGCCGAGCGTTACGAGCAGCATGCCAGCGGAGAGGGGAATGGCTCCATGCCCGCCTTGACTACGCTGGTCTTGAAGGCTTGACTCCAGCTTGTTGTGTGCCACGTGGACTCCCTTGGACATCTGGCCTCTGCCACGAGCAGTAGACCTTTATGCCATCTTTATACATATAAGAGCAGTTTGGCACATCGGGGTGTTTTAGACAATAATCCCCATCTGGGGATTATTCATATACGCAGGTAGTATTTCAGAGCAGGGGCGTATTCGCCGTATGGTTTGCTGCAACGTGGTAACCGCGGACGCGCCCCTGCTTTGAGCTAAAGAGGGGCGTTTAGGCGCGCACTGCCTGGGCGATGCCAGCCTTGGCGTTTGCGCGTTTGCCGGCGAGTTCGCAAAAGATCGCGCCGCCGATGATAAGCACGGCGCCCATCAGACGGACCGGTGTTATGGCTTCGCCCAAAAGGACGGCCGAGAACACGACCGCCGAAAGCGGCTCGAGGTAGCCGACGACGGCGACGGTCTGGACGGGCAGTTTGGCGACGGCGCTAAAGTAGAGCAGGCAGCCGATGCCGGTGTTGACGACGCCGAGCATAGCGACGGCGCGCCAATCGATGCCGGCGGCAATGCTGGGGGAGAGGAACGAGGGGGCACCTTGCGTGAAGAGCGTAAGGACCAGCGCGGTCAAAAAGGCGGCGCTCACCTGGAGCGCGGAGTTCTCGAGGCCCTCGATGTGCGGCGCACCCTTGCTGGCGATGACCATCAATGCATAGCAGAAGGCCGAGGCGATGCCGCACACGATGCCTGCGATGGGCATATTGCCGCCGAGGCCTTGGGCCGCGATGAGGAAGGCGCCGCAGGCGACAGCTATGAAGCCGGCGATTTTGCCACCGGTCAATTTTTCGCCAAAGATGAGCGGGGAGAGCGCCATAACGATGATGGGGCCGCAGTAGTACAGCAGCGAGGATATACCGACGCCGATCGTCTGGTAGGCGCGGAACAGAAAAATCCAGCTGGCGCCCAGCGCGGCTCCCGAGAGGAGAAGGGCTGCGGCTTCGCGGGGGCGAGATGGCGCCTGCAACTTATGGCGTTGGGTGATGGCGAGGACGGTGACAAGCGAGAGGGCGCCCAAAAACGTGCGCAGGAGCACGATATCGGAGCTCGGCAGCGCGATGGCAGCGGCGATGATGCCGTTTGAGCCAAACAACAGCAATGCTGCTAGGTACGTAAACAGTCCGTTGTTCATGCGCTGACATCCCCTCTATATCCGAACATGTTCACTATGGGTGAACTGGCTTTAGAAGAAAAGCGAATATAATTCATGGCAAACATGACAAAAACTCATGCAAAGGTGGAGGCGTGCCGTGGAGACCAATATCCAGAAGATGCAAGTGCTGCTCGAGACGGTGCGTGCCGGCAGCTTTACGCGTGCTGCAGAGCGGTTGAGCTATTCGCAGTCGGGCGTGAGCCGCATGGTGGGCGACCTTGAGGCAGACTGGGGTTTTAAGGTGCTTGATCGCAGCCGCGAGGGCGTGGTGCTTTCTGCCGACGGGCGGCAGGTCATGCCGGCAGTCGAGGCGTTATGCGAAGAGTTTGGCCGCCTGCAGCGACGCGTGGACGAGATGCGTGGGCTCATGCGCGGCAAAATCTGCATCGGTACGTTTTCGAGTGTGGCGACCCACGTGCTGCCGCCGGTGATTGCGCGCTTTCGCGCCGATCATCCGGATGTCGATTACGAGCTGTTGATGGGTGATTACTCCGAGATTGAGCAATGGGTGGCGGAAGGCCGCTGCGACCTAGGCTTTATTCCGCGCGAGCCACGCGGCGCCGGTATGGCGTCGCGGCCGTTGGTGCAAGACGAGCTGATGGCCGTGGTGCCAGCGGACTCCTCGCTTGCCACCGCGGAGGTCGTTTCCCTTGCCGATTTGGCCAACGAGCAGTTTATTCTGCTGGAACGCGGTAGCGACGACGAGATTACGCCGCTGTTTCGCCGCGCGGGCCTGACGGTGCGCTCTAAGCTGTCGACCTGGGATGACTATGCGATTATGGCTATGGTCGAGGACGGCCTGGGCGTGAGTATTCTTCCGGCGCTCATCTTGCGCCGCTGTCAGTTCGATGTTGCTGTGCGCCCACTCGAGGGGCATCCCCATCGGCAGATCAACGCCATATATCGAACGGCCGATGTTTCGCTTGCTGCCGCCCGTTTCCTCGAATACCTCTAAACGCGTACACGCTATTGTTCGCTTTGGGCAAATCTCGGAGTCCGGTACATTTTCTTATGAAATTGAACTATCGAATGAGGCGCCGCGTTATACTGCTTGCTAAATTGAACCATGGTTCAATTCGTGTTCTATAAATTGAACTTTGCCAGCAAGGAGGTTCTAGTGGCCCAAGAGACGTTTAGCGATCGCCTGCGACAGACTATGTCCGATCGCGACGTTCGCCAGTCGGACGTGATCCGCGCATCGGAGATGCTCGGCAAAAAACTCGGCAAGAGTCAGATGAGCCAATATGTGAGCGGCAAGACGATCCCGCGGCGCGATGTGGCTGAGCTGCTCGCCCGTATTTTGGAGGTCGATGTTACCTGGCTGCTTGCCGGTGACGCCGATCAAGGCGAGGCATCATCACCCCGCAACGATTCCAAGCCCGAACCCCATCCCTCAGCTCAAATTGCAAGGAGCACCACCATGCGTACTTTTTCTAAGTCCACCAAGCTCGATAACGTCCTGTATGACGTGCGCGGTCCCGTCGTCGACGAGGCCGCCCGTATGGAGGACGAGGGCGAGCGCATCCTCAAGCTCAATATCGGTAACCCGGCGCCCTTCGGTTTCCGCACGCCCGATGAGGTCATCAAGGACATGCGCCAGCAGCTGCCCGACTGCGAAGGCTATTCCAACTCGCGTGGCCTGTTCTCCGCGCGCAAGGCGATCATGCAGTATTCGCAGATCAAGGGCCTGCCCAACGTTCAGATGGAGCATATCTACACGGGCAACGGCGTGTCCGAGCTCATTCAGCTTTCGATGAACGCGCTGCTCGACAATGGCGACGAGATTCTGATCCCCAGCCCCGACTATCCGCTCTGGACGGCGTGCGCAACCCTTGCCGGCGGTCATCCTGTGCACTATCTGTGCGATGAGCAGGCGGATTGGTATCCCGACTTGGAGGATATGGAGTCCAAGATTACGAGCGCGACCAAAGCTCTCGTCATCATCAACCCCAATAACCCCACGGGTTCCGTCTATCCGCGCGAGGTGCTCGAGGGCATCGTCGAGGTTGCACGCAGGCATCAGCTGATGATCTTTGCCGATGAGATCTACGACCGCCTCTGCATGGACGGCTACGAGCACGTCTCGATTGCCTCGCTCGCCCCCGACCTGCCCTGCGTTACCTTTAGCGGTCTGTCCAAGTCGCACATGATCGCGGGCTATCGCATTGGCTGGATGGTGCTTTCGGGCAACCAGCGCTGCATGAGCGACTTCATCATGGGCATCAACATGCTCTCCAACATGCGCCTGTGCTCCAACGTGCCGGCTCAGTCGATCGTTCAGACGGCACTCGGTGGTCATCAGTCCGTTAACGACTACATCCGTCCCGGCGGCCGTGTCTACGAGCAGCGCAACTTTGTGTATGAGGCGCTCAACAAGATTGACGGCATCTCGGTGGTTAAGCCGCGCGCGGCGTTCTACATCTTCCCCAAGATGGATGTGAAGAAGTTCAACATCACCGATGACGAGCAGTTTGCCCTTGACCTGCTGCACGAGAAGAAGATTCTGATCACGCGCGGCGGCGGCTTCAACTGGGCTGAGCCCGACCACTTCCGTATCGTGTACCTGCCGCGCATGGAAGTACTCAAAGAGTCCCTCGAAGACCTCGCCGACTTCTTCGATCATTACCGCCAGGCGTAACGGCAAAGGTAGCCTGTAATGAAACGGTCGGCCCGCAACGGATGCGGGCCGACCGTTTTCTGTCTAAGCCCGTGCTGCTAGCGCTTGTCTCGTTGAGCGGGTGAGGTTCGCGCGTGAGCGGTTAGTTCTATTCCAAAATGGAATACAGTGGGCTTAAGCTGGAATTGATGTCCGGGTACCTGCTTTTCTAGAATGTTTTCAACAAGATGAAAGGCGGTTCCAACCAATGATTATCGATGCAAATTCCTACTGGTTCGACGAGCACATCTTTCATGACGAGACGCTCTGCGAACAGTTTTTGGCCGAGGTACCCCGCGCCTATGACACCGAAGGCTATCTGACCATGAATTCCGCCGGCAAACGACAGATCGTGATCGAGATGCCCGCCGGTTCTCCGGGTCTTAACTACATTGAGGGCGACTACACCCTCGAGAAGCGCTTGGCCGATATGGATGAGGCGGGGGTCGACAAGGCGATCCTCAAGCTCCCCGGCTGCCACGAGTGGATGTCGCTCGAGATGTGCCGGCGTTTCAACGACGGTATGGCTGCTGACGCGAAGGCGTCAAATGGCCGTCTGATTCCGCTTGTCGCCGTGCCGCCCTTTGGCACCAAAGCGAATTTGGAGGAGCTCGACCGCAGGCTCGACGATGGTTTTGCGGGCGTGCAGCTCTGCGCTCACTACGGCAAGCGCTATCTCGACGACCAGGTCTTCTCGAGCTTTTTCGAGCACCTGAACGAACGCCATGTCACCGTTTACGTGCACCATGTTCCCGTGCCGGTCGAGAACGAGTCGCTTCTCGCGTACGACAACCTTCGCCGCTCTTATGGCCGCTGCGTCGACCAAACTACGGCGATCGGCCGAGAGATCTTTGGTGATTTCTTTGAGCGCTATCCCAATATCAAGATGGTCCACTCCATGCTCGGCGGCGCATACTTTGCGTTCAAGGAGATGCTGCTGCCTCATGGTCCCAAGCGCCCTGATGCTTCTGGCCGTTTTCAGGTCGATACCGAGACCGTTTCCAGGCACCTCGAGAACAACATCTATTTCGACATGTCCCATGCCCAGCCTTGGGGCAAGACACTCCTCGCCTGCGCGGTTGACGTGCTGGGTGCAGACCATATTGTTTTTGGCACGAGCTATCCCGTCAAACGCGAGTGGCTCACCGAGGGTGTCGCCTGCGTTCGCGCTGCAAATCTGAGCGATACAGACAGCGACCTTGTGCTTGGCGGTACGGCGCAGCAACTGTACGGTGTCGAGTGAGCGGCAATCAGAGGGGAGTATCTGCCATGGGCGAAGGAGAGATGAGGGCTGGGGCCGCTCGTGTGGCCATCGATCTTGGGGACGTGTTGCCGTTCGACGGTTTCGACGAACTCCGTCATGAGGTCTTCGCCCGTGCCCTTATCATCGAGGGGACGGGGCGACGCGCCTGCGTCCTTTCGCTTGAGGTCACCTCGATCGCTCCGGCTCTACTCGCCGATCTGCGTGAGGTTGTTGAGGATGCCGCCAATTGCAGCGGTGCTTATTCTTGGGTGGTTCCTACCCACACGTTTTCCATGCCTCACGTCCGCACTCCCGGGCATCTTGCCGACGATGCTACCCGCAATCGCAACGAGCGCTATCGCGCAGCGCTCGTCGCTGCCGCCCGCACGGCTGTCGAGCGCGCTGTTGCGGGCATTCACTCTGCCACGCTCGCCACTGTGGAGGGCGAATGCCCCGTGAACGTTAATCGCGACATTGAGACGCCTGCCGGCTGGTGGTTGGGCTCGAATCCCAGGGGGTTTGCCGACCACACGATGCCCGTACTCGCCATAAGGGATGCCGGGGGCGAGTATGTTGCCGTGCTCGCGACGGCGGACGTTCAGTCCTCCGTGCTCGACGGGTCGCGCGACTCCGAGGGGAGGCGCATGGCGAGTGGAGACCTCTTTGGTTTTGCCGCCATGTCGCTCGAGCGCGAGCTGGGCGGCGTTGCCCTGTTGCTGCCAGGCGCCGCGGGCGACCAAGGTCCGGCGGAGCGCGCCATGAACGTCATGTTCGATGCGGCCGGCGTTAAGCAGACGGTCGATGTCCATGAGGACGGATACCGCATGCTGCACCAGCAGGGGCAGGCCTTGGGCGATGCTTTGATCGAGGTCGCTCGCATGGCGCGTGAGGATGACGCTACCGGCATCGATGCCCGCGCGGTCGACGTTCTCCTGCCCGCTCAGACACGCGCCGATTTTCACTCTTTGGCTCCGCACCGAACGTATGAGTTTCATGCCGCTGGCGAGCAGCGCACGAGGGTCTATCTGCTCCGGCTGGGAAACGTCGAGCTTGTCGGTGTACAACCCGAGGTCTCGAGTGCATTCGGCGCCACTGTGCGCGCCGCTCGGTCCGGCTCTGTGTTCTTTGCCACGCTCGTCAACGGCGGACAGAAGTACCTACCGGCTCCCGACGCGTACGAAAAAATCACCTATGAGGCTATGAACTCCGGTTTTGCCGCCGGATCCCATGAACGCCTCGTCGAAATCATCATTGCCGCCTTGAATGCGGCGTGACACAGAAGGAGAACGTGCATGAACATTGGACACGCGCGCCGCAAAATTACCCCACAGGGCGACATCTACCTGATTGGCTACCGCAATCTTCCCAACCGTCTTGAACCTGCGACAGGCGTCCATGACGACGTCTTCGCCAACGCCATCCTCTTCCAGCAAGGCGAACGTGAAGTGTTTCTTTTTAATGCCGATGTCCTCGAGTTCGAGGAAAGCATGGCCGAGGAAGTCAAGACAATGCTCGCCGAGCGCTATGGAATCGACCGTGACTGCGTTCTGCTCTCGGCGACGCACGACCATACTTCAATCGTCGCTTACCACCGCAGCTGGTGGACGGGAAAATTCGACGAGGACTACTACCGCTGGTTCCTCGATACCATTTGCCAATGCTTTGAGGAGTGCCGCGCCAACGCACAGCCCGCGATTTGTCGCTTGGGCAAGCAGGTCATCACCGGTTTCTACGACAACCGCATCATCCCAGGTGAACTCGCCGACAATGAGGTCATTGTCGTATCGTTCTTCGATACCGAAGGCAAGCCATTTGCGGGCTTTGTGAACTGGGCGGTGCATTCCGCTTGCGTCGGACCCGACTGCACGGAGCTCACGAGCGAACTCGCCGGTCTTACCGGCAAAAAGCTCGCTCAGAGTCTTGGTTACTATCCGGCCATGGTCGTCGGTGCTGCTGGCGACTGTAGCGACCGCAATTTTCGCCAGGGACGCGGCATTCCCGAGGTCGAGCGCGTTTCGACCGGTCTTGCCGAGGCGATTTCCCAGATCAAGCTCGATCGCGAGGTCGTTCTCGACCGCATCGAGCCTCAGACGTTCTATCACACCGTTGCCCATGACGACTTTTCGCTCACGCTTAAGTGTGCCGTCATCAGTCTGGGCGGCCTGCATCTCTTTGTGTTCCCGAGTGAGCTCGGCAGCGACCTGGGTATTCGCATGAAGCACGAATGCCCGGTCGAGGGAATAGTTTGCGGTTACACCAACGGCTATTTCGAGTATTTCCTTCCGGCACGCGAGTACGGCCTCTCCTTTGAGACCGAGCGTACTCAGATTCCCCAGGGCGAACCGGAACGTCTGTGTGACAAGTTCTGCCAGACGACGAGACTTCTCGGCGCAGCAGATTCGCGTCTGTAGACCTGATTGCGTGATATGGGCCAATGAGGCTCCCTGCCACGTGATCGGCATCTTACATCTTCTCTGCCGTTTCCCATCCCGGGCGTACGTGCGTCCGCGGATTTCAAAGGGGGAAGCGGGTTCCTTGCCCTCCCACGTCGACTACGGAGGCATGAAATCGATGCTATACCCCGCTCAGAAAAAGGAGAATTCCATGAAATACCAGAAGCTTTGCGATGAAATCATCACAAAGGTCGGTGGTCGAGACAATGTGTTAGACGTGAGCCACTGCATTACGCGTCTCCGCTTCCACCTCAAGGATGAATCACTTGCCCAGACCAATGAGCTTAAGGCGACGAAGGGCATCGTTGACGTCATCCAGGCCGGCGGACAGTACCAGGTCGTGATCGGCGCCACCGTCGAGGCCGTCTACAACGACCTTGTTCAGATTGGCGGGTTCGACGCCAAGCCTGCGCTTGATATCGATGAGGGCGACAATGTCAAGAAGGGCGATCCGTTCTCGCGCCTGCTCGCCATCATTTCCGAGATTCTGCAGCCGGTTCTTGGTGTGCTTATGGCCGGTGGCTTCATCAAGTCGATGCTTGCGCTCTGCACGGTTGCCGGTTGGCTTGCCAAGGACAGCAATACGTATGTGACGCTCTCGGCAATCGGAGATTCGGTCTTCTATTACTTTCCGCTAATCATTGGCTGGACGTCGGCCAAGAAGTTCGGACTTAAGCCCGTTATGGGAATGGCGCTCGGCGGTATCCTCGTCTACCCGACGCTCGTTGCCCTTATGGGCGGAGATCCGCTCTACACGCTCGGCGCCGGTACGGTCTTCGAGTCCAATGTCTACGGTGATATTTTTGGCATCCCGCTGATCATGCAGAATTACTCATCGACGATTCTGCCTGCGATCTTTATCGTCTGGATTGCCTCCAAGGTGCACAAGGCCCTTTCTAACGCGCTGCCCGCGCTTGTGAGCTCGTTCTTCTCCAACATCCTGACGCTCCTCATTTGCGGCATCCTTGGCCTGCTTGTGGTCGGTCCGGTCATGACGGTCCTCTCCAACATCGTTGCCCAGATCATTCTGATGCTCATCAACTTCCAACCCGCCATCGCCGGCTTCGTCATCGGCACGTTCTGGAGCCTGCTCGTCATGTTCGGCCTGCACTGGGGTATCATCCCGCTGTGGTTCCTCGATGTTGCAACCTACGGCTATGACCTCATTAACCCGCTCGTGTATGCAGGCGGTTGTGCCATCGCCGGCGCTGTGCTTGGCATGATCATCCGAACCAAGGACTCCGAGGAAAATGCTGCCGTCAACATTCCCGCCCTTGTCTCTTCGATTTTCGGTGTCAACGAGCCTGCGCTTTACGCCATCTTGCTGCCGCGTAAGCGCCTTATGTGGGCAACCTTTATTTCCGCTGGTGTAGGCGGCGCCATTGCCGGCCTCATGGGTGCCAAGCTCTATGCCTTCGGCGCCTCTGGCCCGCTCGGTTTCCCGAGCTTTATTAACCCTGCCGGCATCGACACGGGCTTTATCGGCCTTGTCATCTCCGGTGTGGTCGCTTTCGTTCTGGCTCTTGTCGCCGCTATGGTGATCGGTACCAAGAAGGACGAGGGCGGTAAGGCACTCAACATCTCGGTGGACTAGTCTTTCTGCGCACTTTGATTAAATATGCCTCGGACGGCGACGTGCCGCCCGAGGCATATTTGTGTTTCGTGCCGCTGCCAGCGTGTTTGCGGACATAAGTCTGCCGTTGCGGGGCAGCGGGATTATGACGGTCGTGCCGCGGTGGAAGATGTACGGTCGCCCTGCAGGAGCTGACGGTAGGGGAGGAAGCCGATGAACGAGACGACCGCCTGCGAGTGCGCGGCGTTCCGCTTGAGGTAGAGCCTGACCTCGGAGGTCGTCGCGGGCTCAAGCGGCACCAGGGCTACCTTTCCGCTGGCAAGCGATTCCGCCGGCTTGCGCATGAGGAATGAGACACCGGCGCCGCGTGCGACAAGAGAGATGATGTTCTCGGCTCGTTTGCCGGTGAACGTAACACGTGGGCCAAATCCAGCTTCGCGGCAAATGGAAAGGACGAGCTCGCTTACGAACGAGCCTTGGGGAAGCATGAGGAAATTCTCGTCGATAAGGTCGTCTATCTCGACGGCGTCACGTTCGGCGAGCGGATGGTCGAGCGGAAGGACGGCCACGAGCCGGTCGGTCGTAAAGGGAATCTTTTTGAACTCCGGCTCGATGGCGCCGCCGTCACGGATGAAGGCCAGGTCAATGTCCTCGTGCAGGAGCATGCGCTTGAGTGTGTCGCCCTCGCCCTCGATGAGCTCGACAGAATATGAGGGGTTCGCCTGCTGAAAATCGATGACGGCGTCCGTGATCCCATAAGGGGCCATAATGGGGATAGAACCGACGGTGAGGTGCTCGAGCGGCTCACCTGCGCCTATTTGAATGGCGGCAAGATAGCGGTGCTGAAGCGTCGCAATTTTTTGCGCATAGGGGAGGAGCGCTTCACCTTGCGCGGTGAGTGTTACGTGGCGCTGGCTTCGATCGATGAGCTTGCAGCCGAGTTCGTGCTCCATTGCCATGATGTGCTTGGAGAGGGTTGATTGCGACATGAAAAGCAGTTCCGCCGCATCAAGAAACGTGCGTGACTGCGCTAAGATGGCGAATTCGCCAAAGCGGTTGATATCCATAGGGAGGCCTCCGGTACCCTCATTTTGGCAGGTGGCCTAAACCACAACGCCGTTGCAGTGGTCGATTTCGTGCTGGATGATCTCGGCGGTGTAGCCCGAGAAGTTTTTGATGCGGTGAACGAAGTTCTCGTCCAAATACTCAACCTTAATGCGGCGATAGCGGGTACAGGGACGCTCGCCGATCAGCGAGAGGCATCCTTCGCTCGTCTGATAGGCATTGACCTGCTCAAGAATTTGAGGGTTGTACATCAGGAGTGTCCTGTTGCCGTCCTTTACGCAGATGATGCGTTTGCGCACGCCGATCATGTTGGCGGCGAGGCCCACGCACTCGCGCTCATGCTCGTGGAGTGTATCCAGGAGATCCTGCCCGGTTGCGGCATCGTCGGGTCCCGCGTCTTCGGAAGGCAGACGCAAAAAGAACTCGGATTTCATGATGGGCTTAATCATGGCGGGCTCCTCATGTCTTATGCTTTCGTGGACTTTTAATAATAGCGCGGAAGGAAAGCTGTGCGTCCGCGTTACAATCTTTCGATGTTGGACCATGTTGCCAGATTCGTCGTGTACGGCGTCTGGCGTAAGTCTAGGGCTCATTTTTCGCCCTGGACTGTTCCTCTGGGGCGATGCGACTGTCGTTCCAAGAGGAAGGAAATGCATGGGGAGCAAATCTCAGCAACAAGTTCAAGTAACGCCATCGGCCACTGCGGCGATTCTCGTCGTTATGTATATTGCAGCCTTTGTTGCCGCGTTTAACGAGAACATCATTAACGTGGCGCTGCACGACATTATGGCAGCCTTTTCGGTGAGTGCCACCACGGCACAGTGGCTCGTCTCGGGCTACATGATCGTGACGTCGATTTTTACGGCCATCATGGCCTTCCTGTCCGGCCGTTTCTCGACGCGCAAACTGCTGTTTTTCGCATGCGGATGCATGGTCGCCGGCGAAGTCCTGTGCCTGGTCGCTCCGTCGTTTAGCGTTTTGCTGCCAAGTCGTATTTTGCAGGCTGCGGGATCGGGCATCTTGTTCCCGCTCATGATGAACGTGGTGTTGTCTTGCGCGCCGCGCGAGAAGCTCGGTCTGTATCTGAGCCTGGGCGGTGCCTGCATTACGCTGGGGCCGGCGTTTGGACCTGTGATCAGCGGTCTTATGTGCACGTTGTTTGGCTGGAGGGCGGTGTTCGTAGTGCCGCTGGTGGGCGGCATTGTGGTCGCTGCGGCGGGCGTAAAGCTTGTTCAGAATGTCGGAGAGCGCTCGAACGCCACGCTTGATATTCTGTCGGTTGTTTTGCTCGCTGCCGGCATTACGGCATTTGTGTATTCCGTAGGCGAGTTCTCGACCAATCTGATTGCCGGCATCGTGACGCTTTTTGCCGCCGTTGTGCTGCTCGGCCTGTTTGCGGCCCGCCAGCTTAAGCTCGAGCATCCGGTGCTTAACGTGCGTCCCATGGCGAGCGTTCGTTTTTGGCCTGCGTGCTTGCTTGTGGTGGTGTCGATGATGACGACGTTCTCGATGAGCGTTTTGTTGCCGCTCTATTTTGAGGGCGCATACGGCATGACCGCGCTTGTTGCGGGCCTGCTCATTTTGCCGGCAATTGCCTGCAACGCTGTGACCTCGATTGTGGGCGGACGCGTGATGGACGCCCGTGGCGCATGGCCGCTGCTGCCGGTCGGCTTTGCCCTGATTGCCGTGGGACAGACTGCCATCTCGATGACGGCGGCAAGCATGAACATCGGCGTCGTCGTGGCGCTGACCGTTGTGGTGTATGCCGGAGTCGGTTTGGTGTTGAGCCCCTCGCAAACGGCCGGCTTGGAGACGCTGCCTGCCGCTGAACATCCTCACGGAACGGCATTGCTCAACACGTGGAACATGATTGCCGCATCGTTTGGCCCGTCGCTGTTTATCGGTCTGCTCTCGAGTTCTGCTGCGACTGCCGGCGCCGCTGGCGCTGCGACGGACGTTGCCCAGGCGATTGGATTTGCAGCTGCCGTGCGTGTGGCGGCTGTGATTGCCGTGGTCGGGTTCGTGGCGTCACTGGTGTACGCTCGTCGCGAGTCGCACATGTCGCATTAATGTGTGCACATAGATTCTGCAGCTAGATTAGATGACGACACCATAAACTAATGGACGTTTTGCCGAGAGGCATGAATGTTTAAAGCGCAAAGAGTGCGCGACGGGCCCCGCGAATGGGGCGATGATGCCCGAGAGGGCCAAGAAGGAGTCTCATGTCCGAGAACGAAGAGATCATGAACGAGACCGAGAACGAGACCATGGCTGCCGAAGTTGAGGCAGTCGAGACCGTGGAGACCGAAGCTGCCGAGGTTGAGGTTGCTGACGAGGTTTCCGCCGAGGAGGGGGCCGAGGTTGTCGAGGCCGCCGTTGATTACGATGACGAAGAGCTGATGGACAAGATGCAGAAGGCCGCCCGCCTGCTGCGTAGCCGTCGCTTTGCTATTTCCAAGGAGGAGGAGGCCAAGGCCGAGCGCATGGCGAACATCGAGCGCGCCATCAAGCTCCTTGACCTCAAGCCCAAGATGGAGCAGAAGGAAATGTCCGACCTGCTGGGCATGCGCCTTCGTGAGCTCGATGGTCTGATGGCCGAGGCCGAGGCTGCCGATCTGGTCGGCCGCATCGACGACGCCGAGGGCGATATGCGCAAGATCGTTGTCTTCGCTGCCGAGGATGCCGCTGAGGGCCTGGTCGAGCTTGCCAACAAGAAGGAGAAGCTCCTGCCCGAGCTTTCTTACGAGGAGGCCACCGAGCTGATGGCCGCTCTCGATAAGGTCATCGCTCCGCTCGTCGCCATGGGCCTGGACGAGGACCGCGGTCCTCGCGGCGGTCGTGACGATCGCGGTGGCCGTGGTGGTGACCGCGGCGGTCGCGGCGGCTTTGGCGATCGCGGTGGCCGTGGTGGTGACCGCGGCGGTCGCGGTGGCGATCGCGGTGGCCGTGGCGGCTTTGGTGACCGTGGCGGCGA
>CABQWP010000056.1 GCA_902467875.1 uncultured Collinsella sp. | reverse complement strand
TACCTAGCCACCCCGCCGCCCCGCCCCCCCCCCCCCCCCCCCGCCGTATCTTCGTCCGACTTATCGGCTGCGGGCTTGAGCGTATGCCCGCCCAAGGTAAGGGCATGGCCGCCAGCCATATACTTGGTGTACAGGTCGACCAGCTCGCCGCCCATATCACACGTGAGCAGATACTGGTCGCGACCGATGTGCACCGGCTCCTCGCCCATCATCTGGCGCAGTTTGTTGTACTGGCTCGCCGGCGTCACAAACAGACCCATCGCATCGGCATTGCTACCCCCGAACGCCTTGGGAAGCTTTTCGCCCATGGTCTTGCACATCTCACTTGGAGTCACCGAAGGATCCGAGCCGCCAAGCGGGTAACTCAGATACGAATCGATCTGCACATGCTCACCGGCAACATCGGCGATATTGACCTTCTTGCCGGTCTCGTCGTTGTTGTCCGCCGACTTGCCCTTAATACCGTCTGCAACGTTATCGTGATCGATACGATCGCCGTGCCATGCGGAGTACAAATCGACCGTACTATCGGCCAGCACCATTCGATCGGCCTCAGACGGATTGAAAGACTCTTTGTAGAAGTCGAGCGTATCGGGCGTGTAATAGACATACGTCTGCGACATGTCGGCCGGATTATAGCGCTCCAGATTCTCGTTCATCACGTTGGCAATCGACATACCGCACGTCACCGAGGTGATGGCCAAAAACAGGAGCATCGCGATGACGCCCATCGAAAAGCACACCGTGTTGACCTTGGCCGCAAGCTGGCGCACGGTAAACATGTTGAGGCCGCGCCAATACACGCCGCGCAGGCTCTGCAGCAGCTTGATGAGCATGCCCGAGAGTCCCCAGAACAGGGCAAAGGTGCCCACGGTAACCATAGCGGTCGTAATACCAAACTGGTTCATGGCCTCTTGCAGCTTGCTGTCCGTCGCGGTTAGCGGGAACCCATCACGTAGCAGACGGTAATAGGCCACGCCCACAAGCACCACGCCCACGGCAAAGATGGCAATCGCGATCCAGGGGTTGCGTGCCTTGATGCTCTCGTTGCGACGCTCGGCACCCATAAGCTCGATGAGTTTGGTACGACGCACGGCGCGAAGGTTCAGCAGTAGCGTGAGCACAAACATTACGAGCATGCAGGCAAGGGTCAGGCTGAACGCATGCACCGAGAAAAAGAAGTGGAAATTGGCGATCTGTGTCTTAAAGAGCGAGGCCGTAAAGAACGTCATGAGCTGGGAGAGTCCCACACCCAGCACAATGCCGGCGACAAAGGCGCCGAGCGAGACAATCACCGTCTCGAGCGCCATGATCGTGGCGACGCGCCCGCGCCCCATGCCGAGCACCTGGTACAGGCCAAACTCCTTTTTGCGGCGTTTCATGATGAAGTTATTGGCATACACCATTAAAAAGGCCATGACACCGGCCAAAAAGTACGTCAGGTTGCCGAGCATGCTGCCCATAACCTGCGCCAAGCCCTTTTCATCGATGCCGGCGATGTCGACCTGCATCGAGATGGTGTTAAAGGCATAGAAGACCGTAACGCCCAAGGTGAGCGTCAAAAGGTAGACGAGGTAGTCGCGGCCGGCGCGGCGGACGTTGCCCCAAGCGAGTTTACAGAGCATCGGAGCCCTCACCGCCCATCATGGCAACGACCTCCATAATGCGGTCGAAGAACTCTCGGCGGTCGATGTCGCCGCGGCGCAGCTCGGTGAAGATCTTGCCGTCGCGAATAAACAGCACACGGCTCGTGTAGCTGGCGGCAAAGCTGTCGTGCGTGACCATGAGCACGGTGGCGCGTAGGCGGCGGTTAAGGGCCTCCAGGCTCTCGAGCAGCAGGCGAGCGCTCTTGGAATCGAGGGCGCCGGTGGGCTCGTCGGCCATGATCATGGTGGGGTCGGTGACGAGCGCGCGAGCTGCGGCAACGCGCTGCTGCTGACCGCCGGACATCTGGTAGGGATACTTGTCGAGCACCTGACTGATGGACAGGCGCGCGGCCACATCCTGCACGCGGGTCGAGATCTCTGCCGAGTTTGTACGGGCGATGGTGAGCGGCAGGGCGATGTTCTCGCGTGCCGTGAGCGTATCGAGCAGGTTGGAGTCCTGGAAGATAAAGCCGAGCTCCTCTCGGCGGAACTGCGAAAGCTTGGCCTGCTTCATGCGTGTTACGTCCTGCCCGTTGATGCGGATCGTGCCACTTGTGGCGCTATCGATGGTCGACACACAGTTGAGCAACGTCGACTTACCCGAGCCCGAAGCGCCCATGATGCCAACAAATTCGCCGCGGTTGACGGTAAAGCTGACGTCGTTGAGCGCGCGGGTCACGTTGCCCAGCGCTCCATATTCTTTTTCGAGATGCGCGACCTCCAGTACCGGGGTCGCCATGTGCGTGGTTTGCATACCGAGTCCTTTCTTGCGATTAGTCTACGGCATCTATAGTCGCAAGAAGACGAGTCGGCTACCATCGATATGGCTTACGCTTGCCTTACCGTTGTGTAAGGTACAGGTAGCCGACCTGCCACGTGTTGATATTGAGAGAGGACTCCTGTTGAAGACTGTTCATGTTGCCGCTGGGATCATTCGCAAGGATGGATCTGATGAGCTGCTTGCCGTGCAGCGCGGCTATGGCGACATGCAGGGACTTTGGGAGTTCCCCGGTGGCAAGCTCATGCGCGGCGAGACACCCGAAGACGCCGTGCGACGCGAACTCATGGAAGAGCTGCAGGTCAAAGTCACCAACCTGCGTGATTTCTATACCGTTGAGTACGACTACCCCGATTTCCATCTCTCGATGGAGTGCTACTACTGCTCGCTCGCCGATGAATCCGATAAGCCTCAGAAGCACGACCGCCAGCTTGATATCCGCTGGATTCCGCGCACCTCGCTTGCCACGGTGGAATGGATGCCCGCAGACAAGGGGCTCATCGATGCCCTGATTGAGCTGAAGGAAGACCGGCTCGAGGCCAACGGCACTGTCAACGACGCCGAGGCCGCCACGACCGAACACCCCGCCACCAAGCCCAAGCGCGCACCTAAACGCCGCAGCAAAAAGCGCGCCAAGCCCGGCCTGCTCGACGGCATCGACACCTCGGACCTTTCCGCCGACGAGCGCGAACTGGTGCGCCGTCGCGCCGCCATCAAAAAGTCCATGAAGGGCAACAAGCGCGCCAACACCAAACCCGAGCTGCTCGTTCGCCAGCGCCTGCGGGCAGCAGGTCTTACGGGCTATCGCTTGGAATGGAAGGTTCCCGGCAAGCCCGACATCGCCTTCCCCGGCCGCAAGATCGCCATCTTCGTCAACGGCTGCTTTTGGCACCGCTGCCCCAAGTGCAACCCCAGCCAGCCCAAGCGCAATGTTGAGTTTTGGGAGGCAAAGTTCCGTCGCAACGTCGAGCGCGACCGTGCCGCCGTGGCAGCGCTCACCGAAATGGGCTGGACGCCCATAACCATCTGGGAATGCGAACTCAAAAAGGACCGCATCGACGCCACGATGGAAAAGGTCATCGAGCAGGTGCGTGCCGCGGCACCGCAACGCTAACAGCGAGCATTCACACGCTCCGCACGTCCGCGCCACGTCTACGCCACAAACCTTAGAAAGCCCTTAAGCTCAAAACCTTTCAAGAGTGTTACTCAATAGCCTTGACCTGCGGTTTCATCGTAACACCAAACCAGGTTAAGCCTTTCTTTAGCGCTTCTTTGCAACAGCCGCGGCATAATACTGCCAACGCACGGGACCTAGCAGCACACCCCGTGCGCAACCTTTTGGTGGCCATCGAGGAGGCCGCATAAGCATGCATTCTTCCAATGACGCAGCACAGCAGCCATCCCTAAAACATGCAAACCTTTTCTCCTTCCCCCCGACACAGAGAAACGGCCTCCTCGACTCCCCCACCACAAAAACCAAGCGCTCAACCGACCAGAGCCACAACTTGCGAGCATCCTTCGAAAAGCTCCAAGCATCCCTAGACAAAACCTTCCCCAACCAAGCCCGGGCATACTAACCCCTCATCAACAAAGAAGCCTTAACGCTCCAATTTTTTCCGCCCTAACGCCACAAGGGCGACGACCTCGAGTAGGTCAACCTGGGAGGGACGAGGGCTTAGTTCCCCAATCTTTCCGCAGGGGGCAAAAAGCCTCGCCGCACGAAGTGCGCAGCGAGGCTTTTTGCATGCCCGAGGACGATTGGGGAACTAAGCCCTCGTCCCTCCCCGGGATATGTAGCGAGTCGGAGTACCCTTGCTGTTACTCTGCTTTGCCCACAGAGTTGAGGTTGGTCATGCGGATCTTAACCAGCTCGGTGATCTCACGCATGCCCTCCTTGGCCGGCTTCTTGGGATCGAAGCAGGCGGGGTTCTCGGCCATGTAGGCCATGAAGCCCTTGGTATAGGCCTGACGCAGCTCGGTGGCGTAGTTAACCTTGCAGATGCCGTTCTTCACAGCCTCGGCAACCTGCTCATCGGGCACACCGGAGGTGCCGTGCAGAACCAGCGGCACGTCGACGGCGTCGCGGATGGCCTTGACCACGGACTGCTCGATGTGCGGATCGCTCGTGTACACGCCGTGGCTGGTGCCAACGCCAATAGCGAGGGAGGTGCAGCCGGTACGCTCGACGAACTCCTTGGCCTCGGCCGGATCGGTGTAGGGGCTCTCGCCCTCAACCGCGGGACCGTCGTCCTCCTTGCCGCCGACCTTGCCAAGCTCAGCCTCGACGGGCACGCCCATGGCGCGGCCAGCATCGGCGACGGACTTGGTCAGAGCGATGTTGTCCTCGAAGGACTCGTGCGAACCGTCGATCATGACGGAGGTGTAGCCCGTGCGGAAGGCCTGCATGCAGCGGTCATAGCCATCGCCGTGATCGAGGTGCAGGGCGACGGGCACGGAAGCGCGCTCGGCGGCAGCCTTGACCATGCCGTAGAAGTAATCCAGGCCAGCGGTCTTGATGGTGCCCGGGGTGGTCTGCATGATGACGGGGGACTTGGTCTCCTCGGCAGCGGCCAGAACGGCCATAACAAACTCGAGGTTCTCGACGTTGAACGCGCCGACGGCGTAGTGGCCGGCCTGAGCGTCCTTGAGCATCTTTTCGGTGGTAACAAGTGCCATGAGCGTTTGCTCCTCTCCCTCGCCCGCATCTGGACATCGGGCGTAGTTGTTCACAAGGCGTTTTACCTTGCGTTTTACTGCGCTCATTGTATGAAATTCAGCGGCTTTGCACGTGCGAGATATTGAGCCCATGCAGGTCAATACAGTCGTTTTTGAAAAGCAAACGGAAGGGATTTGAGCCGAGTGGGCGTGTTCGATATTGAATTTTGGGCGTTCAGCATCTTTCTTTTATAGAAAAGATAAGTAATCGAAAGGTGTTTTCTTACTCAAAAAGAAAATGAACGAAAATAGAGTCAACACAATTCCTGCAAATTTAGCCGAGAATGGAGCAAGCATGGCCCAAGCCACCAACCGTGCTTTTGCCGACGAACGCCGTACCGCCATTATGGAAATGCTCGATCATAATGCCTCGGTGCAGGTAGCAGAAATCGCCCAGACCTTTGGCGTGTCCTCCGTCACCGCCCGCGCCGACCTGGACGCGCTCGCCGAAGCAGGCAAGCTGCGTCGCACACATGGTGGTGCCGTATCGCTCCACAAACGTCTGACCGTCTCCACGCAGGACCGCCGCATCAATGTCAACGTCGCTGCCAAGCAGGCCATCGCGCAAAGCGCCATCGAGCTCGTTAATGACGGCGACACGCTGCTCGTCGACTCGGGCACCACGGCGCTCGAGTTCGTCCGGCTCCTCGATCAGCGCGACGGTATCACCGTCATCACGGCCGACATTACCATTGCCGATTACATCGACGAGAGCATGCCCTCAGTCGATGTCGTCATGCTGGGCGGGGCGCTGCGCAAAGGCCATCGTTATTTGTACGGGCCGCTCACTATGCAGGCGCTCCAAATGGTCCATGCCGATCTGGCCGTCATGTGCCCCGGCGCCTTTGTCTCCAGCTGCGGCTTTACGACCGACTTTCCCCAGATGGCCGAGACCAAAACGGCGATGATCGCCGCGGCCCATCAAAGCGTCGCCCTCATGGACGCCAGCAAGGTTAACGGACGCGGCATGTACCGTTTTGCCGAGCTGACCGATGTCGACGCCATCGTGATGGACCGTGACCCCGATCATGCCGTCGCCACCTCAATCGCCGAGGCCACCGACAGCGCACGTCCAGCCCTCATCATCGCCGGCGCTTAAACAAAAACCACCACAAAGGTGCCTGTCCCCTTTGTGGTGGTTGTGAGGTTGAGCGTCAAAAGTGAACGTGTCGCTACTTGGACAGCTCGTCGGCGAGGGCCTCGATCTGGGCGCGCGAGGCGTCGTTGAGCGAACCCAGGACGGTCACTTTGTTCTGCGTCAGGGTGATGTTCTTCATGCCCTCGAGCTCCTTGGTCATAACCTTGGCAGCCGCAGGCGCCCAGGAACCGGACTCGACAAGCGCCACGGTGCGGTTCTGGTAGGCGTGCTCGGCGAGCGTATGGATGAAGGTGCTCATGAACGGGAAGATCTCGCCCTGATAGGTGATGGAAGCGAGCACCAGACGGTCATAGCGGAACGCATCCTCAACGGCCTCGGCCATGTCGTCGCGAGCCAAGTCAAAGACGGAAACCTTCTGGCCGCGGGCCTCGAGCGCTGCGGCGAGCTCCTCAACGGCAGCCTTCAGGTGGCCGTAGACGCTCGCGTAGGCAATGGTGATGCCCTCGTCCTCGGGCTGGTAGCTCGACCAGGTGTTATAGGTGTCGAGGTAATAGCCCAGGTTCTCGGTCAGCACGGGGCCGTGGAGCGGACAGATAATCTGAATGTCCAGGTCGGCGGCCTTCTTGAGCACGGCCTGCACGAACTTGCCGAACTTACCGACGATGCCAAAGTAGTAGCGGCGCGCCTCGCAGGCCCAGCCTTCCGGGTCCTCGATGTCGTTGGCGCCGAACTTGCCAAAGCCGTCGGCACTAAAGAGCACCTTGTCGGTGGACTCGTAGGAGAAGATCACCTCAGGCCAGTGAACGTTGGGGGCGCCGATAAAGGTCAGGCTGTGGCCGCCCAGGTCGAGCACATCGCCCTCTTTGACGACCATCTTGCGCTCGGGGTAGTCGGTGCCAAAGTAGTTGACCATCATGCGAAAGGCGCCCATGCTGGCCACAATCTGTGCCTGGGGATAGCGCTCCATAAAGGCGGCGATACCGGCGGAGTGATCGGGCTCCATGTGATGGACGACCAGGTAGTCGGGCGTACGGCCATCGAGCGCGGCCTCGAGGTTGCCGAGCCATTCGTCGACAAAGCCAGCGTCAACCGAATCGGCGACAGCGATTTTATCGCCCAAGATAACATAGCTGTTGTATGCCATGCCGTTCTCGGACACGTCGTACTGGCCCTCGAACAGGTCAATGTCGTGATCGTCGACACCGATGTAGCGGATATCCTTGGTGATCTCCATCAGGCAAAGCCTCCTAGATAGACAAAAGAACCCGTCTATCATAACACTCACCTTCATAGCCACGGCTATCCATCAGCATCCTTACCGATTGTTATTGAGGCAGAATATACCGCCGTTTACCTGCGCAAACTATGAGCGTGGTATCGCCGTGCTATGTCGAATAATGAGCTGGCCGGGAATACGAATGGCAACGGTTTTGCCCGCCGTACCCGCCTCGGGAACCGCATGCTCGAATACCTCGCGTCCGCGCTGATGTAAATCGAATCGCACGGTCGTGAGCTCGTTGTGTGCCACAAAATCATCGAGCGAATCGTCGACGCCCACCACGCTCACGTCCTCGGGCACGCGCAGGCCGCTATCACGCAGTGCGGCAATCGCGCCATTTGCCATCTGATCGTTTGCCGCATAGATCGCCGTCATGGTGCGATCGTGCTCGGCCAGGTACCTGCCGGCCTCGTAGCCGCTGTTGGCAGACCAGTCGCCCTCGAGCGGCTCTGCCGACTCGATGTGTTTACGCTCGAGTGCATCCTGCCAACCGGCGCGGCGAAATTGTTCGTCGACCGAGAACGACGGGCCGCCAATATAGCGAATTTGCTCGTGCCCCAGCTCAAACAGGTGGTCCATAAGCAATAGCGAGCAGCCGTAATGGTCGGAATCGACCGTGGTCACGCGCGGATGCGCGTACATGGTAACGATGACCGTGCCAATGCCCGGCAGTGGATCAAACGTCTCAAAATCGGGCGCCATGCGGCTCATGCCGATGATGATGCCATCCACCGGCAGCGCGGCCATACGACGCGTGGCCTCGGCAAGCGAAAACTCCTCGGTCTTGGACATCTCGACCAGCGTGATGGCACAATTATGCTCGCGAGCAGCGCTGGCGATGCCGTCGATCATTGAGAGGTTGCCAAACTTGGTGACATCGTTGACGCACAGGCCGACCGAATGGTAGCGGCCGTCGCGCAGCGAGCGACCGGCATAACTCGGACGAAAGCCGAGCTCTTGCATAGCGGCCTGCACGCGCTGGCGCGTCTGCTCGTTAACGTTGGGCAAGCCGTTGGCGACGCGCGAAACCGTCTGCTGCGAAACGCCAGCAGCGCGGGCGACGTCGGCCATGGAGACCGGACGCGTACCTGTATCGTTGGACGGGCGCCTTGCCACAGGATCACCTTCACCCTTGCGAGATCTGAATAGCGTGAATGCCGGCCCGGGCAGGAGTTTAGCCCGCGCCGAGGCCCGCTATCGTCGGACGCATGTTAACGTACTCTACTTTTTCAATCCGCATCTCTTCTGCTTTATAAGTCCATACGGCAATACCGTTCACGGCTGAATTTCTACCGATTACCAGATTCTCAAAAAGTGACAAGAGTTGTGTTATGAGTACGTTAACATAGCCCGTAACGTGCGGCATCGTGAACACTTAGTTCATGCCGCTTCAAGTTGTTAACGTACTCATAACGACGCAAAACCCACCCGGGCGCGCCAAGGAAAGGACTCCCATGACCACCCCCGACGAAAAGACATTCGCCACGCTCACCAAGCTGTTCGAGGAGGAGTTTGGCCCCATCGGCGATCGCCAGGTGCTCTATGTGCACGCGCCCGGCCGTTCCGAAATCAGTGGCAACCACACCGACCACGAGGGCGGCCACGTCATCGCCGGCTCGCTCGATGTCGCCGTCGACGGTATCGCCGTGGCAACCGACTCCAACAAGGTCCGCGTCGCCGATGAGGGCTATCCCACGTTTGAGATCGCGCTCGACACGCTAGACGTTCAGGAGTCCGAGAAGGGCACGTCCGCAAGCCTCGTGCGCGGTATGGCCCACGAGGTCGCAGCGCTTGGCGTTGAGCCCCAGGGCTTCGACTTCGCCTTCACCTGCTCCGTCCCCTCGGGCGGTGGCCTTTCCAGCTCTGCCGCCGTCGAGGCCGCGTACGGCCGTGCCATGGAGACGCTCTGGGGCGCACCCGCCATCGAGCCCGTCGCGCTCGCCCAGATGAGCCAGCGCACCGAGAACAACTACTATGGCAAGCCCTGCGGTCTGATGGACCAGGCCGCTGTGTGCCTGGGCGGCCTTGCCTACATGGACTTTGAGGACCAGGCTCAGCCTAAAACCCAGAAGCTCGAACTCAACTTTGAGGATCACGGCTATGCGCTCGTGCTCGTTAAGGTTGGTGCCGACCACGTGGCCGCCACCGACGATTACGCTGCCGTTCCGCGCGAGATGCAAGACGTCGCCGCCGAGTTTGGCAAGGCACGCCTGTGCGAGGTCGATGTTGCCGATTTTGACGCCAAGCTCCCCGAGCTGCGTGCCAAACTGGGCGACCGTGCCTGCCTGCGCGCCGTTCACTACTGGTACGAGAATGGCCTGGTCGATAAGCGCTGGGCGGCCCTGAACGCCGGCGACATCGATCAGTTCCTGGTCCTGACGCGCGAGTCCGGCGCCAGCTCTGCCATGTACCTGCAGAATGTCGTTGCCAAGCTGGGCTCCGAGCAGCCTTCCATGTATGCCCTGGCGCTGGCCGAGCACGTGCTCGACGGCCGCGGCGCCGTTCGTATCCACGGTGGCGGCTTTGGTGGCACCATCCAGGCCTTCGTGCCGCTCGACCTGGTCGACACCTTCATTGCCAAGATGAACGGCTGGCTGGGCGAGGGCTCTGCCCGTCACTACGCCATCTCTGACAAGGGGGCTTACGCGGCATGGCTGTAATGACTGACGTGCGCGAGGCCGCGCAGAACCTGATCGAGTACGCTATCCACCGATCGATGATCGGCCAGGACGATCGCATCTGGGCATTCAACACCATTTTGGAGTGCATCGGCGCCACGGGCCCCGCACTCGACATGACTTGGGCACTCAAGACCGAGAAGATTTCGCTCTTGCACCCCGATACCCTGCCCGACTTTGACCTTGAAGGCACACTTGCCGCGCTTGCCGAGGCGGCTGTTGCCAACGGCGCCGCCGAGGACACGGCATCGGGCCGCGACCGCATCGCCATGCGCATCATGGGCGCGCTCATGCCAAGGCCTTCGGTTGTAAACGAGGAGTTCAACGGACGCATGGGTGTCAATGAGCCCCGCGCCGCGACCGACTGGTTCTACGGCCTGTGCTGCGACGCCGGCTACGTGCGCCGTGCCGCTATCGCGCGCAACATAAAATGGAGCACCCCCACCAACTGGGGCGACCTGGAGATCACCATCAACCTGTCAAAGCCCGAAAAGGACCCGCGCGATATTGCCGCAGCCGGTGCCGCCAAAAACACGGGCGAGAAGTATCCCGCCTGTCAGCTCTGCATCGAGAACGAGGGCTACCCCGGACGCTCCGCCGCAGCCGACGGCGGCGCTCATCCCGCCCGTCAGAACCTGCGCGTTATTCCCATCCAGCTCGACGGCGAGCGCTGGGGCTTCCAGTACAGCCCGTACGCGTACTTTAACGAGCACTGCATTGCCATGAGCTCCGTGCATCGCCCGATGCACGTCGACCGCAAGGGCCTGACCTGCCTGCTCGACTTTGTCGACCTGTTCCCGCACTACTTTATTGGCTCCAACGCCGACCTGCCCATCGTGGGCGGCTCGATCTTGTCGCACGACCACTTCCAGGGCGGCGCGCACGAGTTCCCCATGATGCACGCCGCCGAGGTCTCGCAGTTTAGCGTGCCCGGATTTGACCAGGTCACCGGCACTGTGCTGCAGTGGCCGCTTTCGGTGCTGCGCCTGCGCTCGCACGACCGCGCCCAGCTGCTCGACGCCGCCGAGAAGATTATCCTCGCCTGGCGCGAGTGGACCGATGAGTCTGTGGGCGTCATCGCATACACGGCTGACGGTGTGGCCCACAACACCGTGACGCCCGTCATCCGCCGCGTCGACTCTCGCGGAAATGCCGGCGGCGAAATCTACGAGGCCTACCTGGCGCTTCGCTGCAACATCACGACCGACGAGCATCCGCTGGGCGTGTTCCACCCGCATGCCGAGTACCACCACATTAAGAAGGAGAACATCGGCCTGATCGAGGTCATGGGCCTGGCCATTCTGCCGCCGCGCCTGGTTCCCGAGCTTGGCGCTGTCCGTGAGCATCTGCTGGCAACCAAGGTCGATGCCAGCTACGATCTTGCCGGTGCGCTCGAGGTCGATGATCTTTGTCGCAGCCATGCCGCGTGGGCCGAGGACGTCTTTGCTCGCCGCGCCGACGAGCTTACGGCCGACAACGCCATCGATATCCTGCACGAGGAGGTCGGCGTGGTGTTTGGCCACGTGCTCGACAACGCCGGCGTCTTTAAATGGGACGAGGCAGGACGCGCCGCCCAGCAGCGCTTTATCGACTCGCTGTAGAGCACGGGCCCGAACGTTCAACAGCAGCCTGCACGACATAGCCACCTACACGACAACGGCGCCCGCCGGCAACATCGCCGACGGGCGCCGCTTTATTGGTGTAAGGGTAGCTAATTTGCACCAAAACAAGGAGTGTTCCAAACTGCCGGCAGAAAAGGAACGTCCCCAGGTGCCGACCTAAACCACCACATTATTCGATGGAAAAACGTGGTTACCTCCCACATTATTCGATGGAAAAACGTGGTTTACTCCCACATTTTTCGATGGAAAGACCGAAACGGTCTTATACTAACCATGATCGTTAGGAGGCAGTATGCAGCGACAGCTAATGGACGAACTCATCGCTTGGAAATCTAGGGCAAACCGCAAGCCCCTCCTGCTTAAGGGGGCCCGCCAGACGGGAAAAACCTGGCTTCTTAACGAATTCGCAGGCCAGCAGTATCAAAACGTCATCCGCTTTGACTTTATGCTCGAACCGGGCGCACGTTCGCTGTTCGACGGAAGCCTTGACCCCAAACGCATCATCTCCCAGATAGAGCTCCTGCGCGGCCAGACCATAACGCCGACAGACACGCTCATCATCTTCGACGAAATCCAAGAGGCACCGCGTGGCATCACCTCGCTCAAATACTTCAACGAGCTGGCGCCGGAATACCATATCGTGGCAGCCGGCTCCTATATGGGGCTCGCGCTCCGACGCGAAAACGAGTCGTTCCCCGTCGGCAAGATCGACCAGCTCACCATGCGCCCCATGGGGTTTGTCGAGTTCGTTCGTGCCGTCGATGGCGATCCGCTCGCAGATGCCATCCTTGCCGCAGACATGGACCTGCTGACAAACGTTTCCGAAAAGCTCGAGCGCCTGCTCAAGGAATACCTCGTTGTCGGTGGCATGCCAGAAGTTGTCTCCGCTTTCGCCGCCTCCCACGATTTCATCGAGGCCCGCAGGCTTCAGCAGCAAATCATCGAAGCTTACGAATCAGATTTTGGCAAGCATGCGCCAGCCCGCATCGTCGAGCGCATGAGGCTGGTTTGGAAATCCCTTCCCGGCCAGCTCGCAAAGGAAAACAAGAAGTTCGTCTACGGTGCGCTCCGTCCCGGGGCGCGCGCACGCGATTTTGAGGAAAGCCTCCAGTGGCTCATGGACTATGGAATCGTTCATAAGGTACCACGTGTTTCCGCCCTAAGAGCACCGCTCACAAGCTACGAGGATCTCTCGGGCTTCAAGCTGTTCTGCATCGACACCGGCATCCTCGGAGCACTCTCCGGCCTCTCGCCAGCCATTGTTCTGAACGGGCCCGCTGTTTTTACGGAGTTCAAAGGCTCGCTGACCGAGCAATACGTCGCACAGGAGCTTTTGCTCCAAGGCAAAACTCCCGCGTATTGGTCATCCTCCTCCGGCAATGCAGAGACTGACTTTGCCATCGACCATGCGGGGACCGTGCTTCCGCTCGAGGTCAAGGCGGCAGAGAACCTCAAAGCAAAGAGCCTGAGGATTGCCTGCGAGAAGTTCAAGCTCGAGCGCTGCGTGAGAACATCGTTAGCGGCATATAGAGACGAGGGCACGCTCGTCAACATTCCGCTCTGGGAGATTGGGCAAATCGACAAGCTGGCATAGGCGCTGTGGAGGGGGTGTCCCGTAAGGAGTGTCCCAAACTGCCGGCAGAAAAGGAACGTCCCTATCTGCCGCATTCCCGAAGCAAGGCAACGCCGATGTCTTGGAAACGACAGCGAGCGGGTCGCATTTGAGACAAGGTGACGTGAAACGAAAGGGCGCTGACCTTCTGGTCGCGCCCTTGAAGTTGAACGTCAGATTGTCCAAATGCGGCCCGCGCAGCGT
>CABQWP010000055.1 GCA_902467875.1 uncultured Collinsella sp. | reverse complement strand
TATGCGGGTTCAACGGTATCACATTGGCCACATAGATTTTTAACTTGCATTTCTACCCGCCCTTTTCGTAGAGTCGCCGATACGTGCTTAGCGCACCCTCGGCGCGTCCGGCAGGCTTTGCGAAATGGGATCCAGGAGACTTCGGCGCAGCATCATCTTGCGGAATGCTTCTAATGAGCCTCCCATCCTTCAAAAACAGAATCTCATCGCACAGCCTATCGACCGAATCCAAGATGTGGGATGACATGATGATGCACGTACCAGAATCGGCCAGCTTCCTGAGAATCTCGGAATGCAAGTCCACCCTGCTGGGGTCGAGCGCGTTCATGGGCTCATCTAATAGAAGGTACCGCGCGCCCGTCGCATACGCAATCGCCAGGGTAAGCTGCTGCTTCATGCCCTGGCTCAGAGTGCGGATCCTCATCTTCGCGAACTCGCCTATCTGCGTTTGTTCCACTATCTCTTCGATATCGCGAGCATGCGGCCACATATCGCAAACCATCTTGAGGTGATCTTCCGCACGCAATCCGGGATACAGCAGCGTCCCCTCACCAGGTGCATAGAAGATCATAGAACGGACCTCTCTCGCACCCGTACCCTGCACCTCATCCAGAACGATGCTCCCGTCCACGCGAGGACCCGGCAAACCTGCCATCGCACGCAGCAACGTCGTCTTTCCATGCCCGTTCGGAGCGACGAGACCGTAGACCGTACCCGGGGCAAACTCAGCGTTCACCGAATCTACGAGCACCTTCTTTCCATAAGAGATCGTCAGCGTTTGGAGGTCAATCATCGAGATCATCCCCTTTCGATCTTTGGAACACTCAGGCGCACCATCAACGGAGATACGGCGCCCAAGACCACCAGCAGAGCGCCCGATGCGCCGACGACCTCTCCAAAAGGCATCGCGTTCGTCCCTCGCCCAAGGAACCCAATCGTCCCCACCTGGGAAGCGGGATCAAACGAGGCGAATGGAGCCAGCAGCGCGACGCCCATGCCCACGCTTTCAACATGAGCGCTCAACGAACCCAACACCAAGAGAACCGCGCAAACCATTCCGGTGACAACGGGGTTGCGGCTAATCGCTGCTGTCAACGCAGCGACGACGGAAATCACGCCGTATGCCATGACCAGCAACGGAATACTGCACAACACCGCCTCCCCCACCGTGGACGTTGTCGAAGCTCCCGCCCGAATGAGAGCGACGGGATACTCCGATCCACCCGCACCGTTCTTAATCACGGACACAACGACAGCGGGAACCATCGACACCAAAAGCAGCACCAAGCCAAGCAGGAGAGCCAGCGCAACAGCCGTCAGAAAACGCACATGCGCTGTTGCGGGGATCTGGAGAACCAGAAGGGAACGACACTGCAGGTGGGTGCACGCGAGCGATGTGACAACCACGGGCAACAGCAAAAATAAGGAGGGAAGCGCTGCCTGGAGATACGAAAGGAGGATTAATGGGGGCATCTTCGTACTTAACTCGTAAACCTTGGGGTCCGGCAAGCTCGCGATCGACTCAAGCAGAAGGGCGCGCGCCTCCGCACGAGAAGGAGTCTCCGGCTCGATTCCGATCGATTGCAGGAGAGTCGCATCTGCCGCGCCCAGCTCACCTCGAGCGCGCTCGTACGTCGCAAGGCTTCGAAACCCCTCCGCAGGCATAGGCGCGTACACGAAACCCGAAAGAGCATCCCGCATGTCTTCCAGGGCCGCTTTGCCCTCGACGTCCATATTCGCAGCGTTCTGCTCTAGATACCGATCTATTGAACGGAGCTCCCCATCCCTATACCGAACAGCGGAAACGTTATCAGCGTCAGGAAACATCTCGACCAGAGCCGGGGCCAGCATCGTCGTCGACATTGCAATCGCGCATACGGCGAGGGTAGGAGAACGCAGGAGCAGTTTCCCCATCGTTCTTACGTATGCAACGGCGGAGGCACAAGCGCTCGAACGAGTTGCCGTTCTCGATGCAGTGAAGGAACCTCTCTCAAGACAAATCGGGGATATCGGGCACGCGCAGCCGCTCTTTCCAGCAACGCAAAGCAGGCTAATTGCCAGCACCTCGATCCCGATTGCGCATACGAGGGCAATCGCGCCACGCTCGAAGCAAAGTCCAGGCAGATTCACTATCTGCGTTGTCGGGTACGGGCTATAGGCGCCGACGGTCAACTCAGTGTTCGCATACGTAAGGGGATTCAACAGGGCGAACTCACGTAAAGCGATGGATCTTCCGTAATACCCGGGAACCATCGTCACCCCCATCAGGGCACATACGAACACGATTCCAAGCGTAGGGTTATTGGCAATCTTCACGGCAAGGTGAACGACAAGCGAGATGAACGCTGCCACCAAGAATTGCAAGATGGCCGTCTGCGCGAACACCAGCCAAGCCGGTTTGATAACCGGAGTCGCATATTGAATGTAGCCTATCGGATAGAACGGCGAGCCCGGGCCATTCTTCACAAGCGCGGCGATTATCCCTGGAAGATTGATGGCGAGGACGGCAAGCATTGCAAAAACACTCGCCCATACGCTCGATGCAACAAGTCTACCCAGCTCGCCCATCGGTGCCTGGATGATGAGCTTTTCACGTTTGTTAAGACGCGCGGCAAGGAACGAGACGGCAACGGCCGTTGCGACCCATAGCAAGTACTCCTTCGATCCGTCATAATAGGTGTACTCTCCATCCGATATCTGCAGAAACGGAAGTAGGGGAGAGAGCGGTGCCAAGATAAGACGTCCCGCGGCAAGAGGGTACAGAAGCGCGGGCATGCTTGATGAAGAGGTATAGACACCGTCCTCCCCCGCATTCACAAGCGCATCCGCATAGGATGCTGACAATTCCTGCTCAACACGGGTTATTCCCGACTCGAGGTATTCGACCCGTCCGTCGATGCCAGCCGCGCTCCTGAAGACGGGCAGAGCACAAAGAACCATCAACGCAACAACGACAACACAGAGCGACCTGGAGGAGAGAAGCGACCTAAAGATCGCCTTCGAGATTTTGAGCATATTCATCGCCAACCTTAACCTCATCCAGTCGGAACAGAGGGGCCGAACAAAATGCTCGGCCCTTATTACTTGCCGGCAAAGTCAATTTAACATAAACTGTTAAAAAGTAACCTGAGTTTTTTAAATTCTTCGGAGGTTATTATGAGTTCCGACAATCGCACTCCCCGGCTTCATTCCTTCCGCATCGCATGTGCGATAGCCTCTGCGACCCTTTGCGCCACCGCCATCGCACAAGTGGCGTTCTCCTTAAAGCCAGCAATCGAAGTGCTCGACAACCCTGTAATTGCAGACTCCCCCGCGTATCCAGCCCTTGCGATCTCGACATTGGTCCCTGCCGTCATCGGTATCGCTACGACCATCCTCAGCGCCGTTCTCGTGTGGACGATCAAGAGCGGAGACCCCTTCAAGAAAGGGTCTGCGACATGCTTGAAGGTGCTCGGCATTCTCTTCGTTGTTCAAGCTGCCACCAGCCTCTACGCCGGCTCACTCAAAACCTCCGTTTCGATGTTTGGCGGCGAGGGGGCCGTCGGCGCCCAAGAGATCGCTTCATCATTCGATTGGACCTCTCTGGTTCTCGGCATCGTCCTGTTCATGCTTTCCCAGCTCTTCTTGTACGCCCGAGAGCTGTACCTCGACTCCGACGAGATTGCGTAAGGAAACGCCATGCCCGTAATTGTTCGCCTCGACAAGATCATGGCCGAGCGAAAGATTTCCTCGAACGAACTTGCCGAAAGGATTGGAACCACGCCCGTGAACCTGTCCCGTATTAAAAAAGGGCATATTCGCGGCATTCGCTTCAACACGCTCGAGCAGCTATGCCTCGCCCTTCGTTGCCAACCCGGAGACCTTCTCGAAGTCATGAGCGAAGAGGATGCCCGAAAGGAGTTCGGACTCGATTGGTCCGCCGAGGATTAGAGGGCGGTCGTACTCGCCCTGCACACGGGGATGCGAATCGGCGAGGTCTGCGGCCTTCGGTGGTGCGATGTGGATTTCGAGACGGGCCTGATCTCGATCAGACACTCGGTGGCGTACGCGAAGGGAATGGGTTCGTTCATCAAGGACACCAAGACCCATGACGCCAGGGGTATCCCCATCGACCCGGTCGGCCTACTCCCCTTCCTGAAGGAGACCCACGAGATCGACTGCGGAAAGCTGCGCTTGCGCGGCCTTACCGGGGCGGTCGAGATCGGGGACTGCTACATCCTGTCGGAGCCGGGCGCGACCTTCGCGACGACAAGCTATATCCGCAGGGCGTTCAAGACGTTCTCGGAGACCAACGGCCTCATGGGCACCAACGACGAGCTGATCACGTTCCACGGCCTTCGCCACACGTTCGCAACGCAGTGGATCCGCCAAGGCGGCGATATCAAGGCGCTCCAATCGATCCTCGGCCACAAGGACGCCATGGCGACGCTCAACGCCTACGCCGACATCGAGCCCATCTCCAAAATCCATAACATGCTGCGCGCCACGCCGTGCCTTTGGCGCGGGCACCTCGGGCCGAGGGTCGATCCGGGTCCCATGTTCCAACAGAGGATCCAGGAGTCCATCGAGACGCTCCAGGCGTTCGGCTACGGCATCACCGAGCCGGACGACCGAAATATCGCCATACGCGACGTGAAGACGAACAGTTGGCTCTAGCTCACCGAGTACGCGGCAGTGCTGGGCCCATCCCAACTGAGTTCACGGTGGTCCGATAGGGGCGCCGCCCGCGGCATGCGCCGCGGAGCGGTATCCCCTACCGAAGGGCGGGGATGCCCTCCGCTTCCAGTTCGGAATCAGCCGTCGGAGGCGTTCGGCTGACTGCGGGAACGGCCTGTCCGCTCAATGTGTTCGGCTGAGATCGGAAATCAACCCAACACGAGCCGGACACGCGCCAGACGGCTCTTCCCCGTACGGCCTTCCCCCTTACGCTCATGTTGCAGGCATGTAACGCCGCAGCGAGCGCGCCTTTTTTGCGCCAGACAGGTACAATGATGAACACTGTACCGTAACGGAGCGCCCCGCGCGCGCCGCAATCACGCGAAAGGGTTTCCCATGGCCGAGATCTCGTCCTCCCGTATCGTCATCACCGTCCTTGGCAAGAACCGCCCCGGCATCGTCGCCGGCGTCACCCGTGTCCTAGGCGAGGCCAACGTCGACATCCGCGACATCACGCAGTCCATTATCGAGGACATCTTCACCATGACCATGCTGGCCGATACCGCCGAGTCCAAGCTCGACTTCGCCGAGCTGCAGAAGGCGCTGGCCGAGGCCGGCGAGCTTTCGGGCGTCAACGTGTCCATCCAGCGCGAGGACGTCTTTAACTTTATGTACCGCCTGTAGCGAACAGGCCGTGCGGGAACAGGCCGGCGCATCTGCACCCAAGCACGCCGCCCCCACACGGCCCCGAGAGGAGCGCGCATGGCTTACGACGCCAAGAAAATCTACTACCGCTTCGATGACCATCTGAGCCGCCTGGTCTTGGATTATGAGGCGAGCCGCCAGATTTCGCCCGAAAGCGAAAACCTCTACCACGGCATGCCGACTAATCCGTATGACGAGGGTCTGTTCGTCGAGCATAACGTCAAGCGTGGCCTGCGTAATGCCGACGGCTCGGGCGTGGTCGCGGGCCTTACCCGCATCTCGGACGTGCACGGCTACAACAAGGTCGACGGCAAAGTCGTGCCTGACCAGGGCAAGCTCACGCTGCGCGGCTATAGCATCGAGGATCTGGTCAACAATGCCCAGGCCGAGAATCGCTATGGCTACGAAGAAGTCGCCTATCTGCTTATCACGGGCTCGCTGCCCAACAAAGAGGAGCTCGACGGTTTTTGCGAGCGCTTGGGCGCCTTTAGGCATCTGAGCGACGAATACGTCAAAGAGTTCCCCATGACCACGGTGTCGTCGAGCATCATGAATGTGCTTCAGCGCGCCGTGCTGCTGCTCTACGCCTTCGACGCCGAGCCCGACGCCATTACGCCCGAGCACGAAATCGACGTCGCCATCTCCATGCTCGCCCGTCTCCCTCGCATCGCCGCCTTCGCGCATATGGCCTCGGTCGCCAAGCGTCGCGGCTCCGAGGTTCATGCACCGCATCCCACACCCGGCCTTTCCACCGCCGAGACCATCCTGCAGGTGTTGCGCGGCGGTATGGCATTCACCCGCGACGAAGCCATGCTGCTCGACGTGATGCTCATGCTGCATGCCGAACACGGAGGCGGCAACAACTCCACGTTTGCCTGCCGCGTGCTGTCCTCCTCGGCCACCGACCCGTATTCCGCCTACGCCGCGGCTATCGGCTCACTCAAGGGCCCGCGCCACGGCGGCGCCAACGCCAAGGTCGTGTCCATGCACGAGGACATCCGTGCGCACGTCTCCAATTGGGAGGACGAGGACGAGGTCGCAGCCTACCTGGGCAAGATCCTCGACAAGCAGGCCTTCGACGGCACGGGTCTCATCTACGGTATGGGCCACGCCGTCTACACGCTGAGCGACCCGCGCGCCGAGGTCTGCCGCCGTTACGCGCGCACGCTTGCCGCCAAGAAGGACCTGGGCGAGGAGTTCGCGCTCATCGAGCGCATCGAGCGCCTGGCACCGCAGGTGATGCGCGACCACGGCATGACCAAGCCCATCTGTGCCAACATCGACCTGTACACGGGCTTTATCTACAAGATGCTCGGCGTACCCGAGACGCTTTTTACGCCGCTATTCGCCGTCGCCCGCATGGCCGGCTGGTCGGCACACCGCATGGAAGAGCTCTTCTGCGCGCACCGCATTATTCGCCCCGCGTATCGCCCGGTTATCGAGCCGCTGGAGTACAAGCCGCTCGCCGATCGCTAGGACGCGGACCGTTATAGAACCCGAGCGTGGCCAGGGCATCATCGCCCTCGGCCACGCTTTTTATGCCAGCAGAAAGGGCTGCATCAAATGATTGTGTTTTCCGATATGGACGGAACGCTGTTGACGAGCGATAAGCAGATGAGCGATGCCACCTGGGCGATGCTCGACGAGCTCGCTCGACGCGGGATTGAATTTGTGCCCTGCACGGGACGTCCGCTGTCGGGCATCTTTGAGCCCATCCTCGCCCATACCGCCGTGCACTATGCCGTTTGCGCCAATGGCGCCAGCGTCTGGCAGCTCGACGACGATGTGCCCACCGACGCCTCGCGCGCCACGTGCATCTTGAGCCGTCCGCTCGATTGCGGCATTGCCCATCGCATCCATCGCATCGCCGCCGGCCACGATGTGACCTTCGATATCTTCGCGGATGGGCAGTGCTTCCTCCCCCGCTCGCTCTACACGCGCCTGGACGAATTCTGCGGCGGCGACCCCCACATCGCGGCTTCGCTCAAGCGCACACGAACACCGATCGACATGGATATCGACAGCAAGATCGACGAGGTCGAGACGCTCGAGCGCATCGCCATGTACTGGCACAACCCGGCTGATCGCGACGCCATCGCGGCGGAACTCGACACGCTCGGAGGCATTGAAGTCACGCGTTCGTACGCCATGAATATCGAGGTCATGGGCGAGGGCGCCACCAAGGGAACGGCCCTCACGTGGCTCTGCGAGCACCTGGGCGAGCGTCTCGCCGACGCTTGGGCGTTCGGCGACAACATCAACGACATCCCCATGCTGCAGGCAGCGGGCCACGGCATGGCCATGATCAACGCCGAGCCCGAGGACCGCGAGGCCGCCGACGCCATCACCGAATACGACAACGACCACGACGGCGTCGCCCGCACCATCATGGCCGCTCTCGCCTAGTCATTGGGGACGTTCTTAAACGACTAGTCGTTGGGGACACTCTTCGCAAAAAGCTGCAAGGACTGTCCCCCACTGTCGGCAGAAAAGGAACGTCCCCATCTGCCGGATTAGGAGAGACTCTCCAGCACGCGACGGAGCTCATGCTGGACGGCGTGGTCGCGGTTACAACCCACCACGCGATCGGCCACCGCCTTAAGCGCGGGGCGCGCGTTTTCCATCGCGCAGCCCGTGCCGACAAAGCGAATGATCTCGTAGTCGTTCATCGAGTCGCCAAACGCCATGACCTCGTCGCGACCAATGCCGTAATGCTCCGCGAGCTGCGCGATACCCGAGGCCTTCGACACACCGGGCTGCATGGCATCGATCCACGCGTTGCCCGAAGGCGCAAAAGTAAAGAGCTGACCGAGTTCGCGCTGTAGCACGTACGCGCTGTCCATAACCGCACTGTCATCGCAAAAGATACTCGCTTTGATGATATTTACGCTGGGATCGGGCAGCTCCCAAATGCGCTCGGCATTGGGAAGGTCCTTATCGACCTCACGCACGAACTTGCACTCGTCATCGAGCAGGAAGGACTTGGTTCGGTCAAAGAGTGCAAGATGCAGATTGGGAAACGTCCTGACGGCTTGGGCGAGCCTTCGAATCGCCAGGTGGGAATACACCTCACGGTCTACCATCTTACCGTCGGCGTAGACCTGGGCGCCGTTAGCGGCGACAAAGTCCATCTTGTCGCGAACGGGCGCAAAGAACTCGCACAGGCGATCGTAGCGACGACCTGACGATGCGGCGAAATGCACGCCATGCTCGTGTAGCGCCAGAATCAGTTCGTAGGTCTCGGGAGGCACCTGGCCGTTTTCGTCAAGCAGTGTGCCGTCCATATCGGATGCAATCAGTTTAAACATAGAAAAGCTCCCTTCGGACTTGTTGGAATCGAACGTATATCCGATTCCAACGTACCCAAAGGGAGCTCAAATAAGACTCCGCGGGCGTAAACGTTACAAGGACCTGGCAAATAGCTCACACATGCCAGAGGTCCTACGGTCGCGGCGTCAGGTGACACGCCACCCCGATGACTAGTCGGCGTAGGTGAAGGTTGTGACGTCGAACATGCCCTCGGGGCGGATGCGGAGCGTCGGGATCACCGGCAGGGGCAGGAAGATGATGCCCATGATGGGGTCGAGCGGCGGCTCAATACCCATAGCGCGCGCCTTGACCATAAAGTCATCGTGCTGCGCTGCGACATCCTCGGCCGTGCCCTCGCTCATCAGGCCACCAAGCGCCAGCGGAATACGCGCCACGACCTCGCCGTTGCGCACCAGCACGTGGCCGCCCTGGCCCACGGCCTCAACAGCAGTCATCATATCGGCAGCGTTGTCGCCCACCACGCACACGTTGTGCGAGTCGTGGCCGATCGTGGAGGCAATGGCACCACCGGTGATGGTAAAGCCACGCACCCAGCCGCGACCGATATGCTTGCCAACCAGGCCCAGGCCAGCGGGGCCGTCGCCGTCGACGCCCTCGGCCTGCAGCGACACGCCGCGGCCATGGCGCTCGATAAGCATAATGCGACGCAAGTCCTCATCAGTCTCGGGACGAACCATGCCCGTGATAGCCATGCCCGGGATCACATCAATAACCGCCTCGCCCGGCTTAAAGGCATAGTCGAACACGTCGAGCGATAGCTTCGGCAGCTTAACGGAAGCACGCAGCTCATCGGCAAGGGCCGCAACCTCGGCCATCTCGGGTGCGATCTCGCCCACAAAGGTGCCGTCCTGCGCCACCAGAGCACCAGCGGCATACACGCGATGCGGAGCCGTGACAAACGTCAGGTCGTTGAGCACCAGCAGGTCGGCACGCTTGCCCGGGGCGATGGCGCCACGCAGCTCGTGCGGGTCGCGGCAACCGTGGTCCAGGCCAAACGCCTCGGCCGTGGACAGGGACGCCATAGAGATGGCAACCACGGGGTCAATACCGGCCTCGATAGCCACGCGGCAGGCATTGTCGATCATACCGGTCGAAAGCGCATCTGAGGGAGCGCGGTCGTCAGTCGCAAAGCAGCAGCGGCGGGCACGAGCGGGGTTTTCCAGCAGCATCGGAGACAGGTTGGCCAGGTCGTGGCTACACGTACCTTCGCGCAGCATGACATACATGCCGCGGGATAGCTTGTCGAGCGCTTCCTCGGGAATCGTCGACTCGTGGTCGGCGATAATACCCGCTGCGGCATAGGCGTTGAGATCCTTGCCGGCAACAAGCGGAGCATGGCCGTCGACCTGTTTGGACGGCGTCTGATTGGCAGCGTCAATGCGAGCGCAGGTCTCGGGATCGGCCATAAAGACGCCCGGCAGGTTCATCATCTCGCCCAGACCAAAGACATCGCCCGGATGCTCGGCAAAAAACGCCTGCATATCGGCAGCCGAAATAACGGCACCGGCCTGCTCGTCGGGCAGCGCGGGCACGCACGAAGGCATCATGTACTTGATGGAGATGGGTGCGCGGCGGCCGTCCTCAATCATAAAGCGCAAGCCGTCGAGACCGGCAACATTGGCAATCTCGTGGCTGTCGGCAATGGCGGTGGTAGTACCGCGCGTCGCGGCCATGCGAGCATACTCGGCGGGACGGATGTTCGAAGACTCGATATGCAGATGCCCGTCAATAAAACCGGGAGCGAGATAGCGACCCTGGCAGTCGATAACCTCGGCAGCCTCGTAGGTGCCAGCGACATCGTCGCGACCATCGTAGAGCACGCCGACGATCACACCGTCCTTGACGGCAACGCTGCCGGGCGCCACACGCTGGCCATACACGTCGACGATCTGCGCATTGGTAAACAGCGTGTCGACGGGCACGCGGCCCTCGGCGGCCTCGATCACAGACCTCATGACCTCAACGGACATACATACTCCTTTAACCGTAGAAAACAGCTGCGGAGCGGACAGGCCTTCACCGCAGCAAGTCAATAGCCATTGTATGCCCAAACGATGGGTCAACAATACGCCTCTCCGCTTAACGGCACACGCCGCTCAGCGCAATGGGGGCAGGTTACTTTGCACCAATGCCAAGGAGTGTCCCAAAGTGCCGGCACAAAAGGAACGTCCCCAAGTGCCAAAAAGGCCGCAGTCGGGATTCCCGGCTGCGGCCTTGTTGCACTTGTGAGGTCAACTCGCTCGTTAGACCAACTTGAAGCCCTTGCGCTTGCCCACGGAGAGGGTATCGCCCAGCTTGAGGGCGCTCGGATCGATGTTGTAGCTCTTGGGAGCCACGGCCTTGCCGTTGATTTTGACGCCGCCGCCGTCGATATCGCGGCGGGCCTGGCCGGCGCTGGCCGAAAGACCCAGGTCCTTGAGCAGGCCGGCGAGGTAAATCTGGCCCTCGTCATTGACAGTCAGCTCGGCATGCTTCTCGGGGAAGTCGGCGAGCTGGCCCTCCTTGAACACGCGGTCGAACTCGGCCTGAGCCTCGTCGCCGGCGCCGGCACCGTGGTAGGTGTCGCACAGGTCGCGGCCCAGAGCGCGCTTGAGCTCGTAGGGGTCGGCGGAGCCATCGGCCAGGGCGGCGTCGATCTTGTCGACCTCGGCAGGGGTGAGCGAGCTGGCCAGACGATAGTACTTGCCGATCATCTCGTCGGGGATGGACATGGTCTTGCCGAACATGTCCTTGGGAGCGTCGGTCAGGCCGATGTAGTTACCATAGGACTTGGACATCTTGCGCACGCCGTCGGTGCCCTCGAGCAGCGGCATGGTGAGCGCAATCTGCGGCTCCATACCCATCTTCTCCATGAGCTCGCGGCCGGCGAGCAGGTTGAAGAGCTGATCGGTGCCGCCCATCTCCACGTCGGCCTTGATCTGCACAGAGTCGAAAGCCTGCATCACGGGATACAGGAACTCATGCAGGGCGATCGGCGTCTGAGACTGGTAGCGCTTGGTAAAGTCGTCGCGCTCAAGAATGCGGGCAACGGTGAACTTGGAGCACACCTGCAGCAGGCCGGCCAGATCCATCGAAAGGATCCAATCGCCGTTGTGCACGATGGTGGTCTTCTCGGGGTCCAGGATCTTCATGGCCTGGCTCACGTAGGTCTCGGCGTTGGCCTCGATCTGCTCCTGCGAAAGCTGCGGACGCGTGGAGTTCTTGCCCGAGGGATCGCCGATCAGCGCGGTGCCGTTGCCGATGATGAGGGTGACGTTGTGGCCCAGGTCCTGGAACTGGCGCATCTTGCGCAGCGGCACGGCATGGCCCAGGTGCAGGTCGGGGCTGGTGGGGTCGACGCCGAGCTTGATGTTGAGGGGCTCGCCCTTCTCAAGCTTCTTGCGAAGGTCGGCCTCGGGAACGATCTGCGCGGCGCCCGAGGTGATGATACGCATTTGCTCGTCAACAGACAGCATTGGGTATCCTCCTTTTGCTATAGCACCCTCACCGGATACGGCGGTGCTGGAAGTCCATAAACTCTCATATGATAACAAACTGACGCGACGCGGCACCTACGACAGGAAAATCCTCGTCCTGCCGCATGCGTCAATGGCAACTGGCAAACGTGTACCGTCACGCTCGACCAGATAGCGTACCTGCCGACGGCGCAAGCAGTCGCGGCAACGGACCTGTCCCGTCGCATCGGTGGCACAGACGCCCTCGGCGGTCAGCAGGCAGTGCTCGCACACCATAAGCTCGGGACGGTCGGCGTCGACCGGACCCAAGACGCCGGGTTCAGCAGCCAGTTCAGCAATACGTTCCGCATCATTGCCGAGCAACTCGGCCGGCAAGTACACCCGCCCCGCACCGAGTCCGCGCAGCCAGGTAAGCGTGGCCCGATTCGCGCAGAACACCGGCGCCGCCACGTCAAACGTCACGTCCAGCTCGCGAGCGATCACCACCTGTCCCAGGTTGCGGCAGACGACGCGCCCGGCACGCTGCATCAGTGAGCGGGTCCGGTCAGCGTCACCCGTGCGGCACACCTCGTCAAGCACCACAACGGCGTCGGACAAATCAAGTTCTCCGCGCGGGTCGGCATCCATCAGCTGCCAAGCAAAAACCATGCGAGCGGGAACCGCGCACTCCACCAGCTCCGTCGACGCACCGCCATCCACCGTAACGCCCTCAAAGGGCAGCACCTCAACGGCACGCGCAACGGGCGCAATCGCATCCGCCTCGGCCCGCATGCGCTCCAACACCGCCGCCGTCTGATCCAACACGCCGGCGCTGCGAATCAGGTACACCTCGCAGCCCGTGTCAACCTTACGCTTGCAATGCACGACGACGCGCTCCCCCGCCGCGGCATCCACCGGACAGGGCACCTGCGGCCAGCGCTTGGGCACATCGGGACGCGCGTCGGCACCCGGATAGAACCGAATCTCGAGCGTGTCACCCGCCGCCACGGCGGCATCGAGCTCAACGGTCACCTCTTCGTGGCCAACGGCCACCAGGCGTCCCACGCGCACACCTTGGTTGATCGCACGCTCAAAGCTCATAAGCTCGGCACCCGAACGTCCTCGCAGGTACGCATCGGTAAACCCACGGTTAAACGACCTTCCCAGCTCGCGCTCGAGCTCTTCCACGGCACCGGGGTCCCACGCGCCGTCGCACAGCATATCGAGTGCCCGGCGCCAAACCCGCACCACGTTGAATACGTAATCAGGGTTCTTCATGCGCCCCTCGATCTTGAGCGACGCCACGCCGGCATCTACAAGCTCGGGCAGATGTGCAATACCCAGATAGTCGCGCGGGCACAGCAGGCGATCTCCCTCGACGGCGACAACGCTCTGTCCCGCCTCGTCCACCAGGTCGTACGCCAGACGGCACGGCTGCGTGCAGTCGCCGCGCATCGCCGAGCGCCCACGCCGCAGGGCCGAAAACTCGCACGCCCCCGAATAGCCGATGCAAATCGCACCGTGGCAGAATACCTCGATGGGCACGCCCGTGGCACATAGCGCCGCAATCTCGTCGACCGCCAGCTCGCGTGCCGTCGTCACGCGCTCGACTCCCAGCTCATCGGCGGCAAGCCGCACCGCGCCCTCCCTCTCAACGCCATGGCTTTA
>CABQWP010000054.1 GCA_902467875.1 uncultured Collinsella sp. | reverse complement strand
TCGGCGCGCAGGGGCGACTCGGCCGTGATGGTGAGCTTGGGCTTGGCGGCGGCCACCTGGTCGACGTCCAAGCCCTCGGCCTTGACCGTCACGGAGCGCGTGCCCTCAAAGGCGGTGTAGCCCTTGGGCGCCTTGAGCTCGCGGACCTCCAGCTTGCCCGAGTCCACGCCCGAGACGGTCACGCGGCCGTCCTCGCCCGTGGTGACGGTGGCCTTGCCATCTGCATCCCACGTGCCGTCGGCCGCTAGCGTGCGGACGCGGTCGTCGGCGATGCTCAGGACCGCCCCGGCAAGCGGCTTGTCGCCGTCGCTGCCGCGCTTGGTGAGCGCGAGATCCCAGGTGTAGGCGCACGCGTCGTCGCTCGGCGTGCGGGTGAAGCCGGCATCGCCGGACTGGTCGGCAAAGGGAGAGCGCGGGTAGCGCAGGTAGACCTCGTTGGGGTTGCCCTTCGCAATGCCGTGGTTGCAAGCGCTGTTGAGCGGCGCATTGTACACGGCGACCACGCGGGCGCCTGCGGTAAAGGCGTCGGCCCCGCCGAGCGCGGCGATGAGGTCGCCGGTGCGCACGGTGAAGGTCTTGCCGTCGGCCGCTACCTTGGTGGCGCACTGGGCCGTGATGTCGGCCCAGCCCTTCGCGGGCTCGGTGCCGGCGCGCCCGTCCTTGCCGGCCGAGACGGCGTCGAAACCGCCGTCCGCGCCCGCCGCCACGTACACGCGCATGCTCGCGGCCACCCATGGTGTCGACGAACTGCACCGTATAGGTATCGTAGGCCGTGAGGCCCGCCGGGACCGTGGCAGAGAGGCGCCAGTACAGGTCGTCGGCAACCGTGGCGTCGGCGGCCTTCTGCCAGGCGGCGGTGCCGTCCTCCAGCACATGCTTTTGGACCTTGGGAGTCGCCGCCTTGGGCTTGACGGTAACGGCGCTGCCGCCGACCAGGGTCATGATCGGCGCGGTGCCGGCCTCGCCTTGGGCGATGGCGTCGTCTTTGGCGACGATGAGCCAGTAGCCGCAGGACAGCTCGGCCGCCGTGCCCGCGTTAAGGGCCACAGACTCGGCACCAGAGCTCTGGAGGGAACGAGCGAGCTGTGCGCTCAGCGCGCTCGTAAGGTGGGAATCGGTGTTGAGCCACTCGGCAGCTTCCTGCGCGGTGGTCTGGGAATTGGGCATGCCGGCGCTGTGCAGCACAGGCAGCGCGGCGTCGCGCACGGCGTCGCTTACCCAGGCGAGGTCGGTGGCGATCTTAGCGTCGCTGTCGCCGTCGACGACGCTGGCGCTAAAGATCTGGTAGGCATCGTAGCTGCTCGCCACGGTGCCGCTCACCGTGATGGAACCGGTCGAGGTCGGCGCGGCCTGCGCGGAAGCGGGGAACACAACCGCGCAGGTGCCGATCAGGAGGGCAAGCAGCGCAAACAAGATCGGGAAGGAGCAAACTTTCTTATTCACGACGCTTACCTCCCTTCGCATTCGCCTTGCGACGAATGTGCATCCAGGCCGCAGCAGCGCAAAGCACCGCCGCGCCGGCAAGGTACGTCAGAGTGACGCCCGACATACCGGATAGAGGCAGAGTGGTGGAGTAGGTGTTGGTGAAGGTGGAGGCGGGAATGGCGTCGGGCGCGGCGGCGGAGGGTTGAACCACGACGCCCTGCCCGTTCTCACCCAGGGCGTTACCCATGTCATCCTTCATCTGCGTGACCGTGGTGGAGGTGGTGAGGCCGGAGTACTTACCATTGTCCCTGGCAACCTTCACCGTGACGGCAACCTGGTACTCGGCCTTGGAGTAGCGGAGCTTATTGACGGCACCGGTGGCGGGCGCGACCTCCTTTACCGTGTAGGTGTAGGTCTTGGCGTAGTCGTTATCGGTGCCTGCTTCAGTGGACAGGTGCGACATGTTGAACGTGATCGCGCCAAAGGTCGCCGTGATGTTGTTGAGCCTGGTGGCGTCAGTCTCCCCTGCCTTTGGGGCAACAGAAATCTTGAGCTCTTTGGGCTTGGGGGCTGTGTCTGCGTAGTCACCCGTAGCCTCAATGCTGAACTCGAACGGCACATAGCCTTTGTCGCCCTTCGGCCAATCCATGTTTCGAACCGATTTGATCACCGGGATCTCCACGGACGTGGTGGTGAGAGTGTCAGAGATGTACGTAGTGCCATCAACGATGCTCGGCTTCTCGTCCCCGGTCCACGCAATGGAACCGTTCGTGTTCACCGTGAACCAATATTCCGTCGGGTTCTTCTCGTAGCCAAACGGAGCCTGGGTCTCAACAAGCGTGTACGTGCCCGGCAGCAGGCCCTCGAGCGTGAACTTGCCAGGCGCGGTGTCGGTGTCTACCCACGTGGTATCGCTCGAAGTCGACTGGTCGCTCACCTGGTCGATCACGGTCCAGGACTGGTCGGCCGTACTATCGGCATCCTTTTTCTTGGTGAGCTTCCACTCAGAACCAGGCAAAGGAGTGTGTTTTGTGTCGTCCTCCGCCACCTTGGTCCAAGACACCGTACCGGTGATCCTGGCGTTGGGGATGGCACCCGTAAGGTTATTCTCGAACGGGACCAGTGAGTTGCGATTTGCCGTATCCACATAGCCCTGAACGTAGTTGACCGTCTCACCAGCATTGTTCATGGTGGCATAGTAGATCTTGTCCGAAACCTGGTAACCCTCCGGCGCCGTCTCCTCTTTGATGTAATACGTGAAGTACTTGGTATCCTTGGGATCGCCGATGTTGGCCTTCTGATTCAAATAGTTGAACTGAAGCTCGCCATGAACCGAAGCGTAATCATTTGCGCCACCGTCAGTCACCGTCACGATAGCGTGTTGGCCCGCGACAGCATCCTCGACAGAACCATAGATAGCCCACGAGGAACCGGGGAGCAGCGTAGTGCCGTCCGCAGCGTCGACCTTGCTCCACGCAATGGCAGAGCCGTCCGGTGTATACGACCCGGACCACGGGAAGTTGTGACGCTCCTGATCCATATCGATGACGGAAGCCGAGTTACCCTCACCAAATGCTGCGGCAACCTTCGGGCTGTTCATTGAGAAATCGACGCCCACATAAACGCGACCGTTGGTAGTCACATGGTCGTCGAAACTTCCGTTGGGAACGAGAATCGATCCGATCATAGCCGCCGCAGGATCGTCGTCAGTCCACTTAGCACCGCTGACTGTGCCACTGTATCCCCAGTCCGCGCGGTCCTCTCCCGCGATGCCGCCTCGAATGGTAAGGCTGGTGGTATCGACGAAGTTCCACATGATGGACTGGGAGGCCAGCGAGTATTTCGCGTCAAGGTCTTTCTTGGCGTACTGACTCTCGTAACCGCGAGATATTTCTGTATCTCCCCACCAGAAGCGCCAGCCGTTGTGGAACTCGACAGGATTAGTACCTGTAACGTTCACGACAATGGATGCGCCTTCGGGGATATTGGTGAACTTAAAGTCGACGCCGCGGTAGTAGACGCCATCCTTCCAGTTGGAGAGCTCGGAACCGGCGATGGTGAAGACCTGTTGCATAGAAGTTCCATCGCCGGTAAAGGTGATGAGTCGCTCGGTGTTGCGAATCATATTGTTCGGGATTCCGGTATCGAGCGCACCGGAAACAGACTTGCCGCTACCATCGTCGCTACCATCGAATTTGAGTGTATAGCTTGTTCCGTCGTTATTGTACTTGTTGATGACGTAGTTGCTATTAGGCTCTGCAAAGCCGTTGACATCCACCTCGCCAGTATCTTCAAACGAGTCGAGCTGTTTCGATAGCTTCGAGAGGTATCCATTTGTACCGTTATAGCTCGAATAATCGCTACCGTTGACATTAGTCAAATCAACAGCTTTATTGAACAGGGTGCTTTCCAGAGCAGACAAGCCCTCGTACCAATTACCCTGCATTGTCACCACAGACTGGCGTTTATACTCGCTATCGCGCCAGTATGTGATGGGGCCTGCGATTTGCGCGGTGTAGGCAAAGCCGGAAGGAGTCGCGCCCTCAGAAGGTCTCTGCTGTCCGACCCAAGCGCCTTTGTTCCAAGCGCCAACGGTAGTCGCCCCCGGCAAGTTGCCGTTGTAACCAACGCTCATTTTGGTGATCGCACTGTCGATTCCGGCGACCGCAAGCACGGTGCTGCCGTAGACAGGACGGAACTGGGAACCAAAACCAACGGTGCCAAAGCGGAAACCAGCGCCGCCACTATTATTATAGGGCCAGCTCTCTTTGAGTGGATTCATGGCAAGCTTGCCACGGACCACGGTAAGGCCCTCCGCCTCAGCGGCATATGAGCCGGTGGGGGCGTTGTCCGCATCAAGATTACTAGTGTCGCTCGGCTTACCACCGATGTACATGTCGCGGCCGACGTAGGTGGCCACGCCGGGATCGGGGGTGGAGACATCGATATTCGTACCGATACCGATAGACGTGGGAACGTAAATTCCCGGCTTCACGGTGGCCGTCGCTCCCGCTGAAGCCGCATTCGCACTCTGAGCCTGCTCAACACTATTTGAAGAGCCAGACTCGCCGCCATCGGTCTCGTCGCTATTCTGGTTTTCGGCATCCTCGCTGGTGTTACCTACAGCAGCGGACTCACTTGAGGAACCCCCCCCATTACAGTTTCCGCGGTAGAAACTGTCTGGGCATCGTTGGCGATGGCCTGCGAGATCGGGGGCATGACGAGCGACAGTACCAGGCTCAACACGGAGGCTCCGCACAAAACGCCTGCCAGTACAAGGCGCGTCGCTTTTTTGCTCTGCTTAGATTTGTCTGAATTCGCTTTCATCGATGTCTCCTCCCCAAGAGACCGCGATCTTGCTCTTTCACTATCAAACGTATCTGCGCAACCTGCAATTGCACACGCTTATAGTACATATTGTAACGATTGTTTGAACATCTAAGCAAAAATACCGATAGTTTTGTAGCGAATTCTCAATTCTCTTGACATTTGCTCGGATTAACCTTCGTTTATTCGCTATGAAATATCTATTTCTACTGGTAATTAAGCTAGTTATCAGTTTTTTAATAGCGTTTTATTTATTTGCACAACATTTTGCTCAAGAGCGAACATCCTGTGAACGGTTGAAAATCGACCGTGAACGGAAGGTCATTAACCGGGAGGAATAGACTACTAAATTGCTGGGAATATCTTTAACTCATCGGTAGTCACAAGCGTAATGTTCAGACAACCATATTTGGATTTACGCGCAGATTTTAGGCATCAATTCGCCCAAATCGCCTGAGACCACCGCAAAGGAGCCTGTCCCCTTTGCGGTGGTTCTCCCCCGGCGCTACAGCAAATGTTCCTCGATAAAGATCGCGATGCCGTCTTTGTCGTTGCTGGCGGTTACAAAGTCGGCGGCGGCACGAGTGGCGTCGCTGCCATTTGCCATGGCCACACCCACGCCGGCGTCGGCCACCATGCAGGTGTCGTTGTCCGCATCGCCAAACACGCAGATGTCCTGGAGCTCCATGTCGTTGAGCTCCGCCACGCGCACAAGGCCGCGCGTCTTGGACACGCGCGGATCCATGAACTCGTAGAGCCGCTGCGTGGTTTGCAGAGCGGCCGCCTTAACGGTGTTATCGGCAAACGTCGACGCCCGCTCAATCACCCGCGGCATTACCTCGGGCGCCATGGTAAACATCACCTTGGGCTGCGGCTCGCGCAAAAACTCGGCAAAATCGATCACCTGGTAGGGTACGCCGTCGACGCGCGACAGGTGCTCGACGCACGCGTTGCTCTCGGGTACGTAGAACACGCCGTCTCGGGGGCAGACGGGCGTTGCCGGAAGGTCCGCCATGTGCTTGCAGATGCGCGCGATGGTCTCGCCCGGCAGCGGATAGCTCAGCTCGTTGATGTCGTGCGCGCGGTCAATGACCTCGGCGCCACCGCAGCCCACGAGCACGTCTACCAGGCCTTCGATGCCCCAGAGCTCGTACATGGCCTCGGTCGCGTGGGCGTCGCGCCCGGTGCACAGGCCAAAGAGCACGCCACGCTCGCGCAGGGCGCGGATCGCCGCCACGGTGCGCGGGGACACTGTGTGCTGGCTCGTGAGCAGCGTGCCGTCGATATCGCAGAACACGGCTTTGATGTGGCTGAAGGTGGTGTCCATGGGGGCCTTTCTGGGTTGTGCGGCGGTGCTGAATGTGGTCGGAAATGGTGTACATGGTATACCAAGGCGCAGGCCGTTGGGACCCGATCGCCACAAAGGTGCCTGCCCCCTTTGTGGTGGCCGGATCAGAAGGGTGGCCTGGCCCGAGTCGCAAAGCATCACAACATTCGACGCTTTTCGTCAAAATCGCGATTTTCGCTGAATGTTGTGATGGTTTTTACTGCTTTGCGGCACGATCCAAATGCCGGCGTCCAAACAGCAGCAGCGCCGCGGGAACCGCCGTCACGACCATGCCTGCCCCCACGAGTGTCCGTTGTACGCCAAATGTTGCCGCCAGCCACGGTGCAACCGCCAGAGGGGCCACGCCGGCGAACATATTGCCAAAGCCCATGACCGAGTTGACGCGGCCGAGCTGCTCGAGCGGGGCCGTCGTTTGCACGATCGTGTTGTGGAGCGGGTTGACGACACCCCAGGCCACGCCCAGGGCAATCTGTCCGACGAGGGCTACGCCCACGTACGGTGTCCCCACATAGAGCAAACTTCCCAGACCCACGGACATGAGCGCCACGAGCAGCGTTTTAAGGTTGACCAAGTGCGGCGACAAGCGGAGCGCGAGCACGGCACCCAGCACCGCGCCCACACCCGAGGCCGACGAGAGCCAGCCCATCCACTCAACGCCGACGCGTAGGACATCACGATAGAAAAACGACTCGAGCGGATCGAAGGCTCCGTAGCCAAAGTTCGAAAGAAAAATGATGCAGAAAAGTAGCGCGAGGACGCTGTTGGTGAAGACTGTCTTGATGCTGGCTGCGAAGGTGGCACGGGCGGACGTGCTGGGGTTGGAGCTTTGTCCCGCACGCTCCCCTTCCTCTGCCGAATCGGCATCCGCATCTCCGGCGACATGGCTGGTCTGCGGCCTAAAGCCCCAACCGACGATGAACGCCAGCGCGGTAAAGAGCATCATGAGCACAAACACCGCGCGCGACGACGCAGCAGCCGCGACAAAACCGCCCAGCGTGGGGCCGACGATGATACTCACGTTTGAGAACATGGCAATGGCGGAGTTGATGTCTTTGAGCTCGACGGGGTCGTTGGTGAGGTAGGCCGGATAGGACGTGGCAATGGGCTGAGCGAATCCCATCGTAAAGCCCAGGAACACCGCTCCGAGCAGGATGACGCCGGTCGCGCTACCAAAGGCGAGGATCGCCGCGCCGGTTGCCAGCGTGCCCACGATGCTCAGCAAGAAATGACGGCGCGGGCCCCAGGCGTCGAGCGCAGCGCCACCCGCAAAGGATCCCAAGATCACGAATACGTTCATAAAAAGGACGGCCAGCGATGTCGCGACGACCGAAGCGCCGTCCGCATAGGTGAGTGTTCCGATAACGCCGATAAAGTAGCTGGTCTGAAAACCGGTGTAAATGAGAAAGCGCATGGCCACCAGGCGTTTAGCCTGCGCGGACAGCGATGATTGAGGTTTTGAGAAAAGAGAGGCGAGCATGGAGACTCCTTGTTTCATACGAATGCGGACAGCGGGCATTCGCCACCGTCTGTCAAATCAATCTATCCGCATGAAACATTAAGGACGCATCAGGACCCTTCTCTCCGTTTTTCGCTCAGTATGAACTACTTGGTAGATTGTAAGGCATGTCCCACACATCTACCAAAGCAAAATCCACCACAAAGGTGCCTGGCCCCTTTGTGGTGGAAATGACGTTTGCCCAGATAAAACCTGCCAAAACAAACCTGTCCCTATTTGGCAGGTTATGGCAGCGCAGCGAGCCGGCCCTTAAAGGTGATCTTGAATCAGGTCGCAGATGGCTCGGGCGTCGTTGATGTTGATGGCTCGGGTCGCGAAGCCAGCATCGAAGGCCTGACGCGCCAGGGCCTCGTTGCAGGCAAGGGCCAGCGTGTGACCGTCGACCAGGTCGAGCGAGCTCTTGCCGCGCAGACGGTCGACACCGGAGCGCGCGACGACGATGTTGTCGAAGCCCTCGGTCTTGTAGCCCTCGATGATCACCACGTCGACATCGTTGTAGCGCGACAGCAGCTCGCGCGCGGGCATCTCGTCCTCCTCGCGCGTGTCGGCGTACTCCGCCCAGCGCGTGGCGCAGATGAGGCCCACGTGCTTGGATCCGGCCTGGTGATGGCGCCACGTATCCTTAGCGGGCACATCGATATCAAAGCCGTGATGCCCATGATGCTTAAGCGAACCCACGCGCAGGCCGCGGCGGGTGAGCTCGGCGATAACCTTCTCGACGAGCGTGGTCTTGCCCGAGTTTTGGTAGCCGATAAACGCGATCGCGGGGACGGCCGGAGTGGGAGCTGCGGGCGCGACGACGGGTGCGCTCGCAGGTGCATCGCCCGCGGCTCCCACGGCCTCAACAGCAGCAACCTGACGCTCAGCACGATCCCACACGCCCGAGCGGCCGCCTTCCTTGTGCAGCAGGCGAACGTCAACGATCTCCATGCCGCGATCGACCGCCTTGCACATGTCATAGATGGTCAAGCACGCGGCGCTCGCGCCGGTCAGGGCCTCCATCTCGATACCCGTCTTGCCCGTCACGCCGGCCGTAACCAGTACATGAAAGCCAACCTGCCCGTCCGCGCGCGCCGGCGCCCAGCCCTCGGGCACGTCCTCGGCCAGCGTCCCCGCCGCAGCGATGGGCGCAATGTCGCACTTGCTCTTGGTAATGAGCAGCGGATGGCACATGGGGATGATGTCGCTCGTGCGTTTGATGGCCATGATGCCCGCCACGCGCGCGCAGGCAAGCACGTCGCCCTTTTTGGCGCGGTCCTGCAGCACCATGGCTTGCGTCTCGGGATGCATGAGGATGGTGCCCTCGGCGATGGCAATGCGATGGGTCTCGGCCTTGTCGGACACGTCGACCATGCGCACCTCGCCCTTGGCATCCACGTGCGTCAGCTCGTCGCGGCGGGCGTCGCGGGCGGGCTCGGTGGCAGCGCTGGCAGTCGGCTGAGCGGACGCGTCGGCGTTGCCAGCATTCGTCGCGACTGAGGCTTTATGGGCAGACATCGCGGCCCTGCGAGCGGCCTTGGTGGCATCGGCGTACCTGCTCTTGGCCATATGATCATCCTCCGATTTGGGACATAAATCGTTGCGTGCCCTCAATTATCGCGTGTTCCTGCGGTTTGTGGGCCACGGCATCGCGCCAAATCGAAAGTACCTGCATATCATCACCACGGCGCAGCGCCTCACGCACCGAATACTCGGCGTCGCTGAACAGGCACGGACGCACGTTGCCATCGGCCGTCAGGCGCAGACGGTTGCAATTCGCACAAAAATGGTTGGACATGGCGCTAATAAAGCCAACCGTTCCCGCCGCGCCCGGAAAGTGCCAATAGCGCGCAGGGCCCGCGCCGGCAGGAGCGTCGTTGATGTCGAGCGGTTCAAGCTCGCCCAGTCCCGTCGCGGCGGCCCCGGCATTGATGCGCGCCCGCAGCTCGTCGCTCGGCACGGTATCGCTCGCGTCCCACAGCTCGGGATTGAGCGTGGGCGCATGCGGGTCCACAGCGCAATGCGAGCTGGTGCGCTCGTCGCCGATGGGCATGTATTCGATAAAGCGCAGGTGGATGGGGCGGTCGACGGTCAGCCGTGCGAGGGCTGCCACATCCTGGTTGAGCCGGCGCACCACAACGCAGTTGACCTTAACGGGCTCAAAGCCCCAAGCCAGCGCCGCGTCGATGCCGGTCATGGTCTGCTCGAGCCGACCCAGGCGCGTGATCTTTCCAAAGAGCGTAGGGTCGAGTGTGTCGAGCGAGATATTGACGCGGTTAAGCCCGGCATCTTTGAGCTGCGGCGCCAGCTGGGGCAACAGGGCGCCATTGGTGGTGAGCGAGATGTCCTCGATCTGCGGGATCGCGCGGATGTCGCGGATGAGTGGGATGATACGGCGGCTGACCAGCGGCTCGCCGCCCGTCAGACGCACGCGGCGAATGCCCTCCCCCGCCACCAGGCGCACAAAGCGGGCGATTTCCTCGGCACTGAGCAGCTCGTCATGCGCGCGGGGCGCCACGCCATCGGCCGGCATGCAGTAAATGCACCGGAAATTGCACTTGTCGGTAACGGCAATGCGCAGGTAGTTGATATCGCGGCCAAAGCCGTCATGTTGCACGTGCCCGTCCACGCAGCCCTCCCCTCACGCGGCGTTTTATTCTTCGGAAAACATAATACCCCACGAGAGAATCGTGCCGACACCCGTACGACAGGACAGGTCGCTTCGAGCAAAACGGGCTTTCCAAGCCCATCCTCAGCATGCAAACCATCACAACATTCGATGCTTTTCCCGATTTTGGCAAAAACGTCGAATGTTGTGATGGTCTGCCTGCCCATGGCAACCCGTAGAAGGGCCAGAACGCCCCTAAAGGCCGCCGTCCCAGTGCCGAATCACGAATTCTCGCAGGTCGTTCTGACGTTTCTGAAACGCTTCGCTTCGGTCGCACTTAAGGCCCATAGCGAGCGCGATGGCGTTCATCGCCCGGTGCAATTGCAGCTGGTGGGCAAACTGAGTCCCGGTGAGGACGATCATCCTAAAGCCCAGCGCGCTCAGCACGGTCATACGCTCCGCGTCCGACGCGCTGCGCTGTTTATCAAGATGGTCCGAGCCGTTGTATTCAATCCCCGTACCGCTCGCAGGCGCATATACGTCAATCTCGAAATACCCGGCCTTTGCGAGATACTTGAACTCGTTGGGAACATCGACCCGATGGTTGAGCTCGATCTTGGCGTATCCCAGCCCTCCCTGGGAACGTTTTGCTACGACCATGATTGCGGTGGCCGTCTCCATGGGCGACCGCGCGCCATCGTGCACGCGCTTGAGCACGGCGGCCGCGCGTATAGCCCCCTGACGAGATCGGTTCTCGTTGCAATAAGCAATCAAGTCGGCAACGGTATACCTCTGCCCCATCTCGATATAATCGCCTGTCGACAGATGATTCAAATGGTATCGGGCGCAGATTTCGTAGCCATATTCCAGCTGCTCGGGCTCGCTCATCCACGAACCCGCTTGGACAAAGCACATGGCCTCATCAACCACTAGAAGGCCCTCTGCCACCTCGATAAGATGGCCTGGAGGTATCGGCGCCCCAAACACGTGGCACCTAAATCCAGCCGGCGTCGAACGCTCAAAATCGAAGTTGACGAGCGTGTCGATATGATCGAGCTCTTCTCGTGGAATACCGAGCGCAACCAGATAGTCGGTAACGATCCCAACTGCCGTTGAAGCCCTCAGCCCCTTGGCATCGAGCCTCAATTTGGGCAGGCTCGCGGTCGGCTCCGCCTCGTTAGCAAGCGAGTCCTCATCGTATAGGCTGCTTGCTCGCGAGAGCGGCTCGGACGGGCGTGCCACGTTGTGGTACAGCCAGGCAGTCTTATGGGACAGGACAATAGGCAGGTCCATGAGCCCTCCAATGGAGTCGGATAACCAACCTTATTCCCCTGCCCACGGGTCCGCACACCTTCGTGCGCAAGAAAGCGATTCCACCCGTTCGGGTGGCAGAAAAACCATCACAACATTCGATGCTTTTCCCGTTTTTGGCAAAAAGTGTCGAATGTTGTGATGGTTTGAGGCGAGGTGAGGGGCACGGAGGGGTCAAAGCATCGTGCTCGGGGCGTGACTTTTTTCACCCCACTGTCAACACAAACCTTGACTCTACAATCGTTGTAGGGTTTTCACTACACTGGTAGCTAAACGAACCCAGCCAGAAAGTCCCGCCCATGGAACACGACCTCACACGCGGCAATGTCCTTAAGACCATCGCGGTCTTTGCCCTGCCTTATATGCTCTCATACTTTTTGCAGATGCTCTACGGCATGGCCGACCTGTACATGATGGGGCAGTTTAGCGGCGCCGCCGGCATCACCGCCGTGGGCAATGGCGCGCAGACGCTCTATATCATTACCGTGACGCTCGTGGGCCTGGCCATGGGAACGACGGTCATCGTCGGTCACGCCGTGGGCTCGCGCCGCTTCGATCGCGCCGAGACCGCCATCGGCAACACCATTACGCTCTTTATGGGTGTCTCGGTGGTGCTGGCCGCTGTCCTGCTCGCACTGTGCCCACAGATCGTGGCGCTCATTGGCACGCCGGCCGAGGCGGTCGAAGGAACCGCTGCCTACCTGCGCATCTGCTTTGTCGGCATTCCGTTTATCGCCGCATACAACATCCTCTCGGCCATTTTTCGCGGCTTGGGCGATTCGCGCTCGCCCATGTACGTGATCGGCGTGGCATGCATCATCAACATCGCACTCGACTTTCTATTTATCGGGCACATGGGGCTCGGCCCCGTGGGCGCGGCACTCGGCACGGTGACCGCACAGACGGCCAGCGTTGCCCTCGCGCTCGTGTGGCTCAAGAGCCGCCGCACGAACATCCACGTTAAGCGCAGCGACCTGCGCCCCCAGCCCGAGGTGCTCGGCAGCATTCTTAAGATCGGCGTGCCTGTGGCCGTGCAGGACGGCTGCATCCAGGTGGCGTTTATGTTTATCACCGTCATCGCCAACCACCGAGGGCTCGTCGACGCCGCCGCCGTGGGCCTGGTCGAGAAGATGATCAGCTTTTTGTTCATTGTGCCGAGTTCCATGGGCGCCACCGTCAGCGCACTCACGGCGCAAAATGCCGGCGCGGGCAAGGGCGATCGCGCTCGTCAGGTGCTCAAAGACGCCATGACCATCTCGGTGGTGTACGGCTGCCTGATCACGGTGCTGATGTGGCTGGTAGCGCCGGCGTTTATCGGCTTTTTTGCCAAGGACTCCGCGGTGGTCGCGGCCGGCACCGGCTATATGCGCAGCTATATTTTCGACGCGATTTTTGCCGGCATCCACATTTGCTTTAGCGGCTTTTTCGCTGCATACGGCAAGAGCTACATCGGCTTTGCGCACAACGTGCTGGCCGTGGCGCTCATTCGCGTGCCGGGCGCGTGGCTGCTGTCGAACGCCTATTCCGACACGCTGTTTCCCATGGGCATCGCTTCGCCGTGCGGATCGATTTTGTCGGCGGTCATCTGTGTTGTCGCGTTTACTGTGCTCAACCGACGCGGGGCTTTTGACAAACTGATGGCGTAGCGGGGCGACGCGAAATCGCCCTTATCGACGACATCATCAGCGACGACCCGGCGACCCAAGTGACGCGGATCGCGGTGCCGGTTGCCCCAGCAAAGTAAGAACCGCCCGGAAGGCATCATACTTCCGGGCGGTTCTTACTAATCATCATCTAGCAACTCGAATCGATTTCTAGATATCACCAATGCGGCATAATCTTGGCTTTGGTGAAAAACATGGGCAATCACAACGTCCTCGTTATCGTAGTAATAAAGCATTACATAAGAATTAACGAGGCAAGCATGGTAACCAAGCACTGCAAGCTCGGGCAACTTCGATAAGCCGTAGTCAACTACACCACTTTGAAGAAGCTGGAGCTGACTACGGTATTTATCAGGAAAGTGCCGGGCGGTAAAAATACCATGCCCCAATAGATAATCAACGATATCGTCAACTTCTTGTTCAGCTGTAGGCAGAATCTTGACGTTATAGGCCATATTTTGCCTCAAGGTCATCGAGGGCCTCAAAGGCATCACGCGCCGTGCCGGCAGCACGCTCCCGCTCGGCCACAGCCATACGAGCCATCAGGCGAGCCTTAGCCTGTTCCTGAACCATGAGGTCGTAGTCCTCGGATCGAAGTACAACAAATTTGCTATAGCCGTTTTTTGTAACAGTCACTGGACCAGGAGTAGTTTCAACGAGCTCCGAGAATTTCGCGGTGTCCCGCATATCTTTAATTGGAACGCAAACGGGCATGTTCAACTCCAATCATAATTATGTACATAATTATGAAGTGTAGCTCAACTAACGAGCGTCGGCTACAGAAGATCTACCACACTGGAGACAGTCCTCGATATGGCGGTTTTACTCCTCCGGAATCGGAAACGCACGGATGAACTCTGCAGGCGAGAAGGTCTTGATGGTCGAGCGCACAAAAGCAGCGCGGTCACGCGTGATGATAAAGTCCACGCCGGCACGCTCGGCCATCGCACGGATACAGCCGTCCTCAAAGTCCGGCTCATCGGAATAGGCGGAGGTAAAACAAGCTTCTTGGTCGAGAGGCTCTACCGAATAGCTCTTAAGACAGTCGCGCACTACCTCGCGGGCGCGCGCCTCGCCTGCCTGTTTAGTGAGAATGTAGTACGCGTCCTTGAGAGAACAGGCCGAAACAACGCCCTCGATAAGCCCCACGTCGACGAGCCCCTTGATCGTTTGCGCCGCTGCGTGCTCCGGCCGGCCCGGCAGCACACAATCGAGCAGAAAATTGGTATCGAGAAATGCCCTCATAGGTAGCGCTCCCTCGCGACGCGCTTTTCATCTTCAACCGTCATCGTATCGAGCGGCGTTCCCTTTGGCATGTTAGCCACGATATCGAGATACTCCTGGTAGTCCTCATTCTCCGCGAGCATCTCACGGATCTCCTTCCAGGTGATCTTGGGATGCCACATCGTACCCATGTCGCGCTTGGGCTTGTCCGAGCCGCACGTCGGTTTTGTGCCCCCACGCTCCTGGGCAGCATCATATTCCACTGCAACCGGGCCTTGATAGTCGAGCGGCACGATTTTGAACAACGGCTTGCTCCGCTTGAAGACCACAACCTCCTCGCCATCATTGGCAACCCTTTCGGCCACCTGCGTAAGGTTTTGGCGCAGCTCCGAAAACGCGACGGTAACCATAACTGATCCTCTCAACATATATCTTTACTGCTAAGTATACACGTTAATGTTAATGTTAAAGTGTATAAAACTCATTACAATGGGGCAGCCCCGTTGTGGGACCTCACTGCGAGGCCCCTTTGCTTTGTATGAATCTTCTATCGCTCCGGAACGACACCGCTCCGCAGGGTCACCCTCGGCAACCTACATGACGCAGATCATGCTGCCCGCCACCACGCCCAAATAAAAACCTCCCGGAAAGTATCAACCTTTCCGGGAGGTTTTCTAATTTGATTATCGATGTCCTAAGCCTGGGGCACCTCGCCAGTAGCCAGGATCTGCTCGAGTGCGTCCTCGTCCAGCACAGGCACACCCAGCTGCTCGGCTTTGGTGAGCTTGGAGCCCGCTTTGGGGCCGGCAACCAGGTAGCTCGTCTTCTTTGACACGCTGCCCGAGACCTTGGCACCAAGCACCTTGAGCGCCGCGCCTGCCTCGTCGCGCGTGCGGTTGACGAGCGTGCCGGTGAGCACGAAGGTCAGACCCGCGAGTGGCTGTGCGTCGGCGGGCTCGCCTGCCACGCCGGCATCGGCCGGGGGCATCCGCCA
>CABQWP010000053.1 GCA_902467875.1 uncultured Collinsella sp. | reverse complement strand
TGTGCGCCCAGCGGCACCAGCACAAAGTCGCGCTCGCCAATGAGAGGATGCGGCAGGCGCAGCTTTTTGCCGCCGTGGGTCTCGCCATCCATCCACAGCAGGTCCAGGTCGATGGTGCGCGGACCGTTGGCCTTGGCCTTCTTGGAGCGGTCGCGCCCCAGCTCGGCCTCGATCTTCATGAGCTCATCGAGCAGCACCAGCGGCGCCAGCTCGGTCTTGATCTCGATGACGGCGTTGGCAAACGCGTCCTGGCGCGTCTCGTAGGCCGGCTCGCTCTCGTAAATCTTGGAGGAGTTGGACACGCAGGTGAGTGGAATCTCGGCGATCATCTCGCGTGCGGCGCGGATGTTGTCGCAGCGATGCCCCAGGTTGGAGCCCACGGCCACAAACGCGCGGCGCGGCTGTGGCTTGGCAACCGCCCAGTAGCCGTTCAGGAACTGCGCAAAACCCGCGGCGTCGTGCACGCGCACGATGTTGGCACCGGCCTGGATGGCGCCCAGGCACACGCCAAACGTAGCGGCATCGCGCTCGGCGGCCTCGGTCACGCCCGAGACGGCGCCCACAAAGCGCTTGCGCGACACGGCACACATGAGCGGATAGCCCAGTGACGCCATCTTGGCAGTCTCGCGCTGGATGACGATGTCCTCGTTAGCCGACTTACCAAAGCCCGGGCCAGGATCGATGCAGATGCGGTCGCGCGACACGCCGGCATGGATGAGCGTGCGGGCCTGGTCGGACAGAAAGCCCATGACGCGGCGCATGATGGGCGCAGAATCGGGCAGGGTAAAGCGGCGGAGCTGCGAGGTGGGCACATAGGCCTCCTCGCGGCGGGCGCTGCGGCGCATCATGGCGGCCAGGCGGTCATTGGACTCCGATGCGGCCTCGGTGGCTGCGGACGCGGCCTCGGGCGCGGGCGCGACGGTCTCGGCGGCAGCTGCCTGCTCGGCGGCCGGCGTCTCCTGCCCCAGCTCGGTTACAGGCTCGGACGTGGGCTCCGGTTCGCCAAACGGCAACGAGGGCTGCACCACGCCGCCCGGAAGCTTGGCCTCCGGCTTAGGCTCGCCCAGCAACTTGCCACGACGGCGACGGGCCGGCTTCTCGGCCTCGGAGTCCAGCTCCTCGCCCCCGCGCGGGCCCCCGGCAGCCGCTTCGCGTGCCTTCTCGGCAACAAACGCCGCAGCCGAGGTATCGAGCTGCACCGTCGCGTGCGTGCGGGCGGGTGCGGCGACCTCGCCGGCATGCATCACGATGATGCCGCAGGTGCTCGTCTTAACAAACTCGACCATCTTGGGGTCGGTGAAGCCGGTCACGTCGTTGACGATCGAGGCGCCGCAGCGCACGGCCGCCTTGGCAACCGCCACATGACGCGTGTCGATCGAGACGATGGCGCCCTCCTTGGCCAGCGCGCGCACCACGGGCAGCACGCGGCGCGCTTCCTCATCGGGATTGACCGGGGTAAAGCCGGGGCGCGTGGACTCGCCGCCCACGTCGATGATGTCGGCGCCGGCGTCGAGCATCGCCAGGCCATACTCGATCGCGGCGTCCGGGTCGAAGTGCTCCCCGCCGTCGCTAAACGAATCGGGCGTCACATTGAGGACGCCCATGATGCGCGGACGGTCAAAGCTGAGCTCGTACTTTCCGCACCGCCATGTCTTGCTGTCGTTCGCCATGAACATCCTCCTAAAATGCCCACGCCGCCGAGTCTGGGGAGCTGGCGGCGGGGTCGCTTTGCACTCAGTCTTTCTATTGTATCCGCGCGCGCGGGCTAGAACGCAAACGCGGCCGCGATGTCGCAAGAAATCAGCAGGTCGGCATTTGCATCCTGATCGGTGGGAGCAAGGTTGCATATGGCCAGCGTATCACCGGTAAAGTATCGCGTAAGGCCTGCCGCCGGATACACCACGAGCGAGGTCCCGCCCACAATGAGGGCATCGGCGGCGGCGATGGCGGCAACGGCACCGGTCAACACATGCTCGTCGAGCGGTTCTTCGTAGAGCACTACATCGGGCTTGATGCGGCCGCCGCACGCGGGGCACGCAGGCACGCCCGCGGCATCCTCGTGCTCGCGCGAGCAAATCCACTCGGCGCTATAGACCGCGCCGCACGACTGGCAAATGTTGCGATGGACCGATCCGTGCAGCTCGAACACGCGCTGTGAGCCGGCCATCTGATGCAGGCCGTCGATGTTTTGCGTCACCACGGCGTCGAGCTTGCCGGCGCGCTCCAGCTCGGCCAGCTTGGTGTGGCAGCGGTTGGGCTTAGCGTTAAGCGCGATCATCTTGGTGCGGTAGAAGTCGAAGAACTCGGCCGGATGCGCCTCGTAAAAGCTATGCGACAGCATGGTCTCGGGCGGATAGGCAAACTGCTGGTGATACAGGCCGTCCACGCTGCGGAAATCGGGGATGCCACTTGCCGTGGAAACACCAGCGCCGCCAAAGAAGACCACGCGCTTGTGGGTGTCAAACAGATCCGCCAGCGCGGCGGAGGCCTGCCTGGGGTCCGATATTGCCTGCGTCATATGAGTCCTCCATCCTTGTTAGTCGGGCAGCGTTGAGCGACGTCCCAGCATGCGGCCTTTAAGTCAGCATGCGCGGATCCCACCCCGCCCCTGTTGCGCTAATCTTAAGCCTGCCAACCCCGTCGAAAGGACACCATGCCTCAGACTTATACTTTCGCCTCGTGGAACGTCAACGGCCTGCGCGCCGTGCTTAAAAAGGACCCAAGCTTTATCCAGATCGCGCAAAAACTCGACGTCGATATCCTGGCGCTGCAAGAGACCAAGTTGCAAGATGGCCAGGTCGATATTGACCTGCCCGGCTATCACCAAACCTGGAGCTACGCCGAGCGCAAGGGCTACTCGGGCACTGCGGTCTTTAGCCGCCAGGAACCGCTGCGCGTGCTGCACGCCGACGCGCTGCTACCCTACGCCGGCGAGGGCGAGGCGGCCGAGCTCGTCGCCCAAGCCGTAACCGAGGGCCGCGTCTGCGCGCTCGAGTTCGACAAGTTTTGGTTTGTTGACGTCTATACGCCCAACGCGCAAAACGAACTCGCGCGCATCGATGTGCGCATGGCCTGGGACGATGCCTATCGCGGCTTTTTGAGCGCGCTTGAGCGCGAGAGCGGCAAGCCCGTCGTAACTTGCGGCGACTTTAACGTGGCGCACGAGGAGATCGACCTTAAGAACCCCAAGTCCAACCGCGGCAACGCGGGCTTTTCGGACGAAGAACGCGGCAAGTTTACCGAGCTGCTCAACGCCGGCTTCACCGATACCTGGCGCGCGGCAAACCCCGACGTCGAGGGCGTCTACAGCTGGTGGAGCTACCGCTTTAATGCTCGCAAGAACAACGCCGGCTGGCGCATCGATTATTTCCTGGTGAGCGACGCAATCGCCGACAACGTACGCGACACCGGCATCCGCGGCGACATCTTTGGCAGCGACCACTGCCCCGTCACCCTCACGCTAGAGCTCTAGCCCCCAAATGATCCCCCGGGGACGAAGGAATACAGATCACTTTTGCCCGCGCAAGGGCGCCCGCGTGACCCCGTCCGCCACGAAACCAGCCCATCTACTACGTTTAAGCCACTACCCTCAACCACAGCGAACAACGCAAAAAGAAAACCGCAGGTAGAAAGCCTGCGGTTTTTCATAAAACGCGGTCATGGTCGGGGGTATCAAGCTAAACGTAGTAGATGGGCCAGTTTCGTGGCAAGCGCCGTCAACTGATTTCCTGGGGACATCTGGAGACGGAAGAAAATGGATCAATTTGGCTCTCTGGGGGCCACGATGCCCGTCGTATCAGCCGGCCATTTTAAAACTATGCCGGTTTACGGGGCTGAATCGCGAACCCCCAGCCATGCGCAATTCCGTAATAATAAAACCGCAGGTAAACGGCTTGCTCTATTTTGAAAAAAGCCGGTATGGTCGGCCTGCGCCAATCTAGCCCCGTAAACCGGCATAGTTTTAAAATGGCACTTCGGCAGTATTGATTCCCGCTCCGACGCAACCAGCCTTACAGCCCGTATTTCACGACGACACGGTTAATGCGGCGACACCAGGGCTTGTACAGGGCGACCAAGAACACGCAGGTCGCGAGGCCGTGTGTGATATCGAACGGCACCGCCGTGGCAAGACGCGCCACGGCACCCGCCCAGGTAAGCGGCTGCACAAAACCAATGATGTCATACGCGTTGATCACGACGCCATAGAGCAGGCCCGACGCAAAGCCGTACGCCAGCAGTGCTGGCATGCGCACGGTGCCGTCGGCGCGGTCGAACGCACCCGCATACGTCAGCGCACCGCCAACGTATCCCACGAGCCCCCAAGCATACATCTGCCACGGCGTCCACATGCCCTGTCCAAAAAAGAAATTGCTGGTCAGCGCCGCCAGCGCGCCAACCATAAAACCATTGCGGCGACCAAGCGTCGCCCCCGCGATAATGGCGATGGCGCTCACCGGTTTAAAGTCGGGAATGGGCCCAAACAGGATGCGCCCCGCCGCCGCCAGCACCGCCAGCACCAGCGTGGGCATAATCTGGCGCAAACCCGGACGAGATGCCTCGTAACCCGCAAAGAACAGCGCAAGCACCAACGCCACCACAACCAGCATGGCCAACGCTGCCTGCTCAACACCCGCCAGCAACGCGGCAGCCATCACCGCCGGCACCGCCAACAACAGCGGGATCTCCAGTTTTGCAAGCAAACGCGAGAAACGACAGTCCGTCATCCCATCACGCCCTATAGAACACGTTGTCGGCAAAGAAGTCGGCCGGCGGCTCCATGCAGGCAATCTCGCCGTCAAACATCATGGCGACGTCGTCGGCTACCTGCTCGGCAAAGTCCAAATCGTGCGTAGCCATGATGACGGTGCCGCCAGCCTTCGCATGGTCACGCAGGGCGCGGGCGATGATGCGGCGGCTGAACAGGTCTAGACCCTTGGTGGGCTCATCGAGCAATAGCAGTTCGGGGCCGATTAGCAGCAGTTTTGCCAATGCAAGCAGTTGACGCTGCCCGCCCGAAAGATCGTACGGATGGCGTCCATCCAGACCCGACAACCCCAAGCTCGCCGCACGCTCCCGCGCCAAGTTCTCGTCATATCCGCAGGTCGAGGCCCATTCCATCAGCTCATCGCGAACCGTCTCGGCAACCAGCAATGCTTTGGGATTCTGAGGCAGCAGCGCCGCCGAGGCCGCTCCGCGCACCATGCGGCCGCGCTGCAGCTTGGCGGTCTTCGCCAGCACCGAGAGCATCGTCGACTTGCCGCAGCCGTTACCGCCAACAACCGCATGCACCGCACCGGCCGAAAACGACGCATCGAGCCCACGCAACACCCAGCCGGACGCTCGATCGTAGCGAAACCAACCTTCCGACAGGATGGTAGCCGACCCAGCGTGCATTTTTTGGAGTATTCTACTTCCATCCGTGCGCGAGAAGGCTTCCAAGCCGTTCTCGAGCGACGTTTGCGCCACAAATTCGGACGATTTGTCCAATTCTGAACTTTTTTTCGCGCTCGATACGTCCCCGGGCGGCTCCAGAGAGCCCAAATTGTCCTCACGCCTGCTGAATACTCCGTTTTTTGCACATCGGATGGCACCCCACCCCAACGTGTCATCGGAAAACAGCGATTCTCGGCGTCCCAAAGATGCCATATCCGCCGCCTCGCGCACGCGGCCATCCTCAATCCGGTACGCACACGTCGCGTATTCGAGCATTGGGCGCGGCTGATGCGTCGCCACAACAACCGTGCAGCCCAGCTCGCGATTTACACGAAACAGCGCGTGCAGGAAATTCTTCTCCGCAACCGGATCAAGCTGAGACGTGGGCTCGTCGAGTAGCAGCACACGCGGACGCAGCGCCAGGACGGCGGCAAGCGACAGCAGCTGCTTGCGGCCACCCGAAAGCGTATCGGTATCACGATGAAGCCAGCCCTCCAGACCAAAGAAATAGCTGGTCTCGGCAACACGGCGGCGCATCTCGTCGCGCGACACACCCAGATTCTCTAGGCCAAACGCCATCTCATGCCACACGGTCTCGCACACAATCTGGTTCTCGGGATCCTGGAACACATAGCCCACGCGCTCCGCCGATGCCCGCACGTCCATGTCGGCAACGTTCTCGCCCAGCACGCGCAGTTCGCCAGTGCGCTCGCCCGCCGGCGCGATCTCGGGCTTGAGCAGCGACAGCAGCGTCGACTTACCCGATCCGGTACCGCCAACAAGCAACGCAAATGCACCTTGGGGAACAGACCAGTCGAGCCCCTCGAGCACCGCAGCATCAGCATCGGGGTAGGCAAAACTAAGGCCTCGCACCTCAATCGCCGGCGCGGCCGAGCCATATGCCACACCCGCCGCCGGGCCCCTATCCAACCGAGCCATCAGCCAAACCTCTTCTCATCAATCGCGTGCAACACGCAAGGCAGCACCATCCAGGCAGCGTACACGACATAGCCCGGCCACGGCGCCGGCACCGAGAGCTGCGGATAAAACGAATACTGCGTCGTCGCGGTCGCCGCCACGGCCACCGCGGCGGCACCAAACAGCGCGAGCCCGACCAGCGCGGCAACGTCGCTGCGCCCCAGTCGATACCGCGCATACGTCGTACGACGTGTCGCGGCACCCCACCCGCGCGAGCGCATCGCGTCCGCGCGCTCCAGCGAATCTTCCATGCCCCAGCCCATCAACACGCTCGACGCCCGCAGGTGCGATCGCACGGGATCGGTGGGCGCGCGGCCCGGCACATCGATCGCATCCTGCACCGCCAGTACCGTACGCCCGCGGCGCAAAAACTGCGGGATAAGCCGCATGCACATCGAGATCATGAGCGCGATCACCGGCGCGGCGTTACCCAAAAGCGCAAGCACCTTGTCGTAGCCAAGCATCGACGCCGCGGCCTCAAACCACAGCACGCTCGCCACAAACAGCCCACCCATGCACAGGCCGTAAACCATGCTCTCTAGATACACCGCACGCATGCCAATACGGAACAGCTCCGTCGAGCCCGAGGCGCTAAACAGCGGATTGAGCACCGCGATGATCAAAATCACCGGCAGCTGCCAGCGAAGCGCCCCCAACGTGCGCGCGGCGCCGCGCGTCGCAAGCCCGTACGCCAGCCCGCCCGCAAGCGACAGCGCAATCAGCACCGGTTGCATCGAGAACATGGTGAGCCCCAACGTCAGCACCATGTAGAGCGCCGGCACCGCCGGATGCGACATCGAAAATGCCGCGACGGGCTCGTTGCCCGATTCCTCTCGCATGATATCCACGGGCACCTCCCATCCCCTTGCGCAAAACACCAACGCCGCAGCGCCGCCGCCATGCACAACCAGCGCAAACACCACGCCGGCGGCAGCGACATCGGCCGTCACGCGTCAATCGTTACGCGCTCATCATATGCCTGCGGTATCATATTGTGCCGTGTATCGTTTCCAAACACACGTCTCTATAACGTAACAGGAGATCACATGGACGCAACCGCAATTATCCTCGCCGCCGGCGAGGGCACCCGCATGAAGTCGAACCACTGCAAGGTTTCGCACAAGATCCTGGGCAAGCCCATGGTCCAGTGGATCGTCGACGCCACCATCAAGGCCGGCTGCAGCCGCGTCGTGGTCGTCATCGGCAGCCACGCCGACGAGATGCGCGCCCTTATCAACGGCGCCTACGCCAACAGCGCCACCAAGGTCGAGTGCGTCGAGCAGACCGAGCGCCTGGGCACCGGCCACGCCGTCAAGGTCGCGCTCGAGGCCTGCGGCATCACGCAAGGCCCCGTCGTCGTGCTCAACGGCGACCTGCCGCTCATTACCGCCGACACCGTCGCCAAGTTCGCGCAGACCGTCGCCACCGGCGAGCTCGCCTGCACCGTCATGACCATGACCCCGCCCGACCCCTTCGGCTACGGCCGCATCAAGCTGGGTGCCGATGGCCAAATTGAGCGCATCATCGAGCAGAAGGACTGCACACCCGAGCAGGCCGCCACGCTGCTGGAGTGCAACGCCGGCTGCTACGCCTTCGACGGCGCGCAGCTCGCCGCCCACATTGACGAGATCGGCAACGACAACGCGCAGTCCGAGTACTATCTGCCCGACATGCTCGAGATCCTCAAGGGCCACGGCCAGGCAGTCTCCATCTTCCACTGCGACGACTACCGCGACGGCCTGGGCGTCAACAGCCGCATCCAGCTCGCGCAGCTCACCGCCATCGCGCGCGACCGCATCAACGAGCGCTGGATGGCCGAGGGCGTTACCTTCATCGATCCCACGCAGGCCTGGATCGGCCCCGATGCCGTTATCGGCCGCGACACCGTCGTGTGGCCGCAGACACATCTGATCGGCCACGTCACCGTAGGCGAGGAGTGCCAGCTCGGCCCCAACAGCCGCCTCACCGACACCACCGTCGGCAGTGGCTGCACCATCGATGAGACCATCGCCATCGAGGCCGTCATCGAGAACGGCGTCGACTGCGGCCCACGCGCCTACCTGCGCCCGGGTACCCACATGCTCGACGGTTCCAAGGCCGGCACGCACGTGGAGATCAAGAAGTCCACGATCGGTGAGGGCTCCAAGGTTCCACACCTGTCCTACATCGGCGACACCACCATGGGCTCCGGCGTCAACGTGGGCGCGGGCTCCATCACCTGCAACTACGACGGCGTGCACAAGCACAAGACCGTCATCGGCAAGGATGCCTTCATCGGTTCCGACACCATGATGGTCGCGCCCGCCCAGATCGGCGACGGCGCGCTCGTGGCTGCCGCCCCCGTCATCACCGAGCCGGTCCCGGCAGACGCGCTCGGACTGGGCCGCGCCCGTCAGGTAAATATTGAGGGCTGGGCCGCCGATTACCGCCGCCGCCTGCACGAGGACGACGAGGTATAACGTTTTACCAAGCATCTAAGGAGCTGTTCCCATGGGGACGGCTCCTTTTTCTATGCTGACCTGCGTGACAGAATGAGTGGTCGGTTCGTGTCCGTTGACGGTAAAGACGTTATCAAGACCCGATTAACCCCGCCGCGCGGTTACAATGCAAAAAGGCATCTATATGGCATTCGATGTATAAAGGAGAAGGGTAATGCCGATTAATGATCCCGAGAAGTCGGAGAATATGCGCAAGTCCATCCGCGTGTATTCCGGTTCCTCCAACCGTCCCCTCGCTCAGAAGATCGCTGAGTACCTTGGGGTCGAGCTTTCGGGCCTTACGCTAAAGCAGTTCGCCAATGGTGAGATTTACGCCCGCTACGACGAGACCGTCCGCGGCGCCGACGTCTTCCTGATTCAGTCCGTGGCCGGCGGCAACGTCAACGACATGCTCATGGAGCTGCTCATCGCCACCGACGCTGCCAAGCGCGCATCCGCCCGCTCCATCACCGCCGTTATCACCCACTACGGCTATGCCCGCCAGGACCGCAAGGCCGGCCCGCGCGAGCCCATCACCGCCCGCCTCGTCGCCAACCTGCTCGAGCGCGCCGGCGTCGACCGCATCATCACCCTCGACCTGCACCAGGGTCAGATCCAGGGCTTCTTCGATATCCCGGTCAACCACCTGTCCGCACTGCCGCTGTTTGGCCAGTACTACAACGCCATGAACTTCGACACCGACAACCTGGTTGTCGTCTCCCCCGATGTGGGCCGCGCCAAGGCCGCCAAGAAGCTGTCCGACATGCTCGGCTGCGACCTGGCCATCGCCCACAAGGGCCGTCCGCGCCACAACGCCGCCGAGGTCATGGGCATCATCGGTGACATCAAGGGCAAGACCTGCATCATCAACGACGACATGATCGACACCGCTGGCACCCTGTGCGCCAACGTCAAGGAGCTCAAGGCTATGGGCGCTGGCGATATCTACGTCTGCGCCACCCACGGTATCTTCTCCGGTCCGGCCATCGAGCGTCTGAACGACGCCCCGATCGTCGAGTGCGTCGTCACCGACGCCATTCCCGTCGAGGTCGGCGGCAAGATCAAGACCATCTCGGTCGCCGAGGAGTTCGCTCAGGCCATCTCCGCCGTTTACCACGAGGAGCCCGTCTCCACGCTCGTCGGCGGCGACTTCGCGCTGTAATCCAACGCGCATCGCATCATCTTTGATGCTTTTAAAGGGTCGGAAGCTCGCTTCCGACCCTTTTTCTATCCCTCGTCAACCCGCCCTGGACAATTAGTTCAGATACGTATTTTTCTAAAGCTCCAAAGGACCGTTCGGAGCCTTCTGACCTCCCCGGCGCATGCCATGCCGTCCAAAGCTCATCGTTTTCGAGTACAACCGCTGCATATTTATCCTCAAATCGCCCTCAAAGGCCCTTAGAAACGCCTCGAACGCCGCTGCCTTATACGTATCTGAACTAACTGTCCAGCAGCTATCGTCAACCTTCGCGGCAGAGCTCAATTTCCTGCAATCCCCTCAACCGATTCCACCGAATTCATAACACCCAGCCGTTCATGGCGCGCAGCGCCCCGCTGAGCGAAAAGAACGGTATGGCGGTCGCATTCTGCCGCCAACTTAGTACGTTATAGCTATGACGACCGTGATTTCACATCTCTCCGCCCTCCGCGCAATTCGTCGCGCACGACGGGCGTACTCTGCCCTACCCTGGGACTTCGTTGATAGCGAACAGCAAGCACATGCCTTGGCTAGCTGTATTCCCAACAATGACGCGATAGACTTTGGTGCACTTTCGATACTCGACGCCTGGAATGAAGATGATTCCGAACTGCTCGATCTTCTCGTTTCAAACGAAGACAACAGACGCCGCGACAGGCGACTTCTTCAGCATATTCTCTCCGCTCCTCTTCCTGAAGGTGCAATTATGCACGTCGAGGCCGACATCTACGCAACGTCTCCCGCCATGACAGCCATGCTTTGTTCCAAAAATGAATCAGTCGCCAAAACCCTGATGCTTCTCATGGAACTGCTCGGAACCTACTCCCTTCCTCCCGGGGCAACATACCCCATTGCCTATGACGGCATCTGGCCCGAGGGCGATGACTACGAAGCGATGGACGACCTCGATTGCCGGGGCGACCAGTCGGCGACCGAACAGCAGAACGAAACCCGCTACGAACAGGCACACTACAAATGCGAGCCCGCCACGACCATCGAAGATCTCGAGGCTGTTGCACAGCTTGCCAAAAGTAGCTCATACACATCGTTTCGCACGGCAGTCAAACTTGCCCGACCCGGATCTGCATCCCCAGCCGAATCCCTAATGTTTGCCGTTCTCGGAGCGCCCATGCGCTTTGGAGGATTCGGATGTTGCAGTCTGCCCATGGGAGGCCTGCTACTCAACTATCGAATCGACTTCGACACTCTTGCGGTCAACATGTCCTCGGGCATCCCCTATGCCATCTGCGACCTATATTGCCCGGCAGCCGGAGTCGACAACGAATACAACGGAATTGGGCATGAGCTTCAAAACGCTCGCATCCACGATGGCAATCGAAATAATGGCCTCAAGGCAATGGGCATCCACGTCCTGGTTATCAATCGCGACCAAATGAAAGACCTTGTTGCACTCGAAGCCTTCGCCCAAACGATGCATCGACTCGCGGGAGTCCGATTCCGATACCGTATCAAGGGCTATCGCAAGCGTCAGGCCGCTTGGCTCAACGCTCTGCGGGCTGGAATCGGCCTTGCGGCGGTCTAAACGGCGAATCACCCGCGCGCCGCCGAACAGGACTGGACAGTTAGTTCAGATACGTATAGATGGACACATTGAATTAGGCTGTTTTGCAGCTATCTCTATACCATTCGCCCTATTTGAAGGCAGGGTAGACTTCAAAACAGCGCCATATGGACTAACTAAAGCTCCGAAACAACGTATCGGCATTGAATTGAGCACTTCGAGTCCTCAGAACTTATACGTATCTGAACTAACTGTCCACCTCTGATTTCGACGGCCGTCCAAACGCCCCTAAACGCCCTCAATTACCCTCCATTTGACAGCGGCAACAGGGTCGCTCACCATAGCAGGCGACAAATCAACGAAAGGATAAACATGGCAGCTGCACAGCCGCTTAAGATTCGCATGGTTGCCGGACTTGGCAACCCTGGCGAGGAATATGCCGAGACCCGTCACAACGCTGGTTTCAAAGCAATCGACGAGCTGGCCCGTCAGGCCGGCGTCACGTACTGGAAAAACCAAGCAGGCGCCGAGGTCGCGCTCATCAACATCAACGATCCCGAGGAAGAGGGCGGTAAGCGCCAGATTGTACTGGTCAAGCCGCAGTCGTATATGAATACCTCGGGTGGCCCCATCTCCAAGCTCTGCCGCGAGTACAAGATCAAGGCCGAGGAGCTGCTCGTAATCCACGACGAGCTCGATATTCCCGCCGGCGACGTCCGCGTTAAGGTGGGCGGCGGCCACGCCGGTCACAACGGCCTGCGCTCCATCATCGACAAGATGGGCAGCCGCGACTTCAGCCGCATCCGCACCGGCATCGGCAACCCTCCCGGCAAGATGGCCGTCGCCGACTACGTTCTTAAGCAGCTGCGCGCCCGCGAGGCCGAGGATTTCCAGGACACCTGCGCCCGCGCGGCCGACGCCGCCGGCCTGGCGATCGTGCACGGCGTGGTCTATGCCCGCGACCATGTCAACGGCGCCGCCTCCGCCAACGGCAAGCACTAAAACCTATCATTTAGGAACAGGTTTATTTTGGCAGGTTTTACCTGCGGAAACGCCCCAGTTGCGGCATCGCAATCAACCGCGCGCCGACATACATGCATAGCACCCCAAAGGGGGCCGGCCTCATCACAACCCGAGGCCGGCCCCATTTGCCGTTTTACCTGATAAAACTGACCAAAATAAACCTCTCCCCTTTGGTAGGCCAAAGTGGATAAACCCTGCTCCCAACAGCCGAAGACACACGTAAGTGACATGTCCATGAGGGTATAATTTGCACCGTATGTCTGCACAACGCCTGTGCGCGTACGGTTTTATTCGGGCTACCGTCCATTTCCGTGGAGGCACGGTTCGGCGGCCCTAACAAGAGAGGGGTTCTATGTATAAGATCCTGGAGAAGACGCAGTTCTCGGAGAAGGTGTTCAAGTTCCGCATCGAGGCGCCTGCAATCGCCAAGCATGCGCACGCTGGACAGTTCCTCATGGTTCGCGCCAACGAGACGGGCGAGCGCGTCCCGTTTACCCTGGCCGGCTGGAACGGTGACGAGGGCTGGGTCGAGTTCATCTTCATGGTGATCGGCAAGACCACCGAAATGCTTTCCACCTACGAGGCCGGCGAGTCGCTGCGCGACGTCGTGGGCCCGCTGGGCGTTCCCACCGAGATGGCCGAGGGCCCCTGCGCCGTCATTGGCGGCGGCGTCGGCCTGGCAATTGCCTTCCCGGTCGCCAAGCACCTGGTCGAGACCGGTCACGAGGTGCACGCCATCATGGGCGCCCGCACCAAGGACCTCCTGCTCATGGAGGACCAGTTCCGCGAGCTCCTCGACGAGGACCACATCCACATCACCACTGACGACGGTTCCTACGGCGAGCAGGGCGTTGTCACCGCTCCGCTGGAGCGCCTGCTGCAGGACAAGGCCGTGAGCCAGGTCTTCTGCGTCGGCCCCGTTCCGATGATGAAGTTCTCGACCCTCACCGCCCAGAAGTACGACACCCCCATCACCGCGTCGCTCAACCCCATCATGGTTGACGGCACCGGTATGTGCGGCTGCTGCCGCGTCGAGGTGGGCGGCGTGACCAAGTTCGCTTGCGTCGACGGCCCCGACTTCGATGCCACCCTGGTCGACTGGGATGACCTTCGTGCCCGCCAGGCCGCTTACCGTTCCGAAGAGGGCGAGTCCCTCAAGGCCTATGAGGAAAAGAGCTGCGCATGCCACTAGTTAACGGTCGTTTCGTTGCCGATATGAAGTCGCCCCGCACCCCCGATAACGAGGAGCCGGCTGCCGAGCGCGCTTGCGACTTCCGCCCCGTCGACAAGGGCTTCACCGAGGAGATGGCGCTGGCCGAGGCCGAGCGCTGCCTCAACTGCAAGAAGCCGTTCTGTGTTGAGGGCTGCCCCGTCAACATCAACATCCCCCGCTTTATCGAGCAGATCCGCGAGAAGGACTTCGGCGGCGCCCTCGATACCATCCGCGAGGACTCCATGCTTCCCGCCATCTGCGGCCGCGTCTGCCCGCAGGAGAACCAGTGCGAGGGCAAGTGCATCCGTGGTAAGAAGTCCGAGCCCGTGGCCATCGGCCAGCTCGAGCGCTTCCTGGGTGACCGCCCCGAGCTCGCCTCCACGCCCAAGATGGCCCCCAAGAACGGCAAGAAGGTCGCCGTCGTCGGCTCTGGCCCGTCCGGCATCACCTGCGCCGGCGAGCTCGCCCGCAACGGCTTTGACGTCACCGTCTTTGAGGCCTTCTTTACCGGCGGCGGCGTGCTGGTCTACGGCATCCCCGAGTTCCGTCTGCCCAAGGCAGTCGTCAAGCGCGAGATTGACGGCCTGGAGGACATGGGCGTCAAGTTTGAGTACAACTCCGTCGTGGGCAACATGGCCACGGCCGAGGAGCTGTTCGAGCAGGGCTTCGACGCCATCTACGTGGCGACCGGCGCTGGCCTGCCCAAGTTCCTCAACGTCCCCGGCGAGAACCTGCCCAACGTCTTCTTCGCGAACGAGTACCTCACCCGCGTGAACCTGATGAAGGCCAACAAGTTCCCCGAGTACGACACCCCCACCAAGCATGGCAAGAACGTCGTCGTCTTTGGTGGCGGCAACGTGGCTATGGACGCCGTCCGTACCGCCAAGCGCCTGGGCGCCGAGCACGCCATCATCGCCTACCGTCGTACCGAGGACGAGATGCCCTGCCGTCGCGCCGAGCTGCACCATGCCAAGGCCGAGGGCGTCGAGGTTCTGCCGCTCGTCTCCCCGCTCGAGTTTGTCGCTGGCGAGGACGGCTCCGTGTGCGCCGTCAAGGTCCAGAAGATGGAGCTCGGCGAGCCCGACGAGTCCGGCCGCCGTCGTCCGGTGCCCATCGAGGGCGCCATCGAGGAGATCCCCTGCGACGTCGCGATCTCGGCTATCGGCACCAACGCCAACCCCTTCGCAAAGAAGATCGGCGGCAAGATGGAGCTCAACAAGTGGGGCTACATCGTTGCCGACGAGGAGACCGGCCAGACCACCGATCCCCGTATCTGGGCCGGCGGCGACATCGTCACCGGTGCCGCTACGGTCATTCTGGCGATGGGCGCCGGCAAGAAGGCCGCCGCTTCCATCACCAAGAGCCTGCTGGGCGAGTAATCACCTACAGCACTAGCCACCAAACGGCAAAGTCCCCGTCGAGCACACGCCCGGCGGGGACTTTTTCTATACCGGCCGCCCGATCACCACGATGGGGACAGGCACCTTTGTGGTGGTTGGGGACTTGCCCGGTCGTTTTGTCTCAATCTGTAACAGTTAGGCCCTGTTGAGCCTTGTAGTTGTTACAGATCGAGATATTTCTCCAGCCGCCCCCCGCTTTGTCTCAATCTGTAACAGTTGGAGGCCAAATTCCTCGCTACGTGTTACAGATCGAGACGTTAGCGGTGGCGCGCGCAGACGTGGTGTAAGAGCGTCCTGAGGTCCGTCGCTGCAAGT
>CABQWP010000052.1 GCA_902467875.1 uncultured Collinsella sp. | reverse complement strand
ACCAGTGACGCCACGGGTATGAACCGTGTGCTCTAACCAACTGAGCTACACCGCCGGATGGAGCCTGCAACCAGACTTGAACTGGTGACCTCTTCGTTACCAACGAAGTGCTCTACCGACTGAGCTATACAGGCACTTGACGGGTGGGAGCTATAGGATTCGAACCTATGTAGGCAGAGCCAACGGGTTTACAGCCCGTCCCCATTAACCACTCGGGCAAACTCCCAATCGTTCAAGTATCCGCAGGTCCTTTGGTCTTTTGGACCGCCGCCCCCGCGAACGAAAAAGATAATACGATGCAACCTTGGGGGCTGTCAACGAAAACCTCTAGATACACGGTGCCGGGCGTATCTATATAGCTGTGACCTGCGGTTTTGTTGAGTTTGGATATGAAGGACGGTGGTTTTGGATACTGAGGTGACGTTTCCCGAGGTAACACTTTGGTGTAGTGGAGTACACCTTCAGGATCGAACTTCGATAATGGCTTATTTGCACCTATATATAGGTCGAGATCGGGGCTTCCCAGACAGAATCGAGCGTGGATAATCTCCCACTTTTGGCGTGGCTTCGAGTCCAAAGTGGGAGATTATCCACCCTCGTATGTCCGGAAATCCTCACTCGACCAGGATGACTGGGACCGGTCCGGCCTTTGTCTCGATCTGTAACAGTAAGAGGGTTATTCCTCCCCCATCTGTTACAGATCGAGATATTACGCAGAGACACCAGCTTACGTCTCATTCTGTAACAGTAAGAACGGTTTCAGCCTCTTCGTGTTACAGATCGAGATATTATCGGCCAACCCTTGGCATTGTCTCAATCTGTAACTATAAGGAGGGTTTTCAGCCCACCCGTGTTACAGATCGAGACAAACCTGAAGCTTGGTGGGAGTCAAACCCGCTTACATGTCGACATAAATAGAAACGGGCCCTGTCCCAATTGGAGACAGAGCCCGAAACTCTCATGGAGCCAGTGACAGGAATCGAACCTGCAACCCACTGATTACAAATCAGTTGCGCTACCGTTGCGCCACACTGGCACACTTGGCGCTTTCACGCGAAGCCAGTTAAGAATAAAGGAATTGCCGATGAGGCGCAACAGGCCCTTCACCCGACCACATCTCAAAACCATTCGTCAGAACGAATAGTTTTAATTACAATTGCTATATATAAAACTATTCGTTCTGACGAAGGGTTTCGCGATGCTTACTACCAAGGAAGCAGCCGAACTGCTCGGCATCACTCCGCGCAGGGTGCAGGAGCTCATAAAAAACGAAGCACTTGAGGCCCGCAAGGCTTCTGGTGTATGGCTCATCGACAAAGACAGCGTCGACACGCGACTCCGCTCCGTGACCAAAACGGGGGGACGTCCCCGCCGCGGCCACGGTAAGAGCGAGATCGCGTTCACCCTCATGAACCGCACGTACGAAGTCGCTCAGCTGGTCTACAGCACATCGCGAAAAGACTTTACCCATATCGGCGCCGACATCGATTACACCCACGCGCCTATTGGAGTACTTGGCCCCAATAGTCCCGTGTCGCTCGACTCTTTCCGCATTTGGTGGCGCGGCCGCGGTATCCCGCTCACACGCATTGGGCTAGCCTCCCTGCTTGCAGAAGCCGCAGTCGATGTTCCCGATGAACTCGTACAGCGAAATCTTGGCCTCTCCTTATCCGACCAGTATTGGATTAGGCCCCAAGACTCCGGTCTCACCTGGGAGGATATCAACTTCTTCAATAACGCCTTTGATGACGTCTCACTGTCCATTGCGCCCTTTGCCCCAGAGGGAAAAGCGGCTGCTGCAAAGCCCGATAACACCTCGGACGGCAATCTTCAAAAGTACTGGACGTGCGAGGGCGAGCGTCGAATTCTGCATAAGGCAGGAGCGCACCTGGACCAGGAACCTTATAACGAGCTGGTGGCGACTGCACTTCACCGTCGCATCCTAAACGCCTGCGATTATGTGCCTTACTCGCTCGAGGGCACGGGCACTTCCGCCCTGAGCATATGCGATGTCTTCTTAACTGATGAAGAAGAGTATGTCCCTGCGTTCTATGTAAACCAGTACGCGAACGCAGATGAACGGCTAACCGACTACGAGCGATATGTAGCAAACTGCGAGGAGCTCGGGGTGACAGGCGTCAAGGATGCCCTTGACCGCATGATCGTATGCGACGACATCATCGCCAACTATGACCGCCATTGGCGTAACTTTGGCCTTGTGCGAAACGTCAACACGCAAGCCTGCAGACCTGCCCCCATCTTCGATTCGGGCTCATCACTCTGGTGCAACATATCGCTAGAGGAGCTTAGGGCGGGAGAGCACAGTTTTACCAGCGCACAATTTCATTCAAGTCCCGCCAAACAAATGTTGCTCGTCGAGGACATGGGCTGGTTTGACGGCGACAAACTCGAGGGCTTTGTCGACGAGGCGATCGAGATTCTGTCTAAAAACGATGCCCTAGCAGCGAGACTGCCTTATCTAAAAGAGGCGCTAACGTGGCGCCTCGAAAGAATGATCGACATCGCTGAATGGAGTTAGCGAGGCAGCATTGCCCCGCCAACTCCCTTACCGCCCGCGCAGGGCCTTGAGCTTTGCCAGGGCCTCGGGGCTCAGGCGGCTGCCCAGGGTCATCTTGATCTGGGGTGCTTCCTCGGCCTCATGCACGTCGTTATCGATCTGTTTGATCTCGTCCACCAGCATACGGCTCGAGATGCGTGTAACGCCCTTGCCCATGACGACGGCCTGGATCGTGCCGTCACTCGACACCACGGAGCACGCGCGGCCTTCCTCGCGTGCCTCGATGCAGAGCTTCTGCACCACGGTATCGGCCGATACGCCCGTCGGCGAGAACTCGATGCGCACGCCGCGAGCAGGCAGGTTGGGGCGCTCGCTGGAGATGTTTCCCGCGCCGTCAAAGACGATCACAGCCTCGTAGCGGCCTTGGGCAAACGCGGCAACGTCGTTGATGAGGGCGGTGCGCGCCATATCGTGAACGTCGCTGGAATACGGATCGTCGGAATGGTCGTAGACGAGCTTTTCGTAGCGTGGCGTGCAGTGGATCACGTTGTAGCCGTCGACCACCAGCAGCTCGGGCTTGTTGGAGTGCACCGTCGAGACCGGGTCGGCGATAGCCTGCGCAAACGCATTGCCGCCCACGCCGTAGGTCGCGGCCGAAACAATCGGCTTGGCCGAACCCTCGCCAAAGCGCTTGGCCTTGGACTTGGCACGGTTCTTTTTGGACATGCTCTACTCCTCCCCCATGAGCTCGCCGGCGTTGCGGCGCAGCCACTCAAAGCACAACGCCGTGGTCGCCTGGGCAACATTGAGGCTCTCGGTCATGCCGCGCTGGGGAAGCTTGGTCAAAAAGTCGCATTTCTCGAGTACCAGGCGCGAGATGCCGTCGCCCTCGGAGCCCATGACGAGCGCCACGCGACCTTCGAAGGGAGCATCCCAGCAACTGCCTTCGGCGTGCTCGGAAGCACCGCCCACCCAAAAACCAGCGGCCTTAAAATCGTCGAGCGCACGGGCGATATTGGGAACCTGCGCGATAGGCAGATGCATGACGGCACCGGCTGAGGTCTTATAGCTGCCCACGGTCACGCCGGCGGCACGCTTATTGGCAATGACGACGCCCGCCGCGCCCACAACCTCGGCGGAGCGCACGATGGCGCCAAAGTTGCCGTCGTCAGTCACGTGGTCGAGCACCACGACAAGTGCCGGGCCCTCGCCTGCGCGGTCGAGAATATCGGCGACATCGGCATAGGGGAAGTTGCCAACCTCGAGCGCGATGCCCTGGTGAGCGCCGTGGCTCGACAGTGCGTCGAGCTGCGCGCGCGGCACATACTTAATGCGGACACCCACGGCGTTGAGGTCGTCGACCAGGCGCGACAAGGCGGCATCGCGCTCCCCGCCCTCGGCAATGAGCGCGCACTTGATGGGAAAACCAGTGCGCAGCGCCTCGGCGGCTGCACGACGACCTTCGATAAACTCGCCCTTGGGAGCCTGGACAGCGTCGCGGTTGCGATCGCGCTGCGGACGTGCGGCCTGGGTGCGATCGCGCTGGCCCTTGGGAGCGGCAGCGCGGTCATTGCGGCGAATCGGACGCGAGCCAGAAGCAGCCTGCTTGCCGCCACGAGGCGCACGCTTGCGGTTTTCCCATTAAAAAGATAACAAACAAGAACCGCCCGTCCGAGCCACGGCACCTTGCCTTTCAATCGTCGGGCATGACCACCAGGTCTATGCCCTCCTCTTTCAAGGCAATCTGCCGCACCTCGAACGGTCGACAAATACTAGAGACTCTTAATACGAGTGCCGGCGGCGGTATCCTCGATCGTCAGCCCGAGGTCCTTGAGCTGGTCGCGGATGGCGTCGGCCAGATCCCAGTTCTTGGCGGCACGGGCCTCGGCGCGGGCCTCGAGAATCTTGGCAGCAGCCTCGTCCACGTCGTCACCCGTGTAGGCAACCAGGCCGGCGGCAACGCCCAGCAGGCCCAGCGGCAGCTCGACCTTGGGCTCGGGAAGCTCGACGCCAAACGTATCGAGCAGCTCGGCCAGCGTATCGGCGGCAGCCAGGACTGCGGCCTTGTCGGCAGCATCGCCCGCCTGCTCCAGGTACTGGTTGCACTCGGTCACAAAGCCAAAGACAGCACCCATGGCACCGGCGGAGTTAAAGTCGTCGTCCATGCACTCCTTAAAGGTGGCACGGGTCTCGGCGGCCTTGGCGGCAAACGCCTTGGATGCTGCCTCATCGGCATCGGCCGTCGCATGGTTCGCGGCCCAGCGCAGGTTCTCGACCGTACCGGCGATACGCGTGAGCGAGTTCTCGGCACCCTCCAGGCGCTCCCAAGAAAAGTCGAGCGGCGAGCGATAGCTCGTCTGCAACATCAGCAGACGCAGGGCCGCGGCAGAGTGCTGCTCGAGGACCTCGGCCAGCGTAAAGAAGTTGCCGAGCGACTTGGACATCTTCTCGCCGTCGACCAGCAGCATGCCCGTGTGCATCCAGGTGTTGGAGAAACCCTGGTGCCAGGCGCAGGTGGCCTGGGCGCACTCGTTCTCGTGATGCGGGAAGGCAAGGTCGGAGCCGCCGCCATGAATGTCAATCGGAGTGCCCAGGTAGCGGTGTACCATGGCGGCGCACTCGGTGTGCCAACCGGGACGGCCCTCGCCCCAGGGGCTCGGCCAGCTGGGCTCGCCGGGCTTGGCGGCCTTCCATAGGGCAAAGTCGAGCGGGTCGTTCTTGTCCTCGTTCTCCTCGATGCGCGCACCCACCATAAGGTCGTCGATGTTGCGGCCCGAGACTTGGCCGTAGTTGGGATCGCTGCGCACGGCAAAGTACACGTCGCCGTTATCGGCGGCATAGGCATGGCCCTGCTCGATGAGCGTCTTGATCATGGCGATCATGGGGCCGATCTCCTTGGTGGCGCGAGGACGCACATCGGGATCGAGCACGTTGGCGGCGCGCATAACGCCGATAAACTTGTCAGAGAACTCCGTCGCAACCTCGGCGGCGGTACGGCCCTGCTCGTTGGCGCGCTTGATGATCTTGTCATCGACATCGGTGAGGTTCTGGGCGAATGTGACCTCGTAGCCGCTCGCGATGAGCCAGCGACGAATCACGTCAAAGCTGATGAACGTGCGGGCGTTGCCGATGTGGATGTTGTCGTAGACCGTGGGGCCGCACACGTACATGCGGACCTTTCCGGACTCGATGGGCTGGAACTCTTCCTTTTTATGGGTAGCGCTGTTGTAGATACGCATTCGTTACTCCTTAACGGTTTTCTGTAGCAGGCAGACGGCCCAGGCGCCGATTCCCTCGCCCTGGCCTTCCCAACCGAGCTTTTCGGTCGTAGTGGCGGCGACGCCCACGTTTTCGACGTCAACACCCAGGGCATGGGCAAGGTTGGCGCGCATGGCATCGCGGTGCGGGGTGATCTTAGGCTGCTGGCAGGCAATGGTGCAATCGGCATCGACAAACTCGAAGCCCAGCTCGCGCGCATAGTCCATCACGCGAGCGAGCAGCACCATCGAATCGGCACCCTCATAGGCGGGGTCGGTATCGGGGAATAGCTTGCCGATGTCTCCCCCGCGGCAGGCGCCCAGAATGGCGTCGGCCAAGGCGTGCGCGAGCACATCGGCATCCGAGTGGCCCAGCAGGCCGCGCTCGTAGGGAATGTCGACACCGCCGATGATACATCGACGCCCCTCCACCAGACGGTGAACGTCGTAGCCATGGCCAATGCGCAGGTTACTGAACATGGGGAAGGTCCTCTCCCTCGGCCATGCGACCGAGCAGAATCGCGGTTACGGGACGCAGGTCCTCGGGCACCGTCACCTTAAGGTTATCGCGCGGGCTCTGGACACAGCGGACGCGCCCGCCCATGCGCTCGACCAGCGACGAATCATCGGTGCCGATAAAGCCCTCGGCAATGGCTGCAGCGTGGGCGCGCTTCATAGCATCGACGCTAAAGATCTGCGGCGTCTGCGCAGCCCAGTACAGCTCGCGCGGCGGCGTCTCGACGATGTTGTCGCCATCGACGATCTTGAGCGTGTCGATCGCGGGCTGACCGCACACGACACCGTCGAGGGCGCGGTCGCCCACAAGCACGTCGATCGCGTGGTCGATGGCCTCGGTCGTAATGAGCGGACGAGCACCATCGTGAATGGCGACGTATTCAAAGCCCGCCGGAACCGCATGCACGCCGGCACGGGTGGAATCCTGGCGGGTATCGCCGGCATCGGCAAAGCTGATGGGCGTGTCATAGTCAAACGGGTCGATGGCCAGGCGGCGCATCTCGGCACGACGCTCGGCAGGGCAAACCACGACGATGTGGCCGACCTTATCGCTCCGATCGAACGCGCGGATGGACCAGCTCATAAGCGGACGGCCCGCCACGTTAACGAGCTGCTTGCCACCGGGGTTACCAAAGCGCTGGCCGCTGCCACCGGCAACGACCACGGCGCATACGGGCGCCATTATGCGTTCCCCTGTTTGGTGCCCTTCATGCGGTACAGGGAGTCCGCAAGAATGGCAGGGTTGTTAACGCCAAAGTCGCCCAGGCGCTCCGGATCCTCGCTGATGTCGTCCATGAGCTCCTGCAGTGAGCCGTACTCGTCGACGATCTTCTCGGCCACGCCGTCGCGCACGACGGACACGCGCGAAAGCGTGCGCAGGCCCAGCGGCGTCATGACGGAGTCCTCGTCCAGGTCGTCATAGCCCAGAACTGCCGCCACGTGCTGCGGGTCGGACAGGTCCTTAGGCGTCATGCGGCTCAGCTCGGCGCGGATCTTCTCGGCGTTTGCCTCGGAGGAATCGCTTGCGTAGTCGCGGATCATCAGGTCGTATTCGGTATCCATGCTGGAGCCCGCGAGCTGCTCGAGCTGCATCTGCACGAGCTTGCCCTGGTTACCCAGCTTGACGATGCAATCCTTAAGCTCGGTCTTTGCCTGTTGCATGATCTCGAAACTCGAGAAGATGCCGGTGATGTCGGCGAGCGTAACGTAGTCGTCGAGCTCAAGGGCCGTCAGGCGCAACAAGGAGCGGTCGAGCGACTGACGGGTGGTCTGGAGCGTGGCGACGAGCTGGTTGACCGAGCTCATGATGGTGGTGACGGGCTGGATCTCGTAGCTCTTGCCGTGAACGTACACGTTAACGACGGCGCGACGGGCCGAGACCGAGATCACGATGGCATCGGTGAGCACCGACATGCGAGCGGCAGTACGGTGACGCATGCCCGTCTCACTCGTGGCAAGCGAGGGATCGGGATTGAGGTGGAAGTTGGCGCGCAGGATCTGGGTGAGGTCGCCATCGATAACGATGGCGCCGTCCATCTTGGAAAGCTCGAACAGGCGGTTCGAGGTAAACGAAATGTTGAGCGGGAAGCCGTCGTTACCGGCAGCAAGCACGTTTTCGGTGTCGCCGACGCAGATAAGGGCACCCAGGTGACCGGCAATGATCATGTCGAGGGCGGTGCGGATCGGCTGGCCAGGTGCCGTCAGGCGAATGGCCTGTTCCATACGCTTTTGCAGCTCGTTCTTATCCAAGGCATCGCTCCCATCGTATACGCTCCATAAACGTCAATAAGTTTCTCACGGTTTGCCCCTGTGACGCCCGCAAAATCCGATGCTTACAGAATGAGCGAACACAGCTGAGAGCCCCAATCCAAATGAGCTGCTTATGTGGTAGCATCGGGATTCGCATAAATGAGGGAGTAGTCGCGTGGCCGGTTTCGCCTCCGGTGGCGCGGCAAGTCAACATACTGGCCGATGCGGCCTGGCTTGCCTTAATGAACGAGACTCGTGGTTGTGCGCGCAACGCGTACGCCACGGGTCTTTTTGTTACTCCCCCAAAAGGTACACGCGGGCCCGCCCGCAGAGAGGGAGCCAGACTATGGGACTCGCAGAGCTCGTGTTGCTCGCCGTTGGCCTTTCGATGGACGCCTTTGCCGTTTCCATCTGCAAGGGCCTTGGCATGAAGAAGATCAACCTTAAAGTTGCCGTGGTGCTCGGCCTGTTCTTTGGCGGCTTTCAGGCCGGCATGCCCGTAATCGGATGGGCGCTCGGCAGTCAATTCATGGGCATCATCGGACCCATCGACCATTGGATCGCCTTTATCCTGCTCGCCTTTATCGGCGGCAAAATGTTGTGGGAGGCCTTTACCGAAGACGAGGATGAAGGCGACGGCAAGGATGCCGAAAAGATTGACCTGGGCGAGTACCTGATCCTCGCCATCGCCACCTCGATTGACGCCCTGGCCGTGGGCATCTCGTTCGCCGCGCTTTCCGTCGACATCGTTCCCGCCGTATCGCTCATTGGCATCACAACGTTTATCTTCTCCGTCGCCGGCGTAGCGATCGGCCACACCTTTGGCGCGCGCTACGAAAAACCCGCCACCATCGTGGGCGGCGTTGTGCTTATCCTTATCGGGCTTAAGATCTTGCTGGAGCACCTGGGGATTTTGGTGCTGTAAAACACCCTTCATAACTAAACGTCCGGGCAAGGCCTCATGCAGAGTTTTGCATGAGGCCTTTTCATGCAGACTTTTGCATGTCATACTAGGATGCAAAAGTCTGCACGTTAGGAGATCGCCGTGGATACCCTTCCCATCACCACACCGCGCCAAGCTGGCATCTACGTGCGCCAGGCACGCGAGGCGCAGGGAATCACCCGTGCGGCCCTCGCTAAAAAAGCCGGTGTTTCGGAGCGCCTGCTTGCATCGCTCGAGCTAGGAGACGCCACCGGCATTCGACTCGACAAGCTGCTGGCGATTTTCGACGCTCTTGAACTGGCGCTCGCAGCACAAGGGGATATAAGCGAAACGAAAAATGAGCACCCAGTCGACGCCCCGCATGCTGATCAACCTTGCAGCACCTCCAGACGCCATCACGCTCAACGTCTTCATCATCGCAACCGTCGCAGCACAACCATTCCGGCTCTTGCAGATACCCCCCTTACGTCCGAGCTCTACGACAGGGCCTTCGCCGATTTCGCCATGTCCAATCTCGGAGTCTCGATTGCCGCAAACGCATCTAGCCAAACCATGCCCGAAGGGAAATAGCCAATGGCCAGAACATCACTTCGGACCATTATTTGCGGCGTGCCTGCTGGAACGCTCGCGCAAGATGAGAACGGTCTTATCAGCTTTACCTACGATCATGACTATGACGGGCCAGCCCTATCGACCAACATACCCGTATCGAATCGCACATACGGACAACAGGTCATGAGTCCGTACCTGTTTGGCCTTCTACCCGACAGCGAGGACCAACGAAAAGCGATTGCCGCCGAATTCGACGTTAGGCCCAACAATCCCGTTGCGTTGCTCAGCCATATCGGACTCGACTGTCCGGGCGGAGTGCAGTTTTGTGCCGAAGAAGATGCCGACGCCGTCCTGCATCGCGCTGGCGAATACCGCCCTATAGACGACCACGAAATTGCTCTCCGTCTCAAGTCGATCAGAGATGACCGCGATGCATCGTGGATGGGTCTAGATGAAAGTTGGTCACTTGGAGGCAACCAGGGCAAGTTCGCGCTCGCGTTCATAAACGACCGCTGGTGCGAATGCATGGGCTCCTCGCCCACGACGCATATTTTCAAAAATGGCGTTATCGGATTTAAACTCGAGGCTCTCAATGAGTTTGTCTGCATGAAAAGCGCCCAGCGCGCCGGCATCGCAACGGCAAACGTCGAATATCGTATGTTTGAGGACGAACCTGCCCTCATTGTTGAGCGCTATGACCGCGTGAAAGTCAAAGACGGAACGATCAGGCGCCTACATCAAGAAGACCTCTGTCAGGCACTTGGGGTGATGCCCGCCCAAAAGTACACGGCAGACGGCGGCCCGACCACACGCGACATTCAAGAGCTCCTCGTAAATACGAGCCACCATCAACTTAACCTGTATCTGTTTACGCAGATACTTTTCTTTAACGCCATCATCGGCGCACCGGATGCGCACGCGAAAAACTATTCCCTGCTCCTTGGAAACGACGGCGCAGCCATGATGGCTCGAATGTACGATGTCGCGTCGGGTTTGGCGTATGAGCGCATGCGCCGCCGGGCGCGCCTTGCCATGAGCGTTGGCGGCGAAAATCGTGTGGGGTGCATCGGTCCAGGCGCTATCCGCCGATACCACGGTATGGGCGACCCCACGCTGGAGGCGACGCTCACCGATGCCGGGCTATCCGAGAAGTTTTGCTTTGCGACCATGATGGACCTCGCCTACGAGGTACCCATTTGCATGGAAGAGGTCATGGACGAATACGCCGACCTGCCCGGCATGGCGGACCTGCGCGAGCATATGCTCGGCCCCGTCCGCGAAAACTGCCAGCGCGCCCTCGACCTCATCAGGGCAGAAATGGACTAGGTGGCCGTAATTTCGCAATTATCAAACAAAAGAGAGGGGGCACCCGTCGCAAAAGACCGGGTGCCCCCTCTCATAATGTCATTTGCAATCCGCTAGCACGTGACTCGGACTGCTGCTAGCGCAACCTTTACGCAGCGAGGCGCTTGAGGACGTCGATGAGCAGCTCGTAGAAGCGCTCGGCAGAAGCGAGCTCCATGCTCTCGTCCGGGGTGTGGACATCGGAGAGCGTCGGGCCCACGGCGATGGCGTCCAGGCCGTGCAGGGCCTCGGCAAACAGGCCGCACTCAAGGCCGGCGTGAATGGACTCGATTCGTAGCTCGGAGCCAAAGAGCTCGCGATAGCTCTCGACAAAGATGTCGCGGACCGGCGAATGCTCGGCATAGCTCCAGCCGGGATACTCGAACTCAAACTTGGCGTCGAATCCCAGGACATCGGCCAGCATCTGCAGGCGGTCCTTGAACTCGTTCTGCAGCGAGGTGATCGAGGAGCGCGGGGACAGCATGATCTTGACTTGGTCGTCAGAGGTGGCAACCACGCCGATGTTGGAGGAAACCTCGACGGAGCCGTCGGTGGCGACATTGCGGCGGATCACACCGTTGGGGGCAAGACGCAGAGCGCGAATAAGGGCAAGTGCGGACTTTTCGTCCATGGCCTCGACCTCAGTGTTGTCGGCAATCTCAACCGTGCAGGTAAAGCCGGGGTCGAAGACCTCGAGCTCGGCAGTAACGTCGGCGATGATGCCCTTTGCGATCTGGGCCGCGGCCTCGGCTGCAGCGTGGTCGGCGTAGACCAGCTCGGCCTTGCACTCACGGTTGATGGCGTTGTCCTTGGTGCCGCCGTTAAAGCTAACGATGGCGGGCTCGCCGGCAACCATCAGGCGGTCGATGATGCGGGCCATGATGAGGTTGCCGTTGCCGCGCTCCAGGTTAATATCGCTGCCGGAGTGGCCGCCCAGCAGGCCGGAGATGTCGAGCGTGAGGGCGCTACCGGTCTTGTGCTCGCGCGCGATCGGGCAGGTGTAGGTAACGACGACACCGCCGGCGCAGCTGACGGTAGCAACGCCCTCTTCCTCGGAGTCGAGGTTAATCATGGTGCGGGCGCTAATCTGGGACTTGTCGAGCGTCTCGGCGCCGACCAGGCCGGTCTCCTCGTCGGTGGTGAATACGCACTCGAGGGCGGGGTGAACGATCGAATCGTCATCGAGAACAGTGAGCATCAGAGCGACGGCAATACCGTTGTCGGCGCCCAGAGTGGTGCCGTTAGCGGTGAGGACGCCGTCCTTGACGACCAGGTCGATACCATCAGTCGTAAAGTCGTGCTCGACGGAGCCCAGCTTGTCGCACACCATGTCGATGTGGCCCTGCAGCATCACGGTCGGGGCATTCTCGGCGCCGGCAGATGCGGGCTTGCGAATGATGACGTTGTAGACCTCGTCCTGGTACACATCGAGACCGCGCTCCTTGGCAAACGCGACCAGGAAATCGCTGATGCCCTTCTCGTTGCCAGACCCACGGGGGATCGCGCTGACCTCCTCAAAGAAATGGAACAGCTGGGCGGGCTCGTAACCGGTAATCTTGTAGTCCATGGTGCCTCCTTGGCGCAACTGGTTAGACAGTAAGACATGCGACTTGTATATTCCCAGACTTTGCGTGCATAAACCAGTCGAAAACGCCGAGCGCCCTCGCATCATCGGCTAACGGCGAGGAAACGCCACTTTATCAAGATAAAGCAGGTTAGACGGGCCGTGCCGAAGGGACGTTGGACCCTTCAACCAACTTCAACGCCTGTTGAACATTAATGCATACACCATTGGTATGTTTGATGAGATTTTTGTCCTCTGTCACGACGTAATCGGCATCAATGCGATTGGCGACGCCCAGCATCAGGTCGTCCTCAAAGTCGTTGTGATGATACTTGAACACAAAGGAGTCGAAGACCTCGTCTGCACCGACCGAGGCAATAATCGACTTTTGCCGAATCAGGCGAACGCACGCCCACGCTGTCTCGTCGGCACCGGCGATGGCTTCGGGAGTGAGAGCCCCCTCACGGCGGGCGTCGGCCTTCATCGTCCTTCCCAGAATGTAATAGACGTCTTTGACAGACAGGGAGGACGAGAAGAGGACGATATCCTCCGCTTCCGCCGCGCGAGAAAGGAGCTCGACTATCGGCCTGGTCGCATTCGTGCGAGCGAGAAAGTAATCTAGCCAGACGTTCGTGTCGATCAACAGCTTGAGCACACGTTTCGTTCCGACGCCGCTCATAATTCGATCCAATCGCTGAATCTCTCGCTCATCATTTGATCGTATAACTCGTCGTAATCAAAGGCTTCATCGGGGCTCGGCCTCTGAATCGAGAACCGCTCATAAAAATTCGAAATTAACGCAGCCCCTTCCGAGACGCGGGACGAACTCGCCTTCGATCGTATGTCGTCAGGCAGGACTTCGTCATCATTCTTTTTTGCGACGGGCATATGACCGTTCTCGGTCAAGTACTGCCACAGCTCCCTCACAGCTTGTGACGGCGTCATGCCGATATGCGCCAGCACGGCGTCCCCAGCCTCTTTGAGTTGGCGATCCATGCGCACATTCATCTGGACCGGCCGTGAGTCGAGTACCGATATTGGCATGCTAGCTCCTTCTGCTATACATATTTATATTTCGAGTATAGCACCATTTACTCATAAAAAAGGGGCGCCCCGACAGGAGTGCCCCTTCGCAAAGCTATGTTACGCCCTACAGCGCGCCGGAACCGGCTTGCATCATGCCGCCGGGGCCCGAGGTCACGCCGCCGCTCACGGGCGCGGCGTTGCCGGTGTGCGGTGCCGCCGGGGCGGTATCGCCACCGAGCGTGCCCGCCTGACGCGGTGCCGGGATCTCGCCCGTGCCGTGGCTAAAGACAAACTTGCCATCGGCCACGTCGCACAGGACGGTATCGCCCTCGCCCCACTCGCCGGCCAGGAGCTCCTCGGACAGCGGGTCCTCGATGAGCTTTTGAATGGCGCGGCGCAGCGGACGCGCACCGTTGGTGAGGTCGGTGCCCTCGGCCACGATCTTGTCATAGGCCGCATCGGTGAGCTTGATGTTCATGCCGTTGGCAATCAAACGCTGACGCAGATCGTCCACCAGCAGGTGCGCAATCTTGGTGAGATTCTCGCCCGAGAGCTTCTGGAACACCACAATATCGTCGATACGATTGAGCAGCTCGGGGCGGAACAGGCGCTTGAGCTCGCCCATCGCACGGCCGCGGATCTCGCTCGACGTGAGACTCTGCTCACCGGTGGTGCCAAAACCGACGCTCGCATCCTGCGCGATCTCGCGGGCGCCCACGTTGGACGTCATGATGATCACGGTATTGCGGAAGTCGACCGTCTTGCCCTGGCTATCGGTCAGGCGGCCCTCCTCCAGCACCTGCAACAAAATGTTGAAGATGTCGGGGTGCGCCTTCTCGATCTCGTCGAACAGCACGACCGAGTACGGATGACGGCGAACGGCCTTGGTGAGCTGACCGCCCTCGTCGTGGCCCACGTAACCCGGAGGGCTACCGATGAGCTTGGAGACCTCGAACTCGCTGCCGAACTCCGACATGTCGAAGCTGATGAGCGCGTCCTTGCTGCCAAAGAGGTACTCGGCGAGCGTCTTGGCGAGCTCGGTCTTGCCTGTGCCGGTGGGACCCAGGAAGATAAAGCTGCCGCCGGGACGACGCGGGTCCTTGAGCGGCGAGCGGCTGCGGCGCACGGCCTTGGCGACGGCCTCGACTGCCTCATCCTGGCCGATGATGCGCGTCTTGAGCACGCTTTCGGTCTGCAGCAGGCGCCGGCTCTCGCTCTCGGTGAGCGAGGAAACCGGCACGCCAGAGGTCACGGACACGATGTCGGCAATCTGACTCACATCGATGGTGAGCGGGCTGGCGTCGAGCTCAGCGGTCCAGGCAGCCTTGGCCTCGGCGAGCTCAATCTCGGCGGCCTTCTGCTGCTCGGTAATCTCGGCGGCCTTGTTCATGTCGTCGCCCTCGGTGGCCTCCTGCGCGGCGGCCTTGAGCTCCTCTATGCGATGCTCGGCCTCGCGCACCGGCTCGGGCGCGCGATTCGCGGCGATGCGAGCGCGGGCACCGGCCTCGTCGATGAGGTCGATGGCCTTATCGGGCAGGAAGCGATCCTGGATGTAGCGGTTGGAAAGGTTCGCGGCGGCCTCGATAGCACCCTGCGTATAGCGCACATGGTGATGCTCCTCGTAGCGCGGCTTGAGTGCGGTCAGGATCTTGACCGTGTCCTCGACGCTCGGCTCCTCGACATCGATGGTCTGGAAGCGACGCTCGAAGGCCGGGTCCTTGGTGAGGTACTTGCGGAATTCCTCGGCCGTGGTGGCACCGATAATCTGAAAGGCACCGCGCGCGAGCACGGGTTTGAGCATGGAGCTCGCGTCGATGGAGCCCTCGGCAGAACCGGCACCGATGATGGTGTGCATCTCGTCGATAAACAGGATGACGTCGTCGGCTTCGGTGGCCTCCTGAATCACGTTCTTGAGGCGCTCCTCAAACTCGCCGCGATACTTGGCGCCCGCCACGAGGCCCGGCAGGTCGAGCGTCCAGATATTCTGGTTCATGAGGTTCTCGGGCACGTTGCCGGCTGCAATCTGCTGAGCCAGGCCCTCGACGATGGCCGTCTTGCCCACGCCGGGGTCGCCCAAAATGAGCGGGTTGTTCTTGGTGCGGCGCGAAAGAATTTCCATCATACGCTGGACTTCCTTTTCGCGACCAATTACAGGGTCGAGCTCGCCGTCGCGCGCCTTCTGCGTGAGGTTGGTCGCGAACTGCTTAAGCGTATCGGTGCCACCCCCCTTTTGCTGAGAGGTATCCGAGCCGCTAAAGAACGGCAGGGCCCCCCCCGGGGGGGCCGCCCCCGGGCCCGCGGGCCAAGCTC
>CABQWP010000051.1 GCA_902467875.1 uncultured Collinsella sp. | reverse complement strand
AGACCTTCTTACGGCGGCTCCGGTGCTGCGGCGCGCGATTCGATCTGGCACGCCGGTCTGCCGCTGGAGCTTGGCCTTGCCGAGGCCCAGCAGACGCTGCTGCAAAACGGCCTGCGCTCACGCGTGGTGCTCGAGGCCGATGGCAAGCTCATGGACGGCACCGATGTTGCCGTCGCCTGCCTGCTGGGTGCCGAGGAGTTTGGCTTTGCGACCATGCCGCTCATCTCCATGGGCTGCCTCATGCAGCGCGACTGCCAGCAGGATACCTGCCCGGCCGGCATCGCTACGCAAAACTGCCGCCTGCGTCGCGGCTTCCGCGGCAAGCCAGAGCACGTCGAGCATTTTATGCTCTTTGTTGCCGAGCAGCTGCGTGAGGTCATGGCGAGCCTGGGCTTCCGCACCGTCGACGAGATGGTCGGCCATCCCGAGTGCTTGCGCCAGATTGAGGTCCCGGGCAACCGCAAGGCCAACCTGCTCGATCTGTCGCCCGTGCTGGCGAGCGCGACCTGTGAGTTTGGTGCCCATATCCCGGGTGCCGACGGCCGTCACTTCCTGCCCCAGATGGCTGCGGACAGCGAGCTCGACAAGACGCTCGACTCCACGTTGTTTGTGCCCTATACGGCCGATGCCCGTGCGCACCTGCGCCCGATTCGCTTCCGCGCCGATATCGCCAACGTCAACCGCTGCGTGGGCACCATCTTGGGCAACGCGGTGACCAAGGCGCATCCCGAGGGCCTGCCCGCCGGCTCCATCACCATCGATTGCGATGGTTCGGCCGGTCAGAGCTTTGGCGCCTTCCTGCCGCGCGGCATTACGCTCAACGTGTGCGGCGACGCCAACGACTACTTTGGCAAGGGCCTTTCGGGCGGCGAGGTGTCGGTGCGCCCCAACCCGCATGCGACCTACAAGTTCGACGAGAACATCATCGTGGGCAACGTTGCGTTCTTTGGCGCTACGAGTGGCCGCGGCTTCATTAACGGCCTGGCCGGCCAGCGCTTTGGCGTACGCAACTCCGGTGCCACGGTGGTGGTCGAGGGCTGCGGCAACCATGGCTGCGAGTACATGACGGGCGGTCTGGCGCTCATCTTGGGCGAGGTCGGGCAGAACTTCGCCGCAGGTATGACGGGTGGCGTGGCTTATGTCTTCGATCAGTACGGCACGCTCGATGCCCGCGTGAACCACGAGAGCGTTGAGCTCAAGGCCCCGACGGCCGGCGAGCTGGCGCAGATTCGTGCGCTCATCCAGGAGCACGTGGACGCGACTCAGAGCCCGCGCGGCATTAAGCTACTCTACAGCTTTGAGACGATGAGCAAACACTTTGTGAAGGTCATTCCGACCGAGTACGAGCGCGTGCTGGCGATTGTCGCCGCCGCCGAGGCCATCGGTAAGACGCATGCGCAGGCTGAGGAGCTGGCGTTTGACATTGTGACCGGTCGCGCGAGCGCCGCGGATGTCGCTCGCTTTGATGTCGCGGGCGGTACTGCGGGTGCTGTGCCCGTGGCTGCCAGCCCTTTTGCTTCGACCAAGAAGGAGGCGTAAGTGCCATGGGTAAGCCAGGTGCTTTTCTTGATATCGATCGCGTGGCCCATGAGTTGCGCCCCGTGGAGGAGCGCAGCCGCGATTTCGATCCGCTGTTCGTGGAGCTCGACGACGATGCGCGCCGTGCCCAGGCGAGCCGCTGCATGATGTGCGGCGTGGCGTTTTGCCAGATGGGCGCGAGCTTTGGCAAGGCACGCCTGAGCGGCTGCCCGCTGCACAACCTGATTCCCGAGTGGAATGAGCTGGTGTACCGCGGCCGCTGGGATGAGGCTGCCGAGCGACTGTCGCTCACCTCGCCCATGCCCGAGTTTACGAGTCGCGTGTGCCCGGCGTTGTGCGAGGCCGCGTGCAACCTGGGTTCGGTCGATGGCCAACCCACGACGATCCATGACAACGAGCGTGCGATCAGCGACCATGAGTGGGCAAATGGCGGTCCGCGCCGCTTTGAGCCGGCAGGGGAGGATGCACCCACGGTCGCTGTGATTGGCTCTGGCCCGGCTGGCCTGGTGGCTGCATGGGAGCTTGCACGTCGCGGTGCCCGTGTGACGGTATTTGAGCGTGACGACCGCCCGGGCGGCCTGCTCATGTACGGCATTCCCAACATGAAGCTCGAGAAGTCTGTGGTCGAGCGTCGCGTGGCACTCATGCGCGAGCTGGGCATTGTGTTCGAGCTGGGTGCCGACGTGAGCGATCCCAAGGTTACCGCCAAGCTCGACGACTTTGACGCCGTCGTGGTGGCTGCCGGCGCCCGTGCTCCGCGTGGGCTTTCGGCTGCGAACATTGATGCCCCGGGCGTGGTGTATGCCGTGGACTACCTGACGGCTTCGACCGTCTCGGTGCTCGATGGCGGCGAGCCTGTCATCGATGCACGTGGCCTGGACGTCGTCGTCATTGGCGGCGGCGATACCGGTAACGACTGCGTGGGCACCGCGGTACGTCAGGGTGCGCGCAGCGTGCGCCAGTTTGAGTTCTTGCCGGCTGCGCCCGATAAGCGCGCGGCGAGCAACCCCTGGCCGCAGTGGCCCAACGTTAAGAAGACCGACTACGGCCAGCAGGAGGCTATCGCTGCGATGGGCGGCGAGATGCGTGCCTGGGGCGTGGATACGCTCGAGGTGCTGCTGGACAAGAAGGGTGCGGCCGCGGGTCTGCGCGTGGTCGATCTGGACTGGTCGGCGGGAAAGCCCGAACGCATTGCAGGTTCCGAGCACGAGGTGCCGGCCCAGCTGGTGCTCATCGCCTGCGGCTTTACGGGTCCCGAGCATGGCGTGTTCGATGCGGTAGGCGTGCCTGTTGCCGCCGCTGGTCGTCCGCTGCCTGTGATGGCTGCCGAGGGCTCGCACCTCGCGGCACGTGTCGACGGCGTCTCCGCGGATGCCGCACCGGTGTATGTGGCGGGTGATGCTCGTAACGGCAGCTCGCTCGTGGTGAACGCTATGGCCGATGCCCTGGCCTGCGCTGCCGAAGTCGCCGACGCGCTGGAGCTGTAAAGTAGTCATTTAAGAACGTCCCCAATGACTGGTCATTTTTGTCTAGTCGTTGGGGACACTCTTTGCGAGCGGTTCGTTCGTTTGTCGACGCGCGAGTGTCCATTCGGCGTCTTCTTGAGCTGTGGTGCTCTGCTGTTTCTGTGGTGGCCGGGGGCGCTTGGCTCAAAAGGGCGGGTTGGCCGCCTATGTTTACCTGCGGTTTTGTTCCAGTGCGCATTTTCGGTCAAGCTTTTCGTCAAGTGTTTGGTCAGCATCTGGTTTGCAGCCGGAGGCCTATTTTGCCCGCGCTGGTCGTGGCTGCCCACCCTCCTCGTAAGCTCAAATTGAGGTCCATCAGTTTGAGGAGGATGCCATGACTGATCACGCTTTAGATCGAGCGCAGCTGGCCGAAGCCGTCGGCAACGATATTGCCGACATGGCCCATTTTTGGATGCTGCGGAAGTTCCAGTTTTTGGAGCCGGCGCGTGAACAGTTCGAGATCATTGTCGACCCGTGGCTCAGCTATTGCACCGAGCCTTCGCAAAACGAAATCATGGCCTACAACATGGCATTTACCGATTGGCTGCTCTTCGAGCGCCCCTATCGCCATGGCAAGACGTTGCTCGAGCTGTATGTTGAAGAGCCGCCGACATTGCTTTCGCCTGCCCCGCTCAAGCGGCTCGAGCAGGTACGCGACACACAGTATTTCTCGCGCTTTGGCATTTTGGACAAGGATCCTGCGAACGGCATGGTTGCGCTGAAGGATACGCGCACCGACCGTCGCTTTGATGTCTACGACCCGCATATCGTGCAAAAGGAGCATTGGAGCGACGGCGCGATTGCGGTGCGCCTCGCCTGCGTCGACGATGTCTGGCTGACGGCGGGACAACTCTATCTGTATGACATCGCACGCCTGAGTGACACGGCGGTCGATGGGCCTGGTGCGGTGCATCCGGAGGACCTGCAGGATGGCTTTGACACCTCGTGCATCAGCTTCTTTCTGAGGCTGGTCCGCGACATCATGGGTGCCCAGGGGCGCTACGTAAAGTCCCTCAACATCTACGAGCAGGAGTGGGAGTAAGGGATGGGCTGTCGCAGCGCCGCCGCGTGTCTATTTGTCTCGATCTGTAACGTTTAGGGACAAAAAACCGATCTACCTGTTACAGATCGAGACGAATGCTTGGGCGCTGCTGATTTGTCTAAATCTGTAACGTTTAGGGCCCTGGAGAACGTCTAACTGTTACAGATCGAGACGTTTGGCACCTGGTTGGGGGAATGTCTCGATCTGTAACATCTACAGGCTAAAAGTCGACCTTGCTGTTACAGATTGAGACGGAAGGTTGGCGGCTGCCGAAAGATCTTGTTCTGTAACAACTAGAGGCTCAAAGATTGTCTTCCTGTTACAGATCAAGACATTTGTCAGCGGAGGCAACGGTGACGATGGTCCATTTGTCTGACGTGGTGGTGATGAAAGTGTCTAATACCGTTCTCAAACACAAACATGCGACTCGCAACACGTTGGCGCGGAATAGGATGCTCGCGCGGCTCACGGAGACGGCCAAGCAAGGTGCGCTGCTCGCAACGCATGACAATACCGAGCTCATGTGGCTGCGACGCCATGTTGGAACCGACGATATCGCGGAGCCCGAGCCGTACCTGTTCTGTTTTCAGCATGATTGGGATGCATTGACGCCGGCGGAGCGAGCGCTGAGGACTATCAGAGGGCTTGCGGAATTTCATCCCGATTGGGCGTTTTGGGGATATGACGCCGCACTGATATGGGGTCTGGAGGTGCCGAACGATCTGCTTGGGCCGCGTTTTCTTGTTAAGACGGGTTGTTCGGTGACGTTGAGCGGCGGGTGCAGGTTGTTGCGTCCACAGATGGCGGGCGCGCTCGAGCGTGTTGATGGCGTGCGGGTGACGTCGTTTTGGCGCACGGTGGAGGAATGCTTGCTGCGTGCGCCGTTCTCCTACGGGTTGGCGATTGCCGATTCTGCACTGCGGGCGAAAGGCGTATCACGTGGGGATTTGTGCGAGCGCCTCCGCGCCGATTGCGAGGGCAGGCGAGGGTATCGCAGGGCACAGGTGATCGCGTCGTATGCGGACGGGCTGTCCGAAAACGGCGGCGAGTCTCGGTTCCGAGCGTTCTTTATTGCGTACGGCTTTCCGGTTCCGGAGCTGCAGGTGGAGTTTCGCGACCCGCTCGATCCGAGCCAGGTGTTTCGCGTCGACTATTTTTGGCGGTTCGAGGACGGAACGTGCGTGATTGGCGAGCTCGACGGAAAGGGGAAGTATGCCTTGCAGAACGGCGAGGGCTGGGAGTCGGTCGACCCATTCGTGGCAGAACGTCAACGGGAGTCCCATCTGACAATGCTCGGGCACAAGGTGCTTCGGTTTACGTTTGATGAGCTCAAGAATCCGGGGAAGCTGGTTGAGAAGATGGGGTTGGCGGGTATTCCGCGACGGCCCGATTTGGCTGAGGAGTGGAGACGTCAGTGGTATGGGCGCTGAGAGGTTTTGTCTCAATCTGTAACGTTTAGAGGTTATTTGAGCTCGTAACTGTTACAGATCGAGACAAACCGGTGAAGCGTCGACCGAATGTCTTGATCTGTAACAGCAAGGGGCCCAACAACCCTGTATCTGTTACAGATCGAGACACTTCCCTGGTGTCGCTGGGGTGGGACTGCAGCGTATTCCGTCCCCCACATCCCCTCTTCCCTCCGTTAACCGATATGTCTGTGGCAATCGGGCTACACTGGATAATAATGGACAGATGTTCAAGTTTTCTGAGGGGGAGGAGCTCGATATGGCGTCTGCCGATCGTTCCACGTTGTTTATCAATGCGACCGTCCTGGATGGTTCGGAGGATATGGAGCCGCAACCCGATATGGCCGTGACTGTTGAGCGCGGTGTCATCACGTGGATGGGGCCGAGTGCTGTGGCGCAGGCGCCTGCGGGTGCCGAGGTTATCGACCTGGCGGGTGCGTATCTCATGCCCGGTCTCATCAATATGCATGTGCATCTGTGCGGTTCGGGCAAGCCTGTCTCGGCCGGCGATGCGGGCGCGCTGATGAAGAAGCTCGATAATCCCGTGGGGCGCGCCATCGTGCGCCATATTCTTAAGGGCAGCGCCCAACAACAACTGGCAAGCGGCGTGACCACGGTGCGCGGCGCGGGCGACCCACTGTTTGCCGACATCGCCGTTCGTAATGCCATCGACGCCGGCAAGTATCAAGGTCCTCGCCTGGTGGCGCCGGGAACGGGCGTCACGGTGCCGGGCGGCCATGGTGCGGGCTTGTTCGCCCAGGTGGCCAACAGTCCCGCCGAGGCAGCCGAACAGGTGCGCGACCTGTACGCGCGTGGTGCCGACGTCATTAAGCTGTTCGTGACGGGCGGCGTGTTCGATGCGACCGAGGTGGGCGAGCCGGGCGTGCTGCGTATGCCGGTGGAGGTTGCCGCGGCGGCATGCAAGGCGGCGCACGATATGGGCCTTCCGGTTATGGCCCATGTCGAGAGTACCGAGGGTGTGAAGGCCGCACTTGAGGCCGGCGTTGACACGATTGAGCACGGCGCTCCGCTGACGCCCGAGATCCTGGAGCTGTACCGTGGCGCCGCGGGCACGCAGCTCGAGGGGCGTGCGCCCAGCGTTACCTGCACTATCAGCCCGGCGCTGCCGTTTGTATTGCTCGACCCGGAAAAGACCCATTCGACCGATACGCAAAAGAAGAACGGCGACATCGTGTGCTCGGGCATCATTGAGAGCGCCCGTGCCGCACTGGAAGCTGGCGTTAAGGTGGGCCTTGGCACGGACTCGAGCTGCCCGTTCGTGACGCAGTACGACATGTGGCGTGAGGTGGCCTATTTTGCCAAGTATGTCGGCGTGAGTAACGCCTTCGCGCTGCATACGGCCACGCAGGTCAATGCCGAGCTGCTGGGGCTGGGCGGCGAGACCGGCACAATCGAGTGCGACAAGGCCGCCGATATCCTGGTGACACGCAAGAACCCGCTCGATGACCTGTGCGCACTGCGTGAGCCGACGCACGTGATGTGTCGCGGCGATCTGGTGCGCAAGCTCAAGGTGAAGCGCATTCCCGAGGTGGACGCCGAGCTCGACGCGATTATGGCCATGCCTGCCGAAGCGCTTGCCGAGGAGCTCGCCCGCGATGGCGTAGCATAGGTGTGACAAAGGGACGGTCCCTTTGTCATAATCAAAAAAAGCCGAGGTCTCAACACGAGGCCTCGGCTTTTATTTTGTCCCATGGTATGGCGGCTAGGAGCGCGTCTCCATCTTGGCGTGGCACTTGGGGCAGGTGACGCGAATCTTGCCCTTGCCCTTGGGAACGGAGAGCATCTGGCCGCAGTTGGGGCACTTGAGGTATGCCGTGGTTTTGCGACCCTTCCACATCTTCTTGGCCGTGCGCTTGGCGCGCTCAAAGTCTTCCTTGCTGGTGCCGGCCGCGCGCGAGGTGCTGGCCGCTGCAGTTCTACCGCCCAAGCTGGCGACGAACTTGCCCAGGCCGGGGACGTTCGCGGTCGCGGCGACAAAGGCCTCGTTCTCCTTGCGACGTGCGTCGACGTTTTTGGACAGGCCGCGCAGCACGCCAATCACGATAACGGCGATGGCGATCCAGCTGAGCCACTGGATGCGGGCTATCGATCCGACCATCGCGATGACGATGCCGGCAAAACCCATCACGATGGTGAGTTCATCGGCACCATTGCGACCCTTCATAAAGTCATTCATGCAAATTGCCTTTCGTTCGATATGCTGCACGCCTTTATACCCGATTTAGAGCAAGGGGGACAGGTTAATCTGCACCAATGTGGTGCAAACATACCTGTCCCCAATGCCCCAATTACTTGGAGAGCTTGTCGACGACGCGTTCGATCTCGGCGAGCTTGGCGGCTTTGAGATCTTCGTCGCCCGATTCGATTGCCGAAGTCACGCAGCCCTCGATATGCGCCTTGAGCACGTCGGCGTTGATGCGCGCAATGAGCGCCTGCGTTGCCATGAGCTGCGTGGAAATATCGACGCAGTAGCGGTCCTCATCGACCATCCGCAAGATGCCGTCGATCTGGCCGCGTGCCGTCTTGAGCATGCGGGTCACCGATTTGTGGTCTGCCATCATGGCGGGTCCTCGTTTCTGGTCGATCTTCCGGATGCCCCCGTCAGTTGCGGTGAAATACGGACTGTTCAAAGGCCTAGGGCGGCCCAACAGTCCGTATTTCACCGCAACTTCTGAGGATTGAGTAGGCAGCGCCTGCTACGCGGCGGTTACGGACAGGGCATGGAATTTCTCGCCGGCGCCCTCGACGGCGGCGGCGAGCTGCTCGGCGGTCACGGTGTCGGCGCACTCCACCTGGACAGTCTGGGTCTCGTGATCGGCGTCGGCATCGGTCACGCCGGCAACGTTGAGCAGCGCCGTCTCGACGGTGGCGTCGCAGTGGCCGCACATAAGGCCGGAAGTCTTAATTGTGAAACGCATGGATATTCCTCTCTGTTGTGTCGGCTTTCCCAGGCACCCGACCTTGACCTTCAAGCCGTCGCTCGCGTATCAAAGTACGCGTCGCTCCTCTTTCAGGTCAATCTCGGGCATCTGGAAAACCCGTTCTAAATGGACTGAATGGTGAGCCTATTTTGCCACTTTCGGCTTAAAGGTTCGCAGGCGCAGCGCATTGGACACGACGCAGACACTCGACAGGCTCATGGCCGCGGCGCCGAACATCGGCGAGAGCTGCCAACTCGTGAGAGGGAAGAACACGCCCGCGGCAAGCGGAATGCCGATGCCGTTGTAGAACAGCGCCCAGAACAAGTCCTGCTTGATGTTGCGGATCGTGGCGCGCGACAGCTCGATGGCGCGGGCGACGTCCATGAGGTCGCTGCGCATGAGCACCACATCTGCCCCCTCCTTGGCGATGTCGGCGCCGGTGCCGATCGCAAGGCCCACGTCGGCGCGCGCCAGGGCGGGGGAGTCGTTGATGCCGTCGCCCACCATGGCGACCTTGCTGCCCGCATCCTGCAGCTCGCGCACGTGGCGTTCCTTGTCGGCGGGGAGGACGTCGGCGATGACCTGCTCGCTGCTCAGCCCCACGCGGCGGGCGATGGCCTCGGCCGTCACGCGGTTGTCGCCGGTGAGCATGCACACGTCGACGCCAAGCGAGCGCAGTGCGGCGATGGCCCCGGCGCTCGTCTCCTTGACCTCGTCCGCCACGGCGATGGTACCGACAAGCTCGCTGTTCTTGGCAAAGAACAGCGGCGTCTTGCCCTCGGCCGCGAACTGTTCGGCAAGGCCGGCGGGAACCTTCACGCCCAGCTCGTCCATCAGACGCACGTTGCCGGCGGCGATGACATTCTGCCCCTCGCGTGCCGTAACGCCTCGCCCGGGCACGGCGGTAAAGTCCTCGACCATGCGTGCGACGATTCCGCGCGCCTCGCACTCGGCCATAATCGCCTCGGCCAGCGGGTGCTCGCTTGAGCGCTCCAGCGCAGCGGCCAGCTTGAGCAATGCCTTTTCGCTCATGGCGGGCGAGCCGTCGCGTGGCTACCGTGATATCGGTCACAGCCGGCTTGCCGCGGGTGACGGTGCCCGTCTTGTCGAGCACCACGGTGCCCACGCTGCGTAGGTTCTCCAGCGCCTCGGCGCTCTTAAACAGAATGCCCATTTCGGCGCCCTTGCCGGTGCCGACCATAATGGCGACGGGCGTGGCCAGGCCCAGCGCGCACGGACAGCTGATCACCAGCACGGCCACGGCGGAGGTGAGCGCCTCGTTTATGCTGCCGGTCAGTGCCATCCACACCGCAAAGGTCACGGCCGAGATCGCAAACACCACGGGCACGAACACGCCGGCGACTTTGTCGGCCATGCGGGCGATAGGCGCCTTGGTGGCGTTGGCGTCCTCGACGAGCTGGATAATCTTGGCGAGCGACGTGTCGGCGCCCACGCGTGTGGCACGGAAGGTAAACGAGCCGGTACGGTTGACAGTGGCGGCGTTGACGGTGTCGCCGGCGGTCTTTTCCACGGGGATGGACTCGCCGGTGAGCGCGCTCTCGTCCACGGCCGAAGCGCCCTCGAGTACGACGCCGTCGACAGGGATGGACTCGCCGGGGCGCACGCGCAGCACCTGGCCGGGAAGGATGGCGTCGACGTCCACAGCGGTCTCGGTGCCGTCGTCGGCCACGATGGTCGCGGTCTTGGGCGCCAGGTCGATGAGCGCCTCGATGGCGCCGCCGGTCTTGGACTTGCTGCGCGTCTCGAGGTATTTGCCCACGGTGACCAGCGACAGGATCGTGCCGGCGCTCTCAAAATACAGATTGTCCATGCCCGTTATCATGGCCTCGTGTACCTGACCTGTGGCCAGCTGGTCGGCCATGATAAACATGGCGTAGAGCGACCAGGCAATGGACGCGGTGGCGCCGACGGCGATGAGGGCGTCCATGGTGGGCGCGCCGTGCGCGAGCGATTTAAACCCATTGATAAAGTACGCGTCGTTGACATAGACGATGGGGATGAGCAGGACGAGCTCGGTGAGCGCGAGCGTCATGCTGTGGGTGTGGTCGGTGAAGACGCCGGGCAGTGGCCAACCGAGCATGTGCCCCATGCCTATGTAGAACAGCGGGATGAGGAAGATGATCGAGATGATGAGGCGGGTACGCATGGCAGAGGCGGCGGCCTCCAGCTTTTTGGTGGGCGACTCCATATGGGCGGCGCCGGACCTGGCTTGCGCACTTCCGCTTTGGACAGCGTCGGTGCCCGTGCTGATGGGTGAGGCCGAGTAGCCCGCGCGGTCGACAGCGGTGCAGATGTCGTCGGGGGAGACCTGCGCAGGGTCGTAGTCCACCAGCATAGAGCCGGCGAGCAGATTGACCGCGACGCTTTGGACGCCGTCGAGCTTGCTCACGGCACGGTCCACGTGCGCTTGGCACGCGGCGCACGTCATACCGCCCACGTCAAACTTATCCTGAGCCATGGCTTCTCCTTTCTGTAATTTGGTGTTGGAATTGTTAACCTGCTGATACTATACACCCATACCCCCTGGGGGTATACAGTGGAGATTGAAATGTATGCCATTCTGTTATTGGCCGAGGTGATAGCCAGGTCGGCGGACCGTAGCCGGTCTAATGTCTCAATCTGTAACAACTAGACCCGTTTTTGTCGAGTAACTGTTACAGATCTAGATATTACATCGAGCCACAACTTAACGTCTCAATCTGTAACATCTGGGGACTGTTTTGCCTGCTAGATGTTACAGATCGAGACAAACCATTCGAGGGTAACCCGAACATCTCAATCTGTAACAGTAAGACCGATATTTGGGTCCTAGTTGTTACAGATCGAGACAATCTCGGAGCAGATGCCCCGGCTATACAACGTAAAACGCCGGGGCGCCCGCGAGATGGGCACCCCGGCGCATGCTGAGCAGGGTTTGCGAAGCAGTGGGAGGGAGGAGAAGCCGTCCTCCCGAAATCCCTACTCCTGACGACGTTTCTTGTCGGTTAGGAAGACGCCGGCGGCTACAAGCACGACGCCTCCGATGACAAACGTCTCACCGGCGAGCGCAGCTTTGTCGCCCGTGGTGGGAAGTGCCGAGTTGGCGGCCGTCTTGGCGTTGCCGGTAGACGGCTTTCCAGCAACCGGCTTAGCGGCAGCCTGCGTGATCTTGGCCTGCTCGGCCTTCGCTGCCTCTTGCTCCTGGCGGGCGATCTCGTCCTTCAGGGCTTGCTCGGCGGCTACGCGTTTTGCCTTCGCCTCGTTGTAGGCATTGAGCGCCGCGGTGTAGGCGGGCGTCGCAGCATCAAGGTCTGCCTGAGCGGCATCAAGTGCGGCCTTTGCGTTATGTTCTGCCTGCTTGGCGGCGACGCACTTGGCAAAGAGGGCATTGAGTGTATCGTTCGCGTTTGCATCGGAGCCGGTTGCGATGCCGTTTTCGACATTGACGGACTTGAGCTTTCCGAGAGCGGCGGCAGCGGCGTCCGGTGCGGCCTGAGAATTCTCGACCGCCTGCTCGGCGTTCGCTACGGCATCATTCGTCGCACTAAGAGCAGTTTCGGCCGCAGTCACTGCTGCGTCGGCGTCCTTCTTGGCTGCCTCGGCCGTGGCGAGATTATCGGCCGCGTTGTTCAACGCATCGGCATGTGCCTGCTTTGAAGCAAAGTCGTTTTCCGCCGTGGTCAGATCGCTCGCGGCGTGCTCCGCGGTCGCTGCCTTGGCCTCGACGCCGTCCTTGGCGATAGTGAGGGCCTGCTTCTTGGCAGCCGCGTCGCGCTCCGCCTTTTCAAGAGCGCTCTGGGCAGACGTCTGAGCCGCCGTGGCTTCATCGAGCGTTTGATGGGCCTTGTCAGCCTTCTCCTGGGCCGCAGCAACATCGGCAGAATACTTGGCAAGTTCCTTCCTTGCATCTTGCAGAGCCTGCTGCTTTAAGAGAGCCTCTGCCTTGGCGTCATCAACCTTCTTCTGACTCTGAGCGGCTTGCTCTTGCGATGCCTTAAGCTCGGCGCGCTTCTGGTTGACGACCTGCTCTGCGGGCGCCACGTTGCTTTGGGCGGCTTTAACCTGGTCTTCGGCTTCGACAACTTTTCCGTTTGCCTTGGCGAGATTCTGCCCTGCTTGAGCGACCTCGGCAGCGGCACCTGCCACGTTGCCATTTTCGGTGGCAAGGTTGCTGTTCGCGGTATCAACGCCTTCTCGCTTTTGAGCGACGAGGGTCTCTGCTGCCTTTACGGCATCGTCTTTCGATGCCGCTGTGCTGCGCTTTTGCTCAAGGTTCGCTTTTGCAGCGGCAAGGTTTTCGCTGGCCTTGGAGAGACTCAGCTGATACTGATCAAAGAGACTCTCGAGTTCATCGATTGAATATTCTTTCTCGTACGAACCGTAGTTGTCGTCAACCTCCAAGATGTAGGTATATGAGAGATGAGTTCCTCGAGAATTAATGCCGTATCCCATGGTTTTGGCGTCGGGCTGTACGATATTCAAATAGTGGCCGACGGTGCCAAAGCCTACCTTTTGCTCTCCGAATTCGGTGCCGTGGCTCCAGAAAGTATCCCAAGCATCTTTGGGGGCAATTTCGCCAAGGCCGGCTTTCGCTGCGGCCTGGTCAAATATAATCTTTTCCTCATCAACCCACTGGTGTGCGACATTTCTTTTCAAGTCATAGTTCCATGCGGCATTTTCGAATCGCGCATAGTCTGAATGGTCTAACATGGCGTCTGAGTAATTGGAGTTCGACTGAGCAATTGCCATCTGCTCGGCCGTCACCTTAAGCTCGCTAAGGCCGACGCTTTTGCGATATTCATTAATCTCGCGCAGCTTGCCAAACGAAAGCTTGGCGTTGTCGAGTGACGTGCCGTCCTTTTTATCGCCGATGGTCGTTGGGTTTAAGTCGCTCTGCTTATAGATGATGTCTGCAGCATCGTTGGCACCGATGAATTGGTAAAAGCCGATGACGCTCTGCGCCTCCGCCGTCGTAGCCTTATCGGCTGCCGCCTTGCACGTATCGTATGCTTTCTGTGCATCGACAACGGCTTGATCGGCGGCCGCCTGGTTTGTCTTGGCAGTTTCGAGCGCCTTGTCTGCTTGCTCCTTCTCGGCTTTTGCCTGGTCGACTTGTTTCTGAGCGGCCTTTGCCTTCTCCAGCTCGGCAGCATGCACCTGCTTTGCCGAGGTCAACTCCGATTGCGCCGCATCGGCTTTCGCCTGGGCTGCCGTTACATCATTTTCGGCTGCTGCGACTGTCTGCTTCTTGGCTTCGAGCTCGCTTTCGGCACCGGTGAGGGCGTCCCGCTTGGATGCAACGTCACTATTTGCCTGAGAAAGACCTGCTTCGGCAGCCGCCTGCTGCTGCTTCGCCTGATCGAGTGCGCTTTGGGCGGCATCGACCTTTGCCTGAGCGGCGTCATACTCCGGGCCCTCGGCGCCTGCCTTTGCGGCTGCCAAATCGGCTTGCGCGCTGTCATACGCTGCCTGTGCCGCGACTACCTTACCATCCGCGGCGGTCTTTGCCTGTTGAGCGGAAGCCAGCGTGCCTGACGCCTCGTTGTAAGCGCTCTGCGCGGCGCTCCGAGCCTGCTGGGCATCGGCGAGTGCGGAGTCGGCAGCGGTTTTTGCGGCCTTTGCCTGGTCAAGAACCTTCTGGGCATCTGCGGCAGACTGCTCGGCGGCCTTGATTTCCTCCGGCGTTGCGTTGGCGGCTGCCTTCTGGGCTTCCTCAAGCTTGGCCCGTGCGTCGGCTGCCGCCTGCTTTGCGGAGTCGAGTGCCTTCGTCTTGCTTTCGGCATCGGCCTTGGCCGTGTCGAGCTTGCTCTGGGCATCCTTTAACGTGGCGCTGGCGCTGTTGGCCGCCTTGACGCTTTCATCGAGTTGACGGGCGTATTCGGCACGCGCGGCGGCTTCTGCCTGCGAATTGTTGGAGACGGAAGCGTCGTAGGCAGTCTGGGCGTTGTCGCGGACCGTCTGCTTTTCGGTATAGGGGGCAACCGCCGTGTCGTAGTCGGACTTGGCTTCTGCCTCGGCAGCCTTTGCGGCGTCGATTGCGGCCTGCAAGTCGGCAATTTTCTGGGCGTTCGTCTTTACTGCGGAGCCTGCCGCCTCGCCGGCGTGGGCGGCGAGCGGGGACATGATTGCGTCCTGTGCCGTGGTGTCGCTCAGATCGTTGGCAAATGCCGAGAACGGGGCGAGCAACGACGAGCCGGTCATTGCGATGGTGGTGGCTGCGGTGACGGCGAGTCGCGCGGTCTTGTGACCCGCGAATGCGCGATGGGGCTCGGCGCCGCCTGAGACTTCCAAGTGTTTAGGTGCGTACTTTGCCATTTCTTCTCCCAATCGTTGAAGGGGTACCTATGACAATTCGTACGTTACGACCGCCGAAAGGGTTTCTGTTGCGCAACATTGGCAAGAAAATATCGACACACTTGAGTCACATTTATGAGTCGAAGTTCTCGGCAAGCTAATGTCTCGTTCTGTAACATCTAGCAGCAAATATGACCTCTAACCGTTACAGATCAAGACAATTGCCGGGGAGGGATCCCGTCACGGCAAGATGCCCGCTCCCTAGATACAGAATCCGGGGATCACACAGGTTCGTTTGTTTGGCTTGTCCGCAGGCGTTGCGTACGTAAAGACGTCGCCGTCGTGTCCAACGCGATTCAAATAGAGCGTGCCTTCGGTCTCCGATGAGTCGGGGCTCACCGTGCGCTCCCACCAGCAGGTGTCCTTGCCCTTCCACTGGCGGACCATCGTCTCGTTCGTGGAATACGGGCTCACCTTGAGCTCGCGGAACAGCTGGTACTCCTTGCCTTCGCCGTTGTAGATGTCTGCCAGGTACTGAAAGCCCTCGGCAAACGACTCGGGCGGCTGCACTCCGCACAACTCGACCATGGCGGGCAGCCAAAGGGTTGCGGGCAACTCGCTCAGGCACGATGCGCTGTTGGCGGCGCCCACATTGTTCGAGACCTTCTTGACCCCTTTAATGAGTGCGCGCAACTCGTTGGGCAGCAGCTTAAGGCCGTCGCCGTTGAGCCATTCCCGCAGCTCGCAATCTACCCAGCCGGCGCTCGGCGGTTCAGCTGCAGCGTTGCGCTCGGCAATACCCGCGTCGAACATAAACGTCAGCCCGGCCTTGCCCGTACCGTCCAGAAGCTCATCGTGACGGATGCCCACAAGCTGCGCGCCGACCTCCAGCCCGTTGGTGAGCGTGACACGCTTGGTGCACGGATAGGGGATATGCCCATCAGCGTCGAGCAGGTGGTAACGCTTGGCAATCTCGCGTGCCTCGCTACGGGTCTCGGCGGCCTTAATCTTGAGCGAAATCTCCTGCAGCTGATCCCAGGTGTAGTCGTCAAGTGAACCGCGGATGCCGTCAAGGTAGTCGGGGATGCCAAAGCCATGGGTTGCCGCCCCGATAACGCTGAGCCCCGCAACGGCTGCGATAGCGCCGCCGATAATAAAGCGGCGGCGGGGCATGGGCCCGTGCCGGGCCCGGTTCACCGCTCGA
>CABQWP010000050.1 GCA_902467875.1 uncultured Collinsella sp. | reverse complement strand
GATCATCTCGGGGGGGGCGCGCCCCCGGGCGAAAAAACGCTGCGCCTGCCGCATCCTCTCATTGGCGAGCGCGACTTTGTGCTGGTGCCGCTCGAGGACCTGATGCACGACCCGGCGCGGTTCTTCCGCTACAACGGTGTCGAGGTCAAGGAGCCCGAGGACCGCGTGGGCCATATCGTGGGCGAATTGGGGCGTATGTAGATGATCGAGATGAATGCTGTTGTCGCCGGCACCGAGCTCGACGCGGCGCGCGACGCGGGCCGCGAGGGCGTGTCCGCGGGCTGGTGCGCGTGGAGCGCGGGCGATGCTTCGCTGACGTTTTCGCTGGTTGTGCGCCCCGATGTGAACATGCATGCCTTCCACGGCCTGCCGTTTGTGGCCGCGATGGGCATGATGGACGCGCTCGTGGGCACGGCATCGACGCCGGGGTTGGGCCTTGCCGGTAAGGTGGGTATCCAGTGGCCGAGCGACATTGTGTGCGGCGCGCCCGCATTTGAGACGTCGTTCGCGCGCGTTACCGTGAACGGCGGTGCCGGTGCCGCGGGCATGTTCGGTGCCGTGACGGTGGATATTGAGCTTTCGGCGTTGAGCGAGCTCGGTGTGGATGCGGCCGACGAAGCGCTGGTCGAGGAGTTGGCCGCCGCCGTGCTGACCCGTGTGGACACCTGGGCGGTTGTTGCCAACACGCCGCAGGGCGCTGCCGGTCCGCTGGCTCCCGTGCTGGGCGAGTACTTCGACATGGTGCCGCTGCTGGGCCGCCAAGTTGCGGCGGTGTCGCCCAACGGCTTGCCGCTTGCGGTCGGTGTGTTTGCGGGCCTGGACATCTGGGGTCGTGCGACCATCAAGACCGATGCCGGCGAGCAAGAGTTTCCGCCCGAGGCTGTACGAATTCGCGGACTGTAGCGCGAGGCGCCAGCGCTCAAAGACAACGATGACAACAAGACCCTCCTCGGCCTGTGCCGGGGAGGGTTTCGCCTATCTGGGGAATAGGCTTGGCGAGCATTTGCGGGGACTGTGGCATCGGGCGTGCTTGACTTAAGCCCCTGCTCTATCCCAGCTCCTGCATGCGGCGGTAGATTTCGCAGATACCCTTGATGGTGAGCTGTCCGTCGACCACGTCGAAGGCGTCGGTCGAATCGGCGACGATGCTGGCGAGGCCGCCCGTGGCGATAACAGCGGCGTCCTCGCGCCCCAGCTCGCGCTTCATGCGCGCGACCAGGCCTTCGGCCATGGCGGCGGCGCCCGTTACGGCGCCGACCTTGATACACTCCTCGGTATCGCGGCCGATGGCGTGCTCGGGCGCCTCGAGCGGAACGCTGGCGAGCTTGGCGGCTCGGGCGGCGAGCGCGTCCATCGAAATGCGGATGCCCGGCGCGATCGCTCCACCAATGTAATAACCGTCCTCGTCGATGACGTCGATATTGGTTGCGGTGCCAAAGTCCACCACGATCGCCGGGGAGCCGTAGAAGGTCTCGGCAGCGACGGCGTTGGCGATGCGGTCGGCACCAACGGCCTGGGGGCGCGCCGCGCGCAGCTTGGTCACGGCGGCCGTCTGCGGCCCGATGACGATGGCGTCTGCGGCAATGCGGTCGGCCACGGCGCGCCACTCGCGCGAGAGCTGCGGCACCACGCCCGCAAAGGCGATCGCGTCGACCGCATCGAGCGAAAGGCCGTACATCTTAAAGAAACCCATCAGGCGCACATGGATCTCGTCGGCGGTATAGGAGCGGTCGGTGGGCATGCGCCACGACTGCACCAGCTCGTCTCCGTCAAACAGGCCCATGGCCGTCTGCGTGTTTCCCATATCGATAGCGAGCAGCATGTCTACTCCCGGTGTCGGCATAAAAGGACGCGCACCATTGTATACGTGCCGTCGACGGCGCTCGGCTGCGATTCGTTTACGGTGATAGGGGCTGAGGGGTTTAAATATGAAGGAATTATGCTCTACGAGATTTTCCTTGCCGTTTACCGAACTCCCGCGTAATATTCTTTCTTGCGCACATGAGGCGCCCAGACATTGCGGGGTGGAGCAGTCTGGTAGCTCGCCGGGCTCATAACCCGGAGGTCGTAGGTTCAAATCCTGCCCCCGCGACCAAGACTTTTAGCAGCTCAGAGGCATTGTTCCTCTGGGCTGTTTTCTTTTGGCTAAATAGTGCGGCGAAGAAATAGCGAAGAAAATAAGACGGAACCACGCACAAAGAAGCCTACCGGAGTGCAATAAAGCCAAACGCTGGTAAAAAAGACCGGACTAGCACGTAGAATCTTTCTTAGTGGAAAAGGCTATCAAGTGAGGGTCCGTATGCCGGGGAAGAAAGCCGATGCAGAAGCTTTTGCAAGCAAGTGGGCGAACAAGGGGATCGAGAACCAGGACACCCAGCGGTTCTGGATCGACTTCTATCAGAACGTTCTGGGCGTGGAGGATGCGGTCTCGAGACTTGAGTTCGAGAAGCCCGTCTCCACCGACGCAAGCGCGCACGATGGGTATATCGACGTCTTCATACCGTCGGCCAAAACCCTTATCGAGCAAAAGTCGCTGGGAATCGACCTCGCCAAGGAGGAGACGCGCCAGGGCCGCAAGGTGACGCCCGCGAAGCAGGGCAACGCCTACGCCCAGGGTATGCCGCTCTCGCAGCAACCGCGCTATATCATCGCCTGCAACTTCTCGGATTTCTGGGTCTTCGACCGCGAGAGAGATTCACTCTGCCGGGAGCCTCTCTTCAGGTTGCCGCTCGCCGAGCTCCCCAAGAACCTCGCCGCCATCCAGTTCCTCAAGGGCGGGGCGGAGGCCCCGGCCACGATCTCCCGCGCCGTTTCCGTCGAGGCCGGCAAGATCATGTCGAAACTCCATGACCAGGTCGCCGAGGCGTTCGATGACCCCGACGCGCCCGAGAACCACCATGCACTCTCCGTGCTCATGACGCGCCTCATGTTCCTCATGTTCTGCGAGGACTCGGGACTCGTGGCCCCCAACGCCTTCCGCGACTACGTCTCGCACTTCCAAGCGGGCGATCTCAGGCGAGGTCTCAAGGACTTGTTTGTTTGGCTCGACACCAAGGACGAGGACCGCGACAAATATGCCGAGTCCTGGCTGAAGAAACTGCCCTACATGAACGGTGGCCTCTTCCGCGAGAAGACGGAGATTCCGCCCCTGTCCGAGAACTTCCGCCATACGCTCATCGTCGAGGGGTGCCAGGAGTTTGATTGGTCGGGCGTGAGCCCCACGGTCTTCGGCTCCATCTTCGAGGGGGCGCTGTCCCATGACCACCGCCGCGCAAACGGCCAGCACTTCACGAGCCCCGAGAACATCCACAAGGTCATAGACCCGCTCTTCCTCGACGGCCTCAAGGCCGAGTTCGACGAGGCGTGCGCGAAGCCCGTCGCGGGCGGCGCGAGAACCCGTGCGCTCAAGGATCTTCACGAGAAGATAGGTGGCATTTCCATCCTCGATCCCGCTGCCGGATCGGGTAACTTCCTCACAGAGAGCTATCTCTGCTTAAGGCAGCTCGAGAACCGTATTCTCTTCGAGCTCCAGGGCGTGCAGGCGTCAATCAGTTTCGAGGAATCCGGAGACCGAGATGTTCTGGTGAGCCTAAGGAACTTCCATGGTATTGAGCTGGAGGACTTCGCTTGCTGCGTTGCCCGCACAGCGCTCTGGATCGCTGAGAAGCAGGCGGACGCTGACACCGCAAAAGTGACTCAGCGCGTCTACCAGGAGTTGCCGCTCAGGGACTACGAGGGCATCGTCAACGCGAACGCTCTCCGCATCGACTGGAACGATGTCGTCCCGGCTGATGAAGTTGACTACATTCTCGGAAACCCCCCATTTATCGGTAATGCGCGTCTCGAGGATTCCCAGAAAGAGGACCGTGCCAACATATTTGGGAAATCGGCCGGATCGCTGGATTATGTAGCTTGCTGGCATAAAACGGCCTCGGAGTATATGGCGGGACATCACATCCGTTGCGCCTTCGTCTCAACAAACTCTATCTGTCAGGGCCAGCAGGTTGAGCCCCTTTGGAAGCCCCTGTTCGAAAACGGGGTTCATATTGACTTCGCATATCCGACTTTTGAGTGGGACTCTCAGGCCTCAGATGAAGCGCACGTCCACGTAATCATCGTCGGCTTTTCAAGGGAGCACATAAAAGAAAAGGTGTTGTTCGATCGGGAAGGGACCCCAAAGGTTGTTGGCAACATAAATGGATATTTGGCCCCAATTAAAGATATGTTCGTATCTCGTCGTTCGCGGCCCCTCTGCGACGTTCTTCCAATGGTTAGAGGTTGCCAGCCAACCGATGATGGGAACCTGCTCCTTAGTGCAGAGGAAAGAGATGCCCTTGTCGCACGTGAGCCGGAAGCGGAGGGATTGATCCGCCCGTTTTCAATGGGTGCAGAGTACATAAAGGGTACTTCGAGATATTGCTTATGGATGGATGGCATCGACCCCGCAGTCCTCACAAAGATGCCGATCACGAGGGAGCGAGTGCAGCGTGTTCGCGAGTTTAGACTCACGTCTACAAAAGAGGCAACTCGTCGAAAAGCAGAGACTCCGTGGCTGTTCGATGAGGTAAGGCCGCCTCAGGAAAAGAGTTACATTGCCTTCCCCGCTGTGTCCTCGGGCAGGAGGAAGTATGTCCCAACGGGTTTTGTAACCAACGGAATGATTCCCGGAAATAAGATTTACTACGTAGACGGTGGCGGACTATATGAATTTGGAATACTAACAAGTGCTATCCACAACTGCTGGATGCGTGCGGTCTGTGGGCGTTTGAAAAGTGACTTCAACTATTCCAATACGATCGTATACAACAACTTCATTTGGCCGAATTTGACAGATTCGCATAGGGCCGAAATTGAAATGTGCGCCCAGGCCGTCCTTGATGCCCGCAGCTCACATCAGGGGTCAACTCTCGCCGACATGTACGACCCAGACAACGAGTTTCTCTTTCCGGATCTCATGAAAGCGCATGCGGAGCTTGATGCAGCAGTTGAATCGGCGTATGGCGTCGACTTTAATGGCGACGAAAACAAGATCGTCGCTCATCTGTTCAACCTGTATGCCGAAAAGGTCGGTGAGTAGCGTGAAGGGGAGTGCCGTAAAGCCGAAAGAGGGAGCGGAGCTATCCGATCCCGATTCCGTGGAGGAGGGTATCAGGGACCTAAAGGCCGAAGCTGATCGGCAGGAGGAGGAAGCCCAGAGATATGCCATTGCTTTCCTGAAAAAGGTGATGAGGCTGAAGGGCGTGGCGATCGAGCGCGACCGTTTCCTCCGTTCTGAGTTCCGGAAGCGAGGCGTCTCGGAAGAGCGAGTGGAGCTCGCGATTTCAGCAAGTCCGGCTGCCGCTGGGGTGGATTCCAACCTTGTCGACTCTATTGCTATGGACGTTATTGATTTCGAGACGAAGAAATCGACCGTTCTTTCGTTCTCCGCGGGATTACCCGGCGGGTTAGCGATGCTCGGAACGATCCCGGCGGACGTGACGCAGTACTATGTCCACGCCTTTCGAATCATGCAGAAACTGGCGTATCTCTACGGCTGGCAGTCCTTCATCGACGATTGCGACGAGATGGACGATGAGACCTTGGCGGCTTTTGCCCTTCTCCTGGCCGTGATGGTCGGAGTGAGCGGGGCCAACTCCGCGTTGACGGCGTTTTCCAAAACGGTCCAGTCGAATATCGCCAAGAAGGTCGCCAACAAGGCTCTTACGCAGACAAGCTACTACCCGATCATCAAAAAGGTTCTTGCCGGAATCGGCGTCAAAATCACCAAAAGCAGTTTCGGCGACGCGGTGAGCAAGGTCGTTCCGGTCGTCGGCGGTCTCGTCTCGGGAGGCCTCACGTTCGTCAGCCTCAAGGGCGGGTCGAGGAGACTTGCAGGGGAGCTCAGGTCATTGCCGCAGGCGACAGGTCCCTTGACCACAGCGGCGGTTGATTCTTTTACTGATTTTGCCGAAATGAAGGGGATGATGAGCGATGACGATGCCCAAATGGCATGAGACCATGCGGCCCATCCTTGAAGCGCTGGCGCATGTCGATGGATATCTGGCAGGCAACGACCTCCAGGATGCCGTGGCGATCGAATTCGACATGACCGATGACGAACGGGCCGAGCGTCTCAAGAGCGGCCAGTCGAGACTCTACAACCGCGTGTACTGGGGTATCACCGATTTGGAGAAGGCTAAGCTCCTGGAATACGGCGAGAAGAAGGGAACCTACCGTATCACCGATGCCGGCAGGACGTACCTCTCTGATTATCCCGGACCCATTACAGCCAAGGGTCTCTATGAGAACTGCATGGCATTCAAGAAGTGGAAAGACGGCTATCAGGCCGCAAGCAAGGCCAAAAACGCTTCAGAGCCCGAGGGCGTTTCGACGCTGGAGGACCAGGAGTCCCCTCAGGAGGCGATGGAGTCTGCCTACGGCGAGATTCGCGACGCGCTCGCCGACGACCTCATTTCGATCATCATGGGAAAAGATCCGTATTTCTTCGAGCACCTGGTCGGAAAGCTGCTCGTGGCGATGGGTTACGGCGAGAGCCTGGACTCCCGTGCCGACGTCACCAAAAAGAGTGGTGACGAGGGGATAGACGGCGTCGTCCGTGAGGACCGACTCGGATTTGGAACCATCTGCTACCAGGCTAAGCGGTGGGATCCGCAAAGGACGGTCGGACGGCCGGAGGTTCAGGCATTCGTCGGGGCGCTTTCCGGAAAGGGCGTATCGAAGGGCCTTTTCATCACCACGGCTCGCTTCTCCAAGGATGCCCGCAAATATGCTGAGGGCCTCCTGGGGCAGACGGTCGTGCTCGTCGACGGCCCCGCGCTCGCCGGCCTCATGATCGACTACGGCGTCGGCGTGAGCACGAGACAGGTCTACGAGATCAAGGCCGTTGACACGGATTTCTTCGAGGAATGACTGTCTTGGTAAGTTTGTCTGCGGACCCGGGCCACATCAGCGGTTGCTAGATCAGCCTGCCCTGAAGCCGTTCGTTGGGCATTTCGTCGCGCCGGGTAGGACCTTGATCCCGTTGCCGTCGTAGCCGTGCCAGCATGCCCCGATCCCCGCGTCGTCCGGGGACACGGTCCAGTAGCGGCAGTAACGGCAACGCGCTTCGTTCTTGTCGGGTGCCAGCAAGTCGCCAAAGGCCTCGGCCGCAGCGCGCTTTGCACTGTCGTCCGTATGAGAATAGCGTTTCAGCATTTCGACTGTCTTATGGCCGGTAATCTGCATCGTCGTCGCCATGTCGACATGGCAGTCCCTTTGCAAGATGCTGGTCGCGGTATGGCGCAGTCCGTGTATTGTGATCTCCGGCGGCAGATTGTAATTGTGCTTCTGTAGCCTGAACCACTTCTCGAACGATGTCTTAAGGGTGTGCTTGCCCCGCCTCGCCTGAACGATGGGGGTCGATCCAGTCTGGCTCAGGCCGACGCGTTCGAGCTGGGCCGCCTGCAATTCCTTCCACTCTGCTAGGACGTCGACCAATATCGGGGGGCAGGGGTCGTTCCTCACGTCCCCCGTTTTGGTCTCCTTGGTCTCCTGGCTATCCTTTTTCATCGCCTTGCTGATGCGGAGGGTGCCGCTGGAATAATCCGCCCAGGTCAATGCGAGCATTTCCGATAAACGTGCGGCGGTGCACAGGCAGATAAGGAGGCCGACGCTCTTCGCCTCAAGCCCTTTGTCAAGCACGGACCCGATGAATGCGCGGCACTCATCAACCGATAGGGCATATTTCTCCTCGGTGTCCCTTTTGGGTTTGTCGACATCCTTGCAGGGGTTCGAGCCAATGTAGCCGTATACGACCGCTCGGTCGAAGACCAGGGACAGGGTGCTGTGTATGTGCTGGAGGTACGTGCCACTGACGGGCGCCGCCCCACCGTTGCGGCGGTCGTTGCTCCGGAGGCCGGAGTACATGGCGTTAATGTCCTTGGGCCCGATGGCGCTTATTGGCATGCTTCCGATATACGGATCGATTCTCTTCAGGTGGGTGCGGTAGTCCTTGATGGTCCGTTCTGTGACCGCCTTCTGTTTCTCTCGGTCGGCGACGAAATTCGCCGCGAATGTCCGGAAGGGCTCCGCCTCCTCCTTCGCCTTGGCATCTTTTTTCATCCTATGGGCGGGCACCTCGGCGGCGGTGCCGCCGTGGTAGATGAAGTCGTTGATCTCCTTGATTGCCGCGATAGCCTCTGCCTCTGATGGGAAGTTTTCGTTGTAGACGCCGTACTTTCCGGTTTTCTCGTTGAACCCGAGGGGGAACTTGATCTGGGCCCGTCCGTCTTTGTAGACACTGTAGGAGCCCTTGTTGCGCGGGACCTTGGCCATCTCTTTCCTTTCCGGTTATCGATATAGGACACGGCGAATCCTTCAAGCGTGAGGGCGTCGCCCTCGGAATGCCCTTTTGCCCTGCGTCTCCACTCGGGCACGTCTTGGGGAAGGCCTCCATGATAGACATAGTCGTTGATGGCCTTGATCAGCGCGATGGCCTCGGCCTCCGAAGCGACCTCTTCGCGATATTCGTCGTAACGCTTCTTGCGCTCATTCCAGCCGAGCGGATACTTTACCTGCCAGGAGTTGCCGCCCGCTCTAGATGCGTAGCTTCCCTTGTTACGAGGCACCGTCGCCATGCCAACAGGCCCCCTATTGAATAAAAATAGTTGCCACGCCGGCGACGGCAAACGCGAGCGCCGCGAACAGAAGCCCGAAACCGATCGACGACATAGCCAAGTCGCGCCAAGACGCCTCGACCATCGAGCCCCGATCCCCGAGCTTCCTGCGGACCACTTGATACAGCAAGGTTGCGGTGGCGACCGCCAGCCACACCGCGCCCGCGATGATAAACGGATTCATCTAGAGCCCCGCCTTTCGATTCGAATACTGCGTCCTGCACGACGGGGAACAGAACTCGCGCCTCTTCCCCCTGGTTTTGACCAAAATGCCGTTTCCGCAATTTTTGCACGTCGTGGGGACACAGCCGTATCGGTAGAAGATGGCCCCGAACATCGCCGCCGCCGTCGAGTGGAAATGGTATCTGGGCACCGGCACGTCGTCGAAGATCGAAGGCTCGCCTACAGACCACCCAAGTGGATCGCCGTCCTTCGTCGTCAGCCCGGCCAGCATTTTGGCAACGGATTCCACGAAGGCAATGGCCTCGTCTCTCTGGACACCCCCGTCATCGATACCGAGATACAGCTGGGTCTTCTCGACCTCCGGCTTCCAGCCGATGTCGAAAAACGGTGCGCCCTCGCCGGTCTTTATTTGCGCGGTTATCAGAACCGCGTTGGGAACCGATCCGAAAAGAACCTTACTCTTTCTCGGCCTAAGATCGAGGATGCGCGTCTCAAGCGGATTAATGACCATATAGGAAAAGACGTTCTTGAACCACTTGGTCGAGTAGTTGAGAGTCATATCGAAGGAGGAATTGTGCTGGAACGGCAGAACAAAATAGGAGTCCTTGAGCTCCCCAGTAATCCACCAGCGACGCCTCTTCTCGAAACGCTTGAACCCGCTTTTCTCAAGGACGTCCCCATGCCCCGACATGATGTTTGCGATCAACCTGAGCAGAACCGAACCGAGATTTCGGCATAGGACGACGTCCCTCAAAGGTTCAATCACAACGACGCAGCCGGGATCTTCTTCCCGCCATTTCTTCAACTCGTCAAGGCCGTTGGACTCAATAAGTCCATGGCGATTGAGGTCGCGAGCAATGGAGGCCTGAGAGGGATAGAGTGACGAAGCGCTGCCCGTCGTAGACATCCCCTCTAGGCACAGCTGGAGATAGAGGAAGTCTTCGTCACAACGCGTGAAACCACGCTCGCCGCCGACGGACTCCTCCACGACCTCGATGGCCTCGTTGATAGACAACCGCCTATTCTCCTCTTTATAGATGCTGCGGTCGATGAGGGGACCAGACTCCGAAATGGCCGCGACGAGCTCGTCGAGAGTGCCCCAGCGCATGAGGCGCTCTGCAAGTTCGAAGTCCATTGGAGCCGGCTTCTCCGCTGCCTCAACCCCACGAACCACCTCGACCAGGGAGTGGAATCCGGTGCTTCGGTTCCTCGCGATGAATACTTTTCTAGCCATTACTTAATCAACTTTCTAAATAAAGCTTTATAGCGATGTTAGTTTCAACTTTAGCTTTTATCTATGTCTCATTTCAATTTGATTTTTATTTTTCTTTGTTTCTATTTGTTAATAGTGTACTAGAATTAACGAAAAGAGAGGAGGTATATATGGACAAGCTTCTGACCCTCGAGGAGTGCGCGCCCATCCTGCGCTGTAGCTATTCCAAGGTGTATAAGATCGCGCGCGCCGGCACGTTGCCGTTCAAGCAGATTGGCAACGCATGGCTCATTCCGCGCTCCAAACTCTACGCCGCTCTCGGCCTCGCCATTGACGACGAGGGCGGCGAAAAGAAAGGCCGCTAGCTCCCCGACCAAAGTTCGCTAGCGACCGACTGCCCCCTAATCTACGATAAGGAGAACCATGAAGGATTATAGCGGCCTCAACGCCGCGCGCTTGCGCACGCTCCTGCGCGAGCACGATCTCGACCATCCGCTCACGGATATGGACCTCGCGCTCCGCATCCTCGACATCGAGAGCCGCCTCGACGGCATCCGCGAGGATATGATCGCCGTCGACACCACACTTCAGGACCACGGCATTGAAGTCCATTATTCCTGGGAGGCCTAGCATGGCCGCCCCAGATAATGCCCGGTCCGTTCCCGGCGCGCCCGTGCCGCAGCCGCAGGAGAAGAAGGCCCCGACCGTTCATCAGGTGGTCGCGGCCATTATGTCCGATGGCATTCCGCTTGCCTACAACGAGCTCGCCGACGCGACCTTCGCGCTCGGCCCCACGCCCTGGAACGGCGTCAAGGGCGTCCGCTCCTGGACGCCGCTGGACGACGCCGAGCTCTATGCTCACCTCCAGGACACAATTGGCCTGCGCTCCGACAAGACTCTCGACCATGCCATGACCATCGTCGCCTATGGTAACTCGTTCAATCCGCTGACGCAGATGCTCGACGGCCTCATGTGGGATGGCGAGAAGCGCGCCGGCACCCTGCTGCACACCTACCTCGGCGCGGACGACTCCCCGCTCACGGTTGCAATCGAGCGCCTGTTTCTCTGCGGTGCCGTGAAGCGCGCCTTCCATCCTGGTTGCAAGTTCGACTACACCATGGTACTTGCCGGCCGTGGCGGTATCGGAAAGTCGACTTTCGCGCGCCGCATCGCCCTCGACGACCGCTACTTCTGCGACAGTATCTACGACCTCGGTAACATCAAGGCAACGGGCGAGGCCCTGCGCGGCAAGTGGGTTGTTGAGCTCGCCGAGCTGACTGGAATCAGCGGCCGCTCGCTTGAGGCGGTGAAGGCCGGCCTAGTGCGCCAGACGGACACCTTTCGCGTAGCCTACGGCAAGCGGTCGACGGACTTCCAGCGCCGCTGTGTCTTCGTCGCTACGACCAATACCATCGGCTTCATCGCCGAGAAGTCGTCCGGCGCGCGCCGTTTTCTCCCCGTACTCTGCGGCACGGTCGAGCCTACGAAATCGGTGCACTCAGCTGAGTTTGCCCACGACGCGCGCCAGGCTATGGCCGAGGTCGTCTACTGGATGAAGTCCGGCGACCCGCGCTTCAGCGCGGTGCTTTCGGCCGAGATGGAGGGGGAAGCAGCGAAGCGCCGCGAGGGCTTCCTCGAGGAGGACCCGCGCACGGACGCCATCAACAGCTATCTCATCGCCCATCGCGACCATCCGGTTTGCACTCACGAGATCGCCGACTACGCCCTCCGCCAGGAGTTCACGCAGAAGCTCGCCAAGGACATCAGCGCCATCCTCACCGACCAGTGTCCTGGATGGCGCTTCGATGGAAAGCGCAGGTGCGGCCCCTACGGCAAGCAGCGGTGCTGGGTTTACGACCCCCGGCGCTAGTGCCAGCGGTGCCGATGTCAATGGCCGCCGGCACCGCTGACGCTACGGTTAGCTGGGATTTTCCGCGCGGTGCCGATGGTGCCGCGCCAAGCCCAGGATTTTTGCGTGCGGTTGAGGCGACCGCCGGATAGATTTCATCGACCAATCGGCACCATCGGCACCGTCATGCCGAGCCGCCCTTCCGACCAGCAGCGAACCGAAATACCTGTTATTTGCAGACCGGCACCGACCGGTACCGGTCTGCCTCTCCAAGAAAGGAACGATTCATGAACACTCTCGAAGAGAAGATCGCCCGCATTCCCGTCCCTGGTTACGCCCGTCGTCATGACGGCTACCCCAACCCGCTTCTCAAACGCGAGGTTGATGCGCGCATCGAGCGTCTGTTTGGCACTTCGACCATGACTGCCCTCGACTATATTCGCGCGGCTGACCCGGATATTCGCTTCTCGCCGGCAACCGTCCACGTTCACGGTCTGGGCATCAGGCTTATCGAGCGCGGTGGGGTTCTCTACATGGTTTCCAAGGCCTTTGCCGAACTCAACGGAAGCAACGTCCCCGGATGCGGTCTCCAGCTCATTGTAGGCGGCGACTACGACCAGGTGGGCATCCTCTATACCGCCGGAATTGACGCGAGCGGGCCGGAGGAGGCTTTCGCGCGGACCGCGTATCTCGTCGAGCTCGGCGTGCCCTGCGATCCTCTTGCTGTCGTCCCCGCCTATCTCCAGCCCCACATGCCCGTGAAGAGCCCGCGCAACATGTACCTTCTCTCTAAATACGGTGCCGACCTCGAACGCGCCTGGAAGTTCCATGAGTAGCAAGGCGAGGGATGGGCGCGTATACGTCAGGGTCAGCAGCGAGGAGCGCGCCGCCATCGTCCGTCGCGCCCGTGCGGCAGGTCTGAACGCGAGCGAGTACATGCGGAGGCGCTCGCTCGTCGACGGTGACCGGCCCGTGATTGAGACCGACGCTGAGACATTGAAACTGCTGTACCGCGATCTCAGGCTAGCGGGGTCCAACCTGAATCAGCTGTCGCGTGAGGTCCACATCACGCATGATCCTGGCCGTATCGCCCCGTTCCTCGATGCCGCGCTCGTAAAGGTCGGAGACGCAGCCGATGCCGTATCGGGCTTTCTTGCCGACGCGAGGAATGTATAGGAAGGGGATTTTCATGAACGATCTCAAGTTCAACGCGGTTCTTTCGGCTTCTTTCGCCGCCGCCCTCACCGTCGCATGCTATCCACTGACGGCACCCGTAATCTCCTGCGTTTTCGATTCACTCCCGGTCGATTGGCTCTCCTGGCTCGACTCCATCGGCTTAGACATGTGGTCGGCCTTCTGGCTCTCGGGAGCATGGCTCGGCCATATCCCGTTCATGTTCGCCGCGTTCTGCCTCCTCTTTCTCTTCCTCCTCGGCTATGTGGCCGCTAAGGACGCCGGGCGGACCCGAAGCGTCGACGACGGCATATACGGCGACGCCCACGTTGTCCGGGGCGCGGCGGGGCTCAACCGGGCTAACGATTTCTGGGATGGTCGCGGAACGCCGGCGAAGGCCGGCCTCGTCCTCGGCGCGACAGCAAAGGGTTATTGGTTCGATTCGTCCGTGCCTCATGCTCTGACCTGCGGAAAGACAGGTTCCGGCAAGACCCAGCTGCAGGTGCTGGAGACAATGCACCTGACGCTTGCGGCCGGATGGAACGTCGTCTCGACCGGCAAACCGGAGGTGCTTGAGCTCACGGCCGAAAAGGCGCGGGAGCTCGGCTACGAGATCGTCGTCCTTGATTTGACGGGATATCCGGGTGCCAGCCGGTACAACCCCATCGGGCTCGTCGCCGATGCCGTCGAGGCGGGCGACACCGATGCCGCAGTGAGGACTGCCCGGCAGGTTGCCGTCGATCTCATTCCCCTCGGCGGGGAGAAGAACACCTATTTCCCCAAGGCCGCGCGCAACATGCTCGCCGCCTGCATCCTCGTCGTCTGCACGGCCGACGTCCCGCGTAAACAGAAGAACCTTGCGAGCGTCGCCGCGCTCGTCGAGCGCGGGACCGCCGGCGACGACCCGAAGGATCCGTCTGCTTCCCTCAAGGACTACATCCGCGGACTCGGCCCGACGCACCCGGCGTTCTCGCCGGCGTCCGACCTCCTCGGGGACGGCGGGGCGACGACGGCGGGCAAGAACGTCGTGTCCACCCTCAAGGAGGCCCTGAGCATCTTCTCGGACGGGGCGCTCCGCGCCGTGACGTCCGAGAGCAGCGTGTCGATCCGCGACCTCATCGAGAGGAAGACGGCCGTGTACATCGAGATGCTCGACGAGGGGGACCCGTACGGCGTCGTCTATACCTGTTTCCTCAACCAGTGGTGGCAGGTGGCGCAGCAAGTATGCAAGGAGAGCGGCGGCCGGATGCCGCACGAGACGGCTCTCGTGCTCGATGAGATCGGCAACCTTAACGTCAAGGTGGCGTGCCTGCCGGCCATCGCCACACTCGGACGAAGCATGAGAATCCATGAATACCTCTTCGTTCAGAATCTCAAGCAGCTGAATTCGTACAACGAACCCGGCGACGGCGGGGCCGGACGCGACAAGCTGGTCGGCTCCGTCGGCACCAAGGTCGCCCTGTCGCTTTCGGAGCCCGAGGATTTCAAGTTCTTCACCTCGCTCGTCGGAAAGCGCACGGTGCGCTCGATGGGGACGTCCAGCCAGAAGGGCCAGGGCCGCACGTCCGTTGGAACGAGCTACAACGAGGCGGCCGTCCCCCTGATCAACGAGTGGGAGTGGCAGCAGCGCATCCCCATCCGCGACGGCCTCATCGCCGTCAAAGGTGGTGAGAACTCGAAGCCCGGGCGCGAGGGCGTGTTCGAGTTCCCGCTCGACTACGCCAGCCGCACCCCGGCGGGCCCGTTCTTCGGGCTTGGCGACGAGCAGGCCGAGCGTGCGAAGCGGGTCACTTACTACACCCGTGCCAAGGCCGCAGCGGAGGGCGATGCGTACGAGGTTCCGGAGCCGTGGTGCCCCGAGTTCGAAGCCGGCAACGGAGCGGACGATGACGAGGTCGCGCCCGACGACGTGTTCAAGGCGGACGAGGACAACGCGACCCTTTCGGACGAGTGGGCCGCATGGGACGAGTAGGGGGACGGACATGACGGCTATCAAGCAGGTGGCGATCACGAGCGCGCAGCACATGAAGAGTTTGTCGGGCTATCTCGACCGAACGAGCGAGAAGCACGATGCGCTCGACTTCGACTCGCAGAACCTCAACGAACCGGAGAACTGGGCCAGGGAGATGGACCGTACGCGCGAGGCCTACGGCCACAACGAGCCCGGCCGCAAGGGCTCGAAATGCACCTACTGCTACCACCAGATCATCGCGTTCAACCCTGACGAGTGCGACGTCAACGGGGGAAAGATGTCCAGGGATGGCTGCATGGAGTTCGCCCGGGAGTGGGTTGCCCGCTACTACCCGAACCAGGAGGCGGCGTGGGCGCTCCATCTGGAGCACTCGAAGGACGGGACCGACCGGTACGCCGTCCATATCGCCATCAACCGGACCGACCTCTCGACCGGAAAGCGCCTCAACGACGGCAGGTCGTCCCGTCAGAAGACCCTCCACGCGGCGAGGATGCGCGAGATGGACGAGCGTTGGGGGCTCTCCCAGCTTGAGCGCGGGGCGCGCAACAGCCGCGTTCACGCCCGGCAGGAGTCGAGGGGCGAGCGGCGGGCCCGCGAGATCGGCTCGAAGGCAGCCCCGGGCTTCGAGACCGACCAGGACCATGTGCGCCGGGTCGTGCGCGAGAGCGTTCGCGAGGTCGCGGCGTCCGGCGCGCCGAACAGGATGCGCGCGCTCAACGAGGCCTTGGAGCGGAGGGGCGTCCACATGCGCCTCAGCCGCGACCGGAACCTCGGGGAGCGCGACCTCGTCTTCGAGTACCGCCCGACATACGACCGCAGGGATGCGCGCGGGCGCGCCGTCAGGAAGGCCGCGATCAGCGGCCGCAAGCTCGGTCGCGGCTTCACGAGGGGCGGCATACAGCACGCCCTGGGCATCGGTGCCGCCGTCTACCGGATGGCGGAGAGGTCGATGGACGACGGCCGGGACAACGAAATGTAGAAGGGTGCGAGATGCGCCCGGCGAGAGGAGTAATGGCTATGGAAATCAACATCAAGCTCGATGCCAAGCTCAAAATGCGCGATGGCATAGCCGAGCTGAGGCTTACCGACAATGTTCCGGATTCTCCCTGGTACCAAGATGGCGCGGGGAGGGATTTCTTCGACGCTCTCTGCCGCGTCGATGGAGATGGCGGGGGATTCCGCGTGCGCCGCGCTTCCGGTCACACGGCCGTCCTCGTGGTGCGCGACACGGGCATCGATACCGGTTGGGCGAACGAGCAACAAGCTTAATCGGCACATCTTGAAGAGGGGCCTTGGCCCCTCTTCTCGTCTCCCGGGACCGGAACGCAACAGGCGTCCCGCAAGCCCGGGGGACGGCCCCGCAGGGCAAGATATCTGTGCGTACGCGGAGGCTGCAAGTCGCCGCGTACGCACAGATACACATCTTGCATGTCCCGAGAAACGTGGGGCGAATAGCAGGAGTGCAACGGGACAGGTGAGCGGAGGTGCAGTGATGGCGACCCATGGGAGCCATCGAACGGAGCCGGAGCGAGAGCCGGCGGGGCGTGACACGGCGGGGGGGGTCGGGGGTGCCGAGACCA
>CABQWP010000049.1 GCA_902467875.1 uncultured Collinsella sp. | reverse complement strand
CGTTGCGGCGGGGGGGCCGCGGGGCCGGCTCGACCGTGGCGGCCGCCATTATGAACGCGCTGCTCTACCAGATCACGCGCCCAGGCGGCCCGAAGTGACGGCCCCCGCATCCGCGCCGGCGCTGCGCATCTTCGCCGGCACCACCGAGGGCCGCCTCCTGTGCGAATGGGCGAGCGGGGCGGGAATCCCCGCCCGTGCCTACGCGGCAACCGAGTACGGAGGCGAGCTTTTGGGCGAGCTTCCGGGCATCGAGGTGCATGCGGGCAGGCTCGACGAGGCCGACATGGAGCGTGAGCTTTCCGGCGCGCGCATCGTCGTCGACGCCACGCACCCCTTCGCTACGCTCGCAAGCGGCAACATCCGGGCCGCTTCGCTCGCCGTGGGTGCACGATGCCTGCGCCTTACGCGCCCGGTCGAGGCGCTGCCCAAAGGCGTCGTGTCGGTCGCGTCGATCGCCTGCGCGGCGCGCTTTCTCTCCGAGAACCCGGGTCGCGCGCTTCTCACGACGGGGAGCAAGGAGCTTGCTCCCTACACGTGCGTCACCGATTTCGCGGAGCGCTTCTTCGTGCGTGTGCTCCCGCTGCCCGGTGCTATAACGAAGTGCATCGACGCGGGGTTTTCGCCGTCGCACGTCATCGGCATGCAGGGGCCCTTCACCCGCGAGCTCAACGAGGCGATGCTTCGGCAGGTGGGCGCCCAGTGGCTTGTGACCAAGGACTCGGGAACCGTAGGCGGCTCGGCCGAGAAGCTCGCCGCAGTGCGCGCCGTGGGAGCGCGCTGCATCGTGGTCACCCGTCCCGCCGAGGGAGGCGGGGCCCTTTCGCTTCGGGAAGTGGAAGACGCGCTCTTACGGGAGTTCGCGCCCTAGGCGCTCACCGCGCCTAGGGCGCTTCAATAAGTTACGGTGAAATAGTGTCTGTTTTTGCTGCTAGATAGCATATTCGGTTCCTAATTCACCGCATCTTTTTGGTGGTGACTTACTGGTAGCGTAGGCAATCCACCGGGTTGAGCTTTGCCGCGCGGCGAGCGGGGTAGAAGCCAAAGATTACGCCGATGCCGACGGAGACGGCGAAGGCCAGCAGCACCGTGGCGATTGAAAAACTCGGTGTGATTTGCCCGCTGGCTCCGAGCTCGCCAAGAATCCCGGATCCGGAGGCAAACATTGCGAGGCCCCAGGCAAGCAGATAGCCAATTAGGACACCCAGCAGGCCACCGGTGACGCACAGCGCCGAAGACTCGGCCAAAAACTGCGCGGTGATATCGCGACGACTGGCGCCCAGAGCGCGGCGGATGCCGATCTCGCGGATGCGCTCGGTCACGTTGGTGAGCATCATATTCATAATGCCGATACCGCCGACAAGCAGCGAGATGCTGGCGACAGCACCCATGATGAGCGAGAATGCGCCCATAAAGGAGTTGAGTGCATCGATGGCGCTTTTCATGGAGGTCGCCGATACACTGTCGTACTCATCCTCCTCCTCGATGCCCTTCATCGCGCGCACCTTGGACTCGATGGTCTTACAAAGCTCATCCATGTCCGTGCCCTCGGCGGCTAGTGCCGTCACGCTGGGGAATGAAGGATTCTCGTCGCCAAACAGCCCGGAGATGGTTTCGCGTGGCATATACAGCGTGAGTGAGCCCATGGAGTCGCTGCCGCCATCAATCACGCCTACAATCTGCACCTCGCCGTTGGACACCTTGATGGTTTTCCCCAGCGCATCCTGTTCGTTGCCGTAAAGCTGATCGGCGCCGTTGCGGCTGATGAGCGCCACGCGCGAGCCTGATTGGGACTCGGCTTGGGAATAGGTGCGCCCCGCAACGAGCTTGCTGGCCCCCACGGCGTCGAGCATGTCGCTATCGACACCCTGTGCCATGACGGTATAGCTTTTATCGCCGGTCTTGTACTCGGTATAGGCGCTGTCGACAATGCCGATTTGCTCAATCTGCGGCACCAGTTTTTGAAGCTTCTCGATGTCCGACTCGGTGAGTTCTTGCGACGAATAGATTTGCACCATGCGTGCCGCATTGAGGCCCAGACTGTTGACCAGGCTGTTTTGGATGCCGCCGATGAGCGAAGTCATGGCGATTACCGAGGCGATGCCGATGACAATGCCCAGGATGGTGAGCAGGCTGCGCCCCTTGTTGGCCTCGAGCGAGTGAAGGGCTTCCTGGATGAGATCGCGGGCGCTCATGCCATCACTCCTTTCGGCGGGTTGGCGGAGGCGGAAATCATGGGCAGGCTATCTACGGCGCTGCGCAGGGTCCGCGGTGCATGTGGAATATACGCGCCGTCGTGAATGCGACCGTCGCGGATGGTCACGGCACGGTCGGCCTCGGCGGCGATGCCGGGGTCGTGTGTGATAAGCACGATGGTTTTGCCGCGCTCCTGAAGTCTATGGAAGGTCTCCATTACAAGCGCTCCAGTGGCAGAGTCCAGGTTTCCCGTTGGCTCATCGGCCAGGATGATGGGCGGGTCATTAACGAGGGCGCGCGCGATGGCGACGCGCTGCATCTGGCCGCCCGAGAGCTCGGATATGCGGTGGTCCCAGTGGTCGACGGGCAGCGTGACAGCCTGCAGCGCGTGCACGGCGCGCATTTCGCGCTGGCTACGGGGCACATTGGTGTAGGCCAGCGGCAGCATGACGTTTTCGATTACCGACAGGCGCGGCAGCAGGTTGAAGCTCTGAAAGACAAAGCCAATACTCAGGGCGCGGACTTCGGTGAGCTCGTCATCATCGAGCTCGGCCACGTTGAGCCCTTGCAGGTAATAGTCGCCCGCCGTCGGTTTGTCCAGGCAGCCCAGGATGTTCATGAGCGTTGACTTGCCCGAGCCCGAGGGGCCGGTAATAGCGACGAATTCGCCGGGATTTACCGCCATGCTCACGTTGTGCAGGATGTGGGCGCAACCTGCCTCGCTCTCAAAGATGCGGTGCACGTTGCGGATGTCGATAACGGGGCGCATTACATGTCCTCATCGGCAGACATGCTGCCCGACTCCGCGCTGTAGCCGCCGTCGGCCGTTGCGTCCGCTCCGGTGTCCATGACGAGGGTGTCGCCATCGCGCAGCTTGGTAATCGGCACGTTAGGGTTGATCTCGTTGCCCTGGTCGTCGCGCTTGACCTGTGTCTTGCCGACTACGGCTTCGTTGTCGTTTTGCGTCACGACGGTCACTTTTACGCGGCGGGTCTGTTTGCCCTCGTCATCAGTTGCCACGTTGACGTAATAGTGTTCGCCGTCTTCGGTCATGAGCGCCATCGTCGGCACCATCACCACGTCGTCGAGTTGCTCGGTCACTACCGATACCTCGGCCGTCATGCCCGGCTTCAGGCGCGCGTCGGGCGCCTCGATGAGGATGTCGACGTTAAAGGTTACGCTGCCGCCGCCACCGTTGGCGGCGTCGGAGTTTGCCACCGACGCGATAGCCGTGACGGTGCCCTGGCTCACGATATCGGGAAACGCGGGATACGTGACGTTGGCGCTCTGCTCAACGGCGATCTTGGCGATGTCCTTTTCGCCCACCTGCACGGTCACCTTCATTTTGGACAGGTCGGCGATCTGCATGCACTGCTTTCCGCCGCTCGTGTCGCTTTCGCCCATGATCATGCCGCCTGTTACCGTGGCGCCCACCTTGGCGTTGAGCTCCACGATGCTGCCCGAGCTCGGGGCCGTGACCGTGCGACTGGAGGCCTTGGCGTTCGCCTGCTCGAGGTTTGCTTGGGCCGATGCGAGGCTGCGCTGCGCGGCCGATACGGCGTTCGTGTCCACTGATGCGGCTGAGACGCCAGCCGCTGCGGAAGCTCCATCGACGTCCGTCGTTGGGGTGGCCTGCGCGACGGCTGCGGCTTTCTGTGCGTTGGCGAGGTCTTCTTGAGCGGCTGCAACTGCACGCTGCGCCTCGGCAACGTTGCGATCGAGCTCGTCGTTTTTAATGGTCATAAGCACGTCGCCCTCGTTGACGGATTGGCCCGGCTGAACGTTGATCGAATCGACCGTGCCGTCGACAGAAGGGGAGACCACTGAGGACGAAATGGGTTTGAGCTGGCCTTTCGCCTCGACCGTTGTGGTAAACGTGCCCTCGGTCACCATGTCGGTCACAGGCTCGCTAGCGCCCTGTGGCTGCGCATTGATAACCAGGGTTGCGACAATGGCAATGAGCGCGATGGCACCCACGACGCCGGCGGCAATACCGCGTCGAATCAGCTTTTTGCGTCGGCGTTCGGCACGCTTTGCCTTGAGCTTGGCATATGCCTCTTCATCGGAAATCTCGGCCGTATCGTTCGCGCGTCCGCTCTGCTTGTCGGCATGTACGTTTGTAATCAGAGGAAACGTTTCGGTGGCACCTTCGGGCGTGCGCTCGGTATCATCTGGGCCCGGGGTGATCGTGGGGACATTCGGCATAGCGTCTCCTTTATAGAAAGAACCTCGATAATTATATGCGCCCACCGGTTGGGGCGGGCGCATAGGACGGTTTCTTTCGGAACTGTTAGATTGGTCGCAGCGGTTCCACGTTGTAGGAATGCGCGCGTTGCACTACGAGTGGACAACCACGCACAGGCCGACTTTGATGCAATCGTGCAGTGCCTTGGCGTCGGCCAGGCGTAGGTTGATGCAACCGTGGCTGCCGCACCACTTGTACGACTCGGCGTTATCGAAGCTCTTGTCGTTTTGCCAGGTGGCGTCGTGGAAGCCGATCATGTTGCCCTCAAACGGCATCCAGTAGCTCACCGGGCTCTCATATTTGGGTTTACCGGTCTCGGGGTCCTTGGCTCCGATCAGGGTGCTGCCGCCGTCGTTGCTGTTGATTTGCCACACACCCTCGGGGGTGGCGTCTTCGCCCGGTTTGCCGGAAATAAAGTTGGCCTCCCACACGATATTGCCGCTCTCGTCATAGTAGCGCGCGTGCTGCTCGGACAGGTCGACGTCGATATACGCCTTCCAGTCGGGCTCTCCCTTTGCGGTAAAGGTGTCGGCCTTCTGGGAGTACTTGATCTCGATCTCGCCGGTCTGCTTGTTGTTAATGGCGTCCTCGACCTGCTTGGCGAGCGAGCTGCTGTCGATGGACCAACCAAAGTCGCCGCCTTCGACGGCGCACTGCTTGCCGTCGGCGCGCGTCCACCAACGAGTGGAGCCCACGGTATTAAAGCCGTTGGCGAGTTCGGCTGCCCAGCTGCTGATCTGCGACGTATCGAGCGTGGGGTTGGCCGGATCGGCAAAGCTGATCCACTGCAACACGGAGCTGCCATCAACCTTGCCGGCATCCTCGCCGTTGAGCTTGAGGGTCACGTTGACGCCCAGGAAGTTGTTGGCGGCATCGCATGCGGCCTGAATCTGATCATCGGTCAGCGTTCCATTAAGCGGCTCATAGGCATCGTTGCCGAGCTTGGAAAGATCTACGGTCTCGGTCAGCGAGGCAAGCTCGAGCTCGGCGTACTTAATGACATGCTCGCGGTTGAGTTTTTCGTTGGAGCGCGCCTTCTCGACGGTAAACTTGCCCGCTTGCTCGTCATAGGAGCTATTGGCCTCGAACGTGCCCGAACGCCCCTCGTTAAACTCGTCGATGGCGGCGCCCAGATCCTTCTCAAACTTCTTTTGGTCAAAGGTGTCGGAGAGCATGGACAGGTCGACGTCTTGATCAAGATCGACTTCGTTGGAGGTAGCGGTTGTTTTGGTCTTGCCGCTTAAGGATTCCACAAGGCGGACCGGCCAAATAAAGGCTTCGTTGTGGTTGATGATCTCTTTTGCGGCAGCTTCGCCATCGACGATGGGTTCATCGGACTCGGGCTGATAGGTCCAGCTAAAGTCATCGCCTGTCACGGCGAGCTTATAGTGCTTCCATGCCGAATTGACCTTGGTGGCGGCAGACGAAGCGTTGGAGAACGAGACGTCGACGCCGGCGATGGTGGTGTTGGGGTAGGCTACCTGCGAAAACGCTACGACGCCTACGATATAGACAATGACGATTAGACCCAGGACGACAAAGAGCGTCGTCTTTTTGCCTGACTTATTGTTCTCGGCGGGTTTGCGCGCGGGGCCGCGATCGCCTCGAGCGTGCGTGGGGGGCTGCTTGGGCGCATTGCCGTTTGCCTGGCGCTGCTGACGTTGTTGACGCTGCTGTCGCTGTTGGTTCGGGCGTTGGGAAGCGTTTGCTGCACTACGCTGCTGACCGTGGCTCGGCGCGATAGGACGCGGCGACTGAACGCCGCCGGTGTGCCTGCTCGGCTGCTGCGGATCGGGAATCAGTTGAGTTCGATCGTTTTGCGACATCGTATGCATATCCTTCGATTTTCGCCTTGCGGTTCATCGTGTTTTTACTGGGCTTGCATTATAGCGATTGCCCTGCTGTTTGTGGTACGGAAACGGTGGCATTCAAAAGAGGTGGGACATTTGTCCAACCTTTGAGTCATTCTTTGCCGCTATCCGCACACACCGCATTTTGCACAGGCCGAAAGTGCGGCCGGAGCCTGCGCGATGCCACCCTTTGCCGTCTCGCGCAGCGTGGCCGGCAACGCGTGGCCCACCGAAAGCATGACATGTGCCATCTGGTCAAACGGCACCAAGCTCTTAATGCCTGCGAGGGCGAGTTGTGCCGAGCTAAAGGCCGCTGCCACGCCAATGGCGTTGCGGTTTTGGCAGGGCACCTCCACGAGGCCACCGACGGGGTCGCAAACGAGGCCCAGCAGGTTACTCAGCGCGATGGAACTGGCGTCGAGCGCCTGATCGGGCGTGCCGCCGAGCATCTGCACCAACGCGGCGGCTGCCATGGCAGCGGCGCTTCCCACCTCCGCTTGGCAGCCGCCCTCGGCGCCGGCGACGCAGGCGCTCGTGGTGAGGTTGAGGCCGATGGCGGCTGCGCAGTAGAGCGCGTCCATGACCTGCTCGTCGTCGAGCTGAAGGTGATCGGCGAGCGCCAGCACGCAGCCGGGCACGACGCCCGCGGAGCCTGCCGTGGGGGCGGCGACGATCACGCCCATCGTGGCGGAGCGCTCGAGCACGGCCATCGCGCGGGCCACGGCATCGGTTTGAACGGTGCCCATCAGACTCGTGCTCAAATTGTTGCGGCCGGTGGCATCGACGAGTTTAGCCTCGCCGCCGATAAGTCCGCCGAGCGAGCGCTGCGGATTTGCGATAGGGGCTGTGGTCTCTTCGCGCATGACGTCGAGCACGCGGCGCATGGCGGCGACGGCGTGAGCCTCACCGGTCAGACGTGCCTCGCGAACGGCCATGACGGCGCCGATATTCATGCCGAGCTCGGCGCACGCATCGAGCAGCTGCTCACCGTCGTCGAAGATCTCCTTGGCCGAGACGCCGGGGGAGAGCGATGAGGCAGAACCGGGGAGCTCGATAAAGGTCGCGTAATCGACATTGTCGAGCTTGCGTAGCATCGGGATAACGGTGTCGTCGGGCGCGCCGTCGGTCTCAAAGACGGAGTAGGCCTGGCCGCCCACTTCGGTGCGGTAGGTGCGGCAGAAGGCGATGTTCACGTGTGCGTAGGCGAGCAGGTTGGTGAGCGCGGCGAGCACGCCGGGGACGTCCTGGTGTGCCACAAACAGCGTGGAATACATGCCCGAGATATCGACGCCGACGCCGTTAATGCGGCTGATGCGCATCTTGCCTCCGCCCAGGCTCTCACCGCGGACCTGTGCCGTGGCGCCCGTGTCGTCGACCATGTCGATGTCGACGGTATTGGGGTGGATGGAGGCGTCGTCGCCCTTGATGTCAAAGTGATATTCGAGGCCCTGCTCGCGCGCGAGGTCGAAGGCCTGCTTGATGATCTCGTCATCGGTGTCGAGGCCCAGAATGCCCGCGACGAGCGCACGGTCGGTACCGTGGCCGCGGTAGGTGTGGGCGAAGGAGTTCCACAGGCCAAAGGTGACTTTGGTGATGCGGCCTTCCAGCAGGCTGGCGGCAACTTGGGCGCAGCGCAGGGCGCCGGCGGTGTGCGATGAGCTGGGGCCGACCATGACGGGGCCCAAGATCTCGAATGCCGAGGTCGTAGCTAATGTTTGCGGCTTGCCTGCCATGGCTGCTCCTTTGCCTTATCTCGTCGTCCCGAGGGGCGGGGCATAAGGTCGCCTGCTCGGACAGTCCTGCTCGCACGGAGAGCACATTAAGTGCTCTCCGGCTCGTGCGGAACTCGCGATCGACCTTATGCCCCGCCCCTCGGGACTAAGGATACATGGTTGGAGTTGCTGGATGGCAAAATTCATTAGCTAGGGACGTGTCTTTCCTTGCATATCGAGACATCTTCACCACCGTATATATAAAAAAGAAGTACCGGTTGGAGCCGGTACTTCTTTTGGTGCGTTGTTTTTGGCTGTAGCTTTTCGGGTTAGCTTACAGGCCGCAGGCTGCTTTGAGTTCTTCGACTCGGTCGGTTTTTTCCCAGGTGAAGTCGGCGTCTTCGCGGCCAAAGTGACCGTAGGCTGCCGTCTTTTCGTAGATGGGGCGACGCAGGTCCAGGTCGCGGATGATGGCGCCCGGGCGCAGGTCGAAGGTCTTCTCTACGGCCTCGACGATCTTGTCCTCGGCAACATGTGCGGTACCGAAGGTGTCGACCATGATTGAAAGGGGCTTGGAAACGCCGATGGCGTAGGCAAGCTCGACTTCGCAGCGGTCGGCTAGGCCGGCGGCGACCACGTTTTTGGCGACCCAGCGCGCGGCATATGCGGCGGAGCGGTCGACCTTGGTGCAGTCCTTGCCGCTAAAGGCACCGCCGCCGTGACGCCCGTAGCCGCCGTAGGTGTCGACGATGATCTTGCGGCCAGTGAGGCCCGTGTCGCCCATGGGGCCGCCCACGACAAAGCGACCGGTGGGGTTCACGTAGATGTCCGCGTTGTCCCACGGCATGTTCTCGGCGGCCATGACCGGGGTGATGACGTGCTCGATGAGGTCGGCCTTGATCTTGCCCATGTCCTCGATCTCGGCGGCGTGCTGCGTGGAGATGACGATCGTCGTGACCTCGACGGGCTTGCCTTCCTCGTAGCGCACGGTGACCTGGGTCTTGCCGTCGGGACGCAGATAGGCGAGGGTACCGTCGTGACGCACGGCGGCCAGGCGCTCGGCCAGGCGGCTTGCCAGGTAGTGTGGCATGGGCATGAGGGTCTTGGTCTCGTTGGAGGCATAACCGAACATCATGCCCTGGTCGCCGGCACCGATCAGGTCGATCGGGTCGGTGGTAGCGCCGGTCTGGGTCTCGAAGGACTCGTCAACGCCCTGCGCGATATCGGGCGACTGCTCATGGATGAGGCTCATGACGCCGCAGGTGTCGCAGTCAAAACCGAACTTGGCACGGTTGTAGCCAATGCGGCGTATAACGCCACGGGCGATCTCCTGCACGTCGACGTAGGCCTGAGTGCGGATCTCGCCGGCGACGATGACGGTGCCGGTCGTCACGAGGGTCTCGCAGGCGCAGCGGACGTTCTCCACGTTGGCGGGCACGCCGTTGGGGGCGATGTAGCCCTGCTCCTGCAGCTCTATTTCTTTGGCGAGGATTGCATCGAGGACGGCGTCGCTGATCTGGTCAGCGATCTTATCGGGATGGCCTTCGGTCACCGACTCCGACGTAAAAACGAAGGACCCGTGTTGGGGTGGGATGGAACGAAGTTCTTCTGACATGATTGTCCTTTCAAAAACGTGTCCCGGCGACCGTTACCATTCCGCCGGGCTCTCTATGCAAGGGCACATCATAGCGCGTAAATCAAACATTCACACCCTTTCCGCACCTACTCATTGGGGACAGACTTAAATGACCAGCCTTCCTAAGTGCCGACAGGTTGCCCAATGACTGGTCATTTAAGTCTGTCCCCAATGAGTATCCCCAATGAGTAGGTCGGTGCCCTTTGTGCGGAGGTTGCTTTGATGCTTTATACTGGTGCGGTTAGACATCCATCCTGCAATCGAGGAGATTTCCATGGCATCAGACGTTCGCGTCCGCTTTGCACCCTCACCGACGGGCAAGCTGCACATTGGCGGCGCCCGCACCGCTATCTATAACTGGGCTTTCGCCCGTGCAAACGGCGGCACGTTCATTCTGCGCATCGACGACACCGACCCCACCCGCTCCACCGACGAGAACACGCAGATCATCCTGCGCGCCATGCGTTGGCTGGGCCTGGACTGGGACGAGGGTCCCGAGGTGGGCGGCGACTTTGGCCCCTACGCCCAGACCGAGCGCCTGGACCTGTACAAGCAGGCCGCCCAGAAGCTTTGGGACGAGGGCAAGGCCTATCCCTGCTTCTGCACCAAGGAGCAGCTCGACGCCGACCGCAAGGCCGCGCAGGAGCGCAAGGACCCCTTCCAGGGATATCAGCGCCGCTGTCGCGATCTTGATCCCGAGGAGGCCCGCCGTCGCATCGAGGCCGGCGAGTCCTATGTCCTGCGCATCAAGGTGCCCGAGGACCGCGGAGACGTCGTCATCCACGATGCCGTCCACGGCGAGGTGACCTTTGATGCCAAGGAGCTCGACGACTTTGTCATCTTCCGTTCCGACGGCACGCCCACGTACAACTTCGCGACCGTCGTCGATGACGCCATGATGAAGATCACCCATGTCATCCGCGGCGACGACCACCTGTCCAACACCCCGCGTCAGGTCATGGTCTACGAGGCCCTCGGCGCTCCCGTGCCCACGTTCGCTCACATCTCCATGATCCTGGGCGCCGACGGCAAGAAGCTCTCCAAGCGCCACGGCGCCACCTCGGTGGAGGAGTACCGCGACGCCGGCTACCTGTCCGACGCCTTCGTCAACTACCTGGCGCTGCTCGGCTGGTCGCTCGACGGCGAGACCACGATCATCCCGCGCGATGTCCTGGCCAGCAAGTTCTCGCTCGACCGCATCTCCAAGAACCCGGCGACCTTCGACCCCAAGAAGCTCGACTGGGTCAACGCCGAGTATATCAATGGCATGTCCGATGCTCAGTTTGCCGACGAGATCATGGTTCCCGAGCTGCACGAGGCGGGTCTTATCGAGGGTAATGTCGAGTACGGCGAGGATTGGATCGACGCGCTTGCCGCTATCGTCAAGCCGCGCACCAAGATGCCGGCCGACGCCGTGACCGTCGCCGCTCCCATCTTCGCTACGGCCGAGACGCTCGAGTATGACGAGAAATCCGTCAACAAGGGCCTGGCCAAGGAGGGCATGGGTGCCATTCTTGATGCCGCCAAGGCCGCGCTCGAGGGTGTGAACGAGTGGACGGCTGCCAACATCGACGCCGCGCTTGAGCCGCTGCCCGAGCAGATGGACCTCAAGAAGCGCGTGGTATTCCAGGCCGTGCGCGTCGCCGTCTGCGGCAACATGGTGAGCCCTCCGCTGGGCGAGACCATGGCGCTCGTCGGCCGCGACGACTGCCTGGCGCGCATCGATCGCGCCCGCACGATGGCGCTGTAATCGCTGCGCAAACGTTTGTATCCGAGCCCCGTTCACCCTGAGCGGGGTTCTTGTTTCTGTAGACGAATGGGATGGGAGGTGCTGGGGCCATGGCCGAGCAACTTTCGCTGTTTGGTTCGCCGGATCCGGAGGAGACTCCGGCGGCGCCGGCATCCGGTGCTGCCCTGGCCAAGCCCGAGCCTTCACCTGAGCCCATTGCCGCCTACACGAGCGTGGTTCTCGACATCTCCACCCGTGCGCTGTCCGAACCGTTTGCTTACGGCATTCCTGAGTCCCTTGCGAGCGAGGCCCAGGTCGGATCGACGGTTCTGGTCCACTTTGGCAACCGTGCCGCCGCAGGCTATATCGTCGATATTGCGCCCGAACTGGGCGACTTGCAAGGCAACATTACCCTCGACCCCGCGCGCATTAAAGCTGTCGAGGCTATCCTCAGCAAACCGCTCTTTACCGCAGAGGCCGCCCGCATCGCGCGTTGGATGAGCCGCGAGTACGTCGCAACGCTTTCCGAGTGTCTGCGTCTGTTCTTGCCCCCGGGTGGAAGTCCGCGCGTGGTCAAGGGCGATGATGGCGTGTGGACCGTTGAGCGCCCCGCCGTTAAACCCATCCAAAACCGCTGGGTCATGCTTATGCCCGAGGGCTTCGACTATACGCCGCCCAAGACCGCAGTTCGCCAGCGTCAGCTCATCGAGGCACTCCAGTGCGGCCCCGTCACGACGCGCGATCTCAACCTGCTCTACAACAGCATGTCCGCGACCATCAAGGCGCTCGAAAAACGCGGCGTCGTGGTGGTGGAGGAGCGCCGTGCCTGGCGCGGTTGCGGCGAGCAGACCACGTTGTCCTCGGCAAGCGGCAAGGCGCCCGTCGCGCTCACGAACGGTCAGCAGCAGGCGCTCGCGCAGATTGAGCGCGCCCGTCTGGACGCTCATGGCGACGTGGTGCTGGTTGACGGCGTCACCGGCTCCGGCAAAACCGAGGTTTACCTTTCGGCGATTGACCGCGTGCTGGCGGCCGGCCGTTCGGCCTGCGTGCTCGTGCCCGAGATCTCGCTGACGGCCCAAACCGTCGGTCGCTTCCGCTCGCGCTTCGGTGAGACGGTCGCGGTCTTCCACTCGCGCCTTTCGGCCGGCGAGCGTCTGGACCAGTGGGATATGGTCGCCAGCGGTGCGGCCCGCGTGGTTGTCGGCGCCCGCTCGGCGCTCTTTTGTCCGCTCAGCGACTTGGGCCTCATCATCATCGACGAGGAGCACGAGACCAGTTACAAGCAGGGTTCCAGCCCGCGCTACCATGCGCGTGAAGTGGCGGCCGAGATGGCGCGGCGCTACCGCTGCCCGCTCGTGTTGGGCTCCGCCACGCCCTCGGCCGAGGCCCTCGACCGCTGCCGCCGTGGCACGTATAACGGTGCCACCTGGACGCGCGTCGAGATGCCCGAGCGCCCGGGACACGCCGTGCTGCCGAAAGTCCGCATTGCCGACCTGCGCCGCGAGTTCTCGCACGGCAGCCGCTCTATGTTCTCAAAACCCTTGATGGAAGGTCTGGAGCGTGTGGTCGAGCGCCGCGAGAAGGCCGTGCTTCTGCATAACCGCCGTGGCTTTGCGCCGTTTTTGATGTGCCGCGAGTGCGGCTGCGTGCCCACCTGCAACCACTGCTCCACCGCGCTTACGTATCACGAGCGCACGCACACGCTGCAGTGTCATACATGCGGTTCTTCTTGGCGCGTGCAGCCCTATCCGGCCCCCACGAGTCGCTGTCCCAAATGTGGCAGTCGCTACCTGGCAAAAATGGGCCTGGGCACGCAGCAGATCGAGGACGCACTGCACCAGATGTTGCCCGAGGACGTCGCCATTATTCGCATGGATGCCGATTCCACGCGCGGAAAGGACGCGCACAAAAAGCTGCTCGAACAGTTCGATGCCGCCGATTGCGCGGTGCTGCTGGGCACTCAGATGATCGCCAAGGGCCTCGACTTTCCTGAGGTCACGCTCGTGGGCGTGGTCAATGCCGACTTCGCCCTCAAGCTGCCGGACTTCCGCGCAGGGGAGCGCGCCTACGATTTGCTGGAGCAGGTTGCGGGCCGTGCCGGTCGCGGCGATCGCCCCGGCGAGGTGATCATCCAGACCTATCTGCCCGAGGACCCGGTCATTCGCGCCGTCGCTGAGCATGACCGTTCGATCTTTACCGACTACGACCTGGACCAGCGCCGCGACGCGCTGTACCCGCCGTTTGTTCGCCTGGTCAACATCTTGGTGTGGTCGGCGAACCGAGACGAAGCGCAAGACTACATCGGTCGCATCGCGAAACTCCTCAAGCGCCGCTGGCATGCCGCCGCGCCTGACTTTTTGCGGGCGGGGAGTGCCGTGCCGCAGGTGCTGGGCCCGGCTTCGTGTGTAATCGAGAGAGCCAAGGACCGTTATCGCTTCCACCTGCTTGTGAAGTCGCCCGTAGGGTACCATGTCTCTGATGATATCGACGCCTGCCTCAAAGAGGTGGGCTCTGTGCGCGGCGTGAGCGTGAGCGTTGACGTCGACGCCTATGATTTGATGTAACAACTCGAAAGGATGGCCATGGAAGCCAACGGAATCGTACTGTCGCCCGACCCTCGTCTGCGCCAGGAGTGCGCCGTCATCGAGGAGATCACCCCGGCGATCGAGACGCTTGCCGAGAAGATGAAGAAGATGATGTTCGAGAACGGCGGTTGCGGCCTGGCTGCCCCGCAGATCGGCGAGCTTATTCAGCTCGTCACCATCGACTGTGACTACAGCGACAAGAACGACTACGACCCCTACGTGCTCATCAACCCCGTCATTGTTGAGCAGAGCGACCATCTGGTGCCGTTTAGCGAGGGCTGCCTTTCCATCCCTGGCATTAGCTGCGAGATCGAGCGTCCCGATCGCGTTGTCGTCGAGGCGTATGACTTGGACGCCAACCTGATTCGCTATGAGGCCTCGGGCGACCTGTTCTGCGTGTGTCTACAGCACGAGATCGATCACCTGCACGGCAACACCATGTTCGAGCGCCTCAAGCCGATGCAGAGGCTCAAAGCCGTCAAGGAGTACCAGGACGCCCTGGCCCGCGGCGCTCGACCGGGCGAGACGGAGTAGGTCCCACCGTCCCCGGTGCTGAGCGCCCACATATCATCCCGTGCTCAAACATTCTCGCTTCACTGCGAAACTGCGCGCGGGACGATATGTGGGCGCTCAGCACCGGGGACTGCGTTGTTCTGGCTCGGTTCGCCCGGGTGCCGTTGGGCCAGGAGGGACGTCTTCGCTGATAGGTGCTTTGCTGAAAGAGCTGCTTTTATTGCGGCTCTTTCTTTGGTTTTGGGTATATTTGTTCTTGTTGAAATGTTATTGCGGATGGGCTGGTGACTTGGCGTTCCGCTGCTCTTTGTAGCCGTCTCGGCTTTGGTTGAGAGGAGACGTTCTTTATGCGTATTGTGTTTATGGGTACGCCCGATTTTGCGGTGCCTTCTTTGACTTCGCTTGTCGAGGCTGGGAATGAGATTGCACTTGTTGTTACTCGTCCCGATGCTGTTCGTGGGCGTGGTAAGAAGCTTGAGCCTTCTCCTGTTAAGGCCAAGGCGCTTGAGCTTGGACTGCCCGTTGTTGAGGCCAATCGTATGACGGCCGAGGTTATTGATCAGCTCAAGGCTGTGGATGCCGATATTTTCTGTGTGGCTGCCTATGGCTGCATTTTGCCTGATGAGGTGCTGCATATGCCTCCGCTTGGTATTGTGAATGTTCATGCTTCGCTCCTGCCGCGTTGGCGTGGCGCTGCTCCTATTCAGCGTGCGATTCTCGCTGGTGATGAGGTTGCTGGCGTTTCCATTATGCGTATTGGGCATGGCGTGGATACCGGCGCTTATTGCGCCCAGGCTTCCACCTCGGTTGCTGGTAAGCATGCCGAGGCGCTGACCATGGAGCTTGGTGAGCTTGGCGGCAAACTGCTGGCTGATACGCTTCCCTCGCTTGCCGATGGTTCGGCTGTTTGGACTGAGCAGGATGAGTCGCTTGTCACTCATGCTGCCAAGATTTCCAAGCAGGAGATGCGTCTGGATCCGCAGATGGCGGGGCTCGATTGCGTGCGTCATGTGCTTGCTTCGTCCGATACTGCGCCTGCTCGTTGCGTGATTGCTGGCAAGACCGTGCGCGTGCTCGATGCTGCGCCGGCTGATGTGTCGCTTGGTGAGGGTCAGGTTCTCGTTAAGGCCAAGCGTGTTTACCTGGGCCTTTCCGATGGCTCGGTTGAGTTGCTCGAGGTTAAGCCCGATGGCAAACGTGCTATGGCCGCTTCTGCTTGGGCTGCTGGCCTGCAGGGTGCCGATCTTATCTGGGGTGTTTTGTCATGAGCAAACTGTCTCCCGCGCGCAAGCTTGCGCTCGATGTGTTGATGGAGGCCGATCGCCGCAGCATGTATGCGCGCGACGTGCTGTCCTCTCGCGCATCTGCAAAGGCTATTGACCAGCGCGATTCCGCTTTTGCCGCCCGCTTGGCGCTGGGTGTGGCCGCTACGCAGGGTATTTTGGACGAGCTGCTCGATCAGTTTCTTGATAAGCCTAAAAAGGTTGCGCCGCGTGTTCGCATGGCGCTTCGTATCTCGGCCTTCGAGATGCTCTATCTACATACGCCTGGCCGCGTCGCCGTAAGTCAGGGTGTTGAGCTGGTTCGCTGCGGCGCTAAGTCCGCCGCTGGCTTGGCCAATGCTGTACTGCATAAGGTTGCTGACAATGTTGATGACTTTGCTACTGCGTCCGATGTGGATGAGTCTGAGCGGCGCTTGGTTCGTCTGTCGCGCCTGATGGGTCTGCCGCGCTGGCTGTGCGCTCGTATTATGGCGTCGTTTGACACGCCAGAGGGTGCGCTTAACTTTGCCGGCAATCTGGCCCCCGCGCCGCTGGCCCTGCATGAGAACGCCTTTGCGACCAAGCTCGATCCGTATATCTCGCAGCTCGTCGCGCCTGTCTTTCCGGGCTGTCATGCCCCGGTTGATGCCCAGGTTACGGTTGCGTCGGGCGTATTTGAGCGTGCTGGTGCGGTGGCCTCGGACCTTAACGCACAGCTCATCGCCACAGCTGCCACGCGCCCTGGAAGCTGCCTTGAGATTGGTGCCGGTCGTGGCACCAAGACCTATGTGATGATGTGCCAGGCCAAGCGTGCGGGCTATGAGCGTCAGCATACGGCGCTCGATCTGCATGATCGCAAGTGCGATCTGAATCTCGCTCGCCTGCATAAGGCCGGTATTCAGGGCGTTCGTACGGTTTCGGGTGATGCCTGCGAGCTTGATGAAGTCCTGACGTCTTTTGATGCCATGCTTGGCAAGCCGGTTAAGTTCGACACGGTCTTTATCGATGCGCCGTGCTCTGGCACCGGAACCATGCGTCGTCATCCCGAGATTCCGTGGCGCCTGACCGAAAAGGATGTGACGGTTGAGCTGCCCAAACTGCAGCTGACGATGCTCAAGGAAGCTGCCGCGCGCGTGGCTGCCGGCGGCGAGCTCATCTACGCGACGTGCTCGGTCTTCGACGAGGAGAACACGCAGGTGATGGACGCGTTCCTTGCTTCTCCCGAGGGTGCCGGCTTTAGCGTGGCGCCGCTTTCCGAGGCACAGATTCTGCAACTCCCCGAGTTCGATCAGGCCAAGAAGCTCGTTTCCGTACGCCAGAACGATCGAGGCCTCTTCCAAAGCGTTCCCGTAAACGCCGACTCCTACGACGGCCACTTCTGCGCCAGACTGGTCCGCAAGTAACTACTAAGTTGCGGTGAAATAGGGATTGAAAAGCCGCTTCTACCCGCCAAACAGTCCTTATTTCACCGCAACTCATAGAGCCACCTGCAACACAAAGAAATAGCCCCGCGATCGGCGTTGATCGCGGGGCCGCGTTGTTTCTAGTGGCTG
>CABQWP010000048.1 GCA_902467875.1 uncultured Collinsella sp. | reverse complement strand
CGGTTCCACCGGGCCGCGCGGCAAGGAGATATATTGCCAGACCGGAGGGGCCCCGGGGGCGGGAATCTGGTCGTACACATTTCCTACACAGTTTGGAATCCGACTAACGTTTGCCAGCCGTTACCTACCGCTCGCCGAGCATCTCTTTATATAAGGCAGTCTCATGGTTAAAGCGGATACGTCCCCCTAGCTAAAGCACAGCCAGCATCGAGCAACTCATCACGTTCTTCCACCGAGAACCCCTCGGCGTAGACGCGCACCACTGGTTCGGTCCCGCTAGGACGGACCAGCAGCCACGTGTCATCCTCGAATGCCAAACGCAAGCCATCCATATGACTAACGTTTTGCGGCACCTTGCCACAAATCGACTTGGGGTTTACGCCCGGCAGCAGGGTTCGTAACGTTTCGGCATCTTCGGCCTCAAGGCGCAAATCCCGTCGACCGTAACTCGTCTTACCAAAACTGTCCTCGAGTTGGTCGACCAGAACGCCCAAAGGCGCGTCCGTCTTAGCCATAAGCTCACACAGAATCAGACAGGCGAGGATTCCATCGCGCTCGGGCATATGCGCGGCGATGCCGATACCACCGGCTTCTTCGCCGCCCATGAGGACGCCGCCCTTCTTCATCTCTGCCGCTATATATTTGAAACCGACTGGCTTGACGGTCACGCGGCAGTCAAGCGCCTCGGCAATGCGACGCACGAGCGTCGAGCATGAAAGATTGACGACGACGCGCCCCTCCAAATTACGAAATTGAACCAAGTCGCCCAAAACGAGCGCCATGATCTGATGCGGATGTATATATCTGCCGCGCTCGTCAACCGCGCCGATACGGTCGGCGTCGCCGTCGGTCACCAGGCCAGCGCAAGCTCCGTCCTCGATAACCGTGCGCTCGCAAGCGTCCACCCACGGTTCAACGGGGTCGGGGCAGATATCTTCTTGGTCAGACGCCTGCCCGGCGTGAATCTCGTGCACCTCAACGCCAAGCTCGCGCAGCAAGTCGGCTAGATAGCCCTGGGCTGCGCCGCCCATGGGATCGACAACCACGCGCAGGTGCGCGGCGCGGATGGCTTCGGCATCGACAAACGATGCCACCGCCTGCATATAGTCAGGAATGATATCCGCGGTGCGATATTGCCCCTCGATCCCCATTGGCTCGGGAGCCATGGTCTCTTCGAGCTCTTCGATGACATCCTGGTTGGCGGTCGAGCCGTCACCCATGCGAATCTTGAGGCACAGATAGCCCTGCGGATGATGGGACCCCGTCACCATGAGCGCGCCGCACGCCTCACCGTCATAAGCCGCCGCCCACGTAAGGGCAGGGGTCGGGACAGATCGCGAAGCGAGCACGGCGTCTAGCCCGTGCGCCGCTAGCACGCCCGCCGCAAGCTCAGCGAACTCGCGCGCCAGGGGCCGGGTGTCGAACCCTATATATACCGTTTTGCCCGGATTGGTCTTTTGCCACAACTCGCCGACGGCATCGGCGATACGGGCAACGTTATCGGCAGTGAAGTCCTCATCGACGCGAGCGCGCCAACCGTCAGTTCCAAAATGAATTATCGCGCACACGCGCAGACACCTCACAGTGTTTGGATCATGGTACGCGTGAGGTATACCCGCAACACGCACTCGGCAACCTGCCGGCACCAGCATTCACCATTTGGGCAAATGCTGCCGAGGACATGCAAGCAATAAAAAAACCGCCCCGTATGGAGCGGTTTTGCCCTTTATATATCGAGCGCCTCGGCCATCGCTGCCGTAGTGATTGCCGTGGTTCCACAGCAACTGCCCACCATTGCGGCACCGGCATGCCTCCATTCGATGCATGCGCGCGCGAAAGCTTCGGGATTCTCGTGCCATACGGGGCCATCCTGAGTCTGGACCGGATCGCCTACGTTGGGACGCACCGTAACGGGAGTAGTCGCCGATGCAACCATCCTGGGCACCGCCGCATTCGCGGCCGCAAGCGAACAGCAATTAACACCAACCGAGTTTGCGCCGTGTTTTTCGGCGTACAAAACGGCTGCCTCGATGTTGAGGCCATCGCCCAACAGGTCGCCTTTATCGTCAACGACAAAACTCACCAGAACAGGCATGCCGTCGGCGGCATCTCGAGCGCCGGCAAGCATGGGCTGCAAATTACGGATAGACGTCACCGTCTCGATCAGCAGACCGTCAACGCCGGCATTGAGCAAGGCGTGCGCCTGTTCGCGCGCAATGCCTCGGATTTCACGATACTCGGCAGAATCCTCGGCAAACCACTCAATACCGATCGGGCCCATCGAGCCCAGCAGCAGCTGAGGGTGCGCCTGGCGGGCATCGTCGACGGCCCCGCGATTGACCTCCGCCACGGACGGCGCAATCTGGTCGTGCTTGAGGGCATAGCTCGATGCCTGAAAGGTGTTGGTAATGAGCACCTGCGCGCCGGCGGCGACATACAAGCGATGGATACGAGAAACGGTCTGCGGCTCTGCCAGATTCCAAAACGCCGGTGGAATGTCGGCGGCATCGTACTCACTCAACAAAACACTGCCCATGGGGCCCTGCGCCAACAAGGTCTCGCTCGACAAGCGGCGCGCAAGTTCCTCGGCACCAAAGCGGTTGTAATAACTCGTATCCATATATATCCCGCTATTCCTCGACGCTGATTCCCTGCTTTTCGAGATAGGCGAGCCAGCGGCTCATCGTGTCCTCGGATAGCGCATGCTCCATCATGCAGGCCTCGGAATCGGCTCGCTCAAATTCGACACCGAGCTCCTGAACCAAAAACGTGCGGATGAGGCGATGACGGTACCAGATAGCCGTGCCAACCTCGCGACCGCGATCGGTCAGGATTACCTTGCCGTAGTGCGATTGCTCGACAAGCTCGGATGCCTTGAGCGCCGAAACCGCTTTATTGACCGATGCCTTGGAGACGCCAAGGCGCTGCGCGATGTCGACCGATCGCACGCCGTTGGTTTCCCCCTCTTCGCTTTCAATGCGAACCATGCACTCCAAGTAGTCTTCGTTCGCCACCGTCAGATGTAGTTCGCGCGAGCTATTTGTCGTATCCATGATCTTCCGTCCCTTCTGCATTCAATGGCTGATTCTACCCCATCCAAGCGTCGCGGTATGCCGTGGCATACCGTGCTAGAGTTCTTGTTGCACACGACGACCAAGATTGGAGCGGTCTTTATGGAAAACACCACCACGAACCCCGATGTCCTCGAGCGCTTTTTGCGCTACGTCCAGATCAACACGCAGTCCGAGGATGCAAACTGCGACCAGGTACCCTCGAGCGCCGTTCAGTTTGACCTTGCCAACGTGCTGGCTGAAGAGCTGCGCGAGCTTGGTGCGGAAGATGCCCACGTGACCGAGCACGCCTATGTCTGCGCGCATATCCCCGCAAGTGCGGGCGCTGAGGACAAGCCCGCCCTGGGCCTGATCGCCCATCTCGACACCACCGAAGTTGCACCGGGTGCCGGCGTGAAACCGCACATCGTACACTACGAAGGCGGCGACCTGGTCTGCGGCACGGTTGACGGTAAGCCCGTTGCCATGAGTACCGCCAAGCTTCCCGCCCTGAACGACCTCGCAGGTGAGGACCTGGTCTGCAGCGATGGCACCACGCTGCTGGGCGCGGACGACAAGGCAGGCGTCGCCGAGATCATGTCGCTTGTCGCGCGTATCGCTCAGGACCCTTCTCTGCCCCATCCCGCACTCGGCATTTGCTTCTGCCCTGACGAGGAGATCGGCCACGGAGCCGAGCTGTTGGATATCGATACCTTTGGCTGCAAGTACGCCTACACGGTCGACGGCGGCCCCATCGGCGAGCTGGAGTGGGAATGCTTTAACGCCGCCGAGGCGACCGTCTGCTTTGAGGGCCAGTCCATCCACCCGGGCGACGCTAAGGGCCGTATGGTCAACGCAGGCAATCTGTTCTGCGACTTCAACGCGTTGCTCCCCTACGTACAGCGCCCGGAGTATACGGAAGGCTACGAGGGCTTTTATCACCTTGAGGGTGTATCTGCGACCGTCGATCACGCCACAGCGCGCTATATCGTCCGCGACCATGACGCCGCCAAGTTCCAGCAGAAACTCGACCTTATTGATGCCGCCGCCTCGATGCTCAACCAGCGTCTGGGTGAGGAGCGCGTGACGGTCGAGATTAAGCAGCAGTATCGAAATATGGCCGAGATCGTTCGTGACTATCCCGAGCTTATTGATGTTGCCAAGGAAGCCTACCTTGCCTGCGGCGTTGAGCCCCAAGTGCTGCCAATTCGTGGCGGCACCGACGGCGCCCAGCTGTCGTTCCGCGGTCTGCCCTGCCCCAACCTTTCCACCGGCGGCTATTGCTACCACGGCGTCAACGAGTTCGTCCCGGTCAGTTCGCTCGTCAAGATGACCGACGTCCTGCAGGAGCTCGTCGCCCGCTTTGCATAAGCCTGGCTGCATAAGCCCAAAAGACGAATCGCCCCGTCCTCAACCGAGAACGGGGCGATTTTTTGCTGCAACGAGAACAGGTTGACGCACGCCAGCCTCTTAACGCAAGGAGTGTCCCAAACTGCCGGCACATAAGGAACGTCCCCAAGTGCCAAGTGGACTACCCAACTGCAAGTGACGACATCGCTGGTTGAATCAACGTCAGCGAGCGACGTCCAGAGCGAACAAGTTGGCATGAAAAAGGCAGGGCATTGACCTTCTGGTCATGCCCTGCCTTTTGAATGACAAATTGTCGCTCTGGGCGGCGCGCAGCGTCGAGCCGTTACGCGGGCTGGTAAGCCCGCGTAACTCTAGTAGTTGGCTTCGTAGCCGTTGCCGTCGCCGGTGGGCTCTTCGTAGTAGTCCGAATCGCTCGAATCGCTTGAGTCATCGGAATCGTCAGAGCTGACCGATGAGGTTGCGGTACCGTTTGCGTAGTCGTCAGACGTGTTGTTGTTCAGGTCGCCGATCGTAGAGCTGGAACCGTCGGAAAGGCCCATGGTGTTGGGACCCTTGGGGTCCTTGCCGGCGTCGACGCGCTCCATCATTTCCTTGAGCTCGTCCTCGTAGACAAAGACGTAGCTCACACCGTCGATCATGGTGCTGTCGTCGGCGTACGAGGGCAGGTTGGCCGAGTAGATACCGTCGACATCCATACCGCGCATGGCGTTGACCGTAGCCACGATATCCTGAACGCTCATATCGGTTACGAGCATATCGGACAGCGAATTAACCAGGCCAAAGATCTTCGTGGCATCGAAGTTATTGAGAATCTGGTTGGCAAGGGCGCCAAGTACCTGACGCTGGTGGCGCATGCGCGTGTAATCGCCGTCGGCATAGGTGTAGCGGCAGCGGGCATAGGTAAGGGCGGTGGCGCCGTCCATATGCTGCTGACCAGCGGTAATCTTAATATCCAGGTGCTCGGGGTCGTCAACATCATCGGTTGCGTTAATGTCGATACCGCCAACCGAATCAATCAGCGCCTGCATACCGTCGAAGCTGACCTCGGCATAGTGGGAAATCTGAACACCGCACAGCTCGTTGACCGCCTCGACCATGGCCTCGGCGCCGCCAACGGTATGGCAGGCGTTGATCTTCATGGTCTCGCCCTTGTACTCGACCTTGGTGTCGCGCGGAACGGAAATGAGCGTCGCCTGCTTTTGCGTGGGGTCGATGCGTGCCAGGATAATCGAGTCGGCACGATACGTATCCTCGCCCGGACGGCCGTCGGTGCCAAGAAGCAGCACGTAGAACGGATCCTTTGCCTCATCGGTGTCAACCAGAACCCGACGCAGATTGTCGGTAATGACATTAGAATCGCCGAGCTTGCCCATAATGGTGGCAAACCACAGGCCGGCAGCGGTAGTGGCACTCAGCAGCACGCCAAGCACGACAATGAGCGCGACGTGACGAATCGTGTGGCTACGACGACGTTGACGAGCGCGCTCGGAATAGCGAGCCACGTTATCGCGACTGTAGATCTTGGCCTGCGCACCAGTTGAGGGTCTTCGGGCGGTGGTATCCGCGAGGGGCTTTTTATTAAACATAGGCAACCTGTATTAGTAGATGGCGGGATCGGGGACGGTAGCATGCTCGACATGCGCGCCGAGCGCCTGCAGCTTTTCGACAAACTGCTCGTAGCCGCGCTTGATGTGATGGATGGCCGAAACCTCGGTCGTCCCGTCGGCGATCAAGCCCGCTACGACGAGGGCCGCTCCGCCACGCAGATCGGGCGAGGTAACCTGTGCACCCGAGAAGCCCTTGACGCCATGAATCATGGCATGATGGCTCTCGATACGAATGTCGGCACCCATGCGCACCAGCTCAGAGGCAAACATAAAGCGATTCTCGAAGATGTTTTCGGTAATAACGGAACTGCCGTCGGCAAGGGCGGAGAGCACCATAATCTGCGCCTGCATGTCGGTCGGGAAACCGGGGAACGGAAGCGTCTGGATGTCGACCGGCTTGATACGCTCGGCACGGTTCACATGGACGCCATCTTCGACGCGCTCGCAGTCGATACCCATGAGCTCCATCTTCTTGAGCACCATGCCCAAGTGAATGGGGCAAAAACCCGTGACGTCGACACCGCGATCGTCGGCCATCAACGCACCGGCAACGATAAAGGTACCGGCCTCGATGCGGTCGCCCACCACGCGATGGGTAACGGGATGGAGCTCTTCCACGCCTTCGATAGTCACGACGGGCGTACCGGCGCCGACAATCTTGGCGCCCATCTCGTTGAGCATGTTAGCGAGATCGACGATCTCGGGCTCGCGGGCGGCATTATCGATAACCGTGGTGCCCTGTGCGCGCACAGAGGCCATGATGAGGTTCTCGGTCGCACCGACGCTGGCGAACTCGAGCGTGACGGTGGTACCGCGCAGACCTTGGGGCGCATTAGCGTTGATGTAACCGTGGGCGGTATCGAACTCAACGCCCAGGGCCTCAAGACCAAGAATGTGCATATCGATCTTGCGAGCACCCAGGTTGCAGCCGCCCGGCATGGCAATTTTGGCGCGATGGAAGCGGCCCAGCAGGGGTCCCATGACGGCGGTGGAAGCGCGCATCTTGGCAACGAGCTCGTAGGGGGCCTCCCATGAATCGACCTGAGAGGTATCAATCTCGAGCGTGTGCTCGTCGAGAACATCGATCGTAGCGCCCATGCCTTTGAGCACCTTGCCCATCACGTGGACATCGGAAATATCGGGCACGTTCTGCAGCGTCGTCTTGCCCGGCGCCAGAAGCGTTGCCGCCATGAGTTTGAGCGCGGAGTTCTTGGCGCCCGAAACGGGCACGGAGCCTCCGATGGCGTGGCCACCCTCAACGCGGATAATATCCAAGGTCTACCCTTTCAAAAAGCATGCCCGGGGTGGCTGGGCCATCCCGGGCATGATGTGTTCGCAAATGGTCGAACGCTAAATCGTTTGACTATTGGGCAAGCTTGAGCTTACACCATGCGATTTCATTATAGAGGTAGGCGCGGCGTGCATCATCCTCCGACAAATTACCCAGCTTCTCTTCAAAACCTTGAATATCAGCTTTAAGCTTGTCGGCATCGACGGTCGCCAAATCGCAAGCGCGCTCGGCGAGAACGGTCACGACATCGTCCGCAACCTGGGCATAGCCGCCGGCCACGGCAAACGTGTGGTCGACAGTGCCCATGGCCTTATCGGAAACGCGAACGTAACCGCGGTCGATCGTGCAAATCTCGCTGGAGTGAGCAGGCAGAACGCCAAACTCGCCATCCGTGGACGGAATCGACACAAACGCAGCGTCGCCCTCATAGGCGCAGCTCACGGGGCACACGATGCGGATACGCATAACCTACTTCTCCCCCATCTTGCGGGCGCGCTCGCGCACGTCCTCAATCGTGGAAGCATAGCGGAAAGCCTGCTCGGGCAGGTCATCGGCCTTGCCGTCGACAATCTCGGCGAAGGAGCGGACGGTATCCTCGACGCGGACGTAGACACCGGGGTTGCCGGTGAACTTCTCGGCAACGTGGAAGGACTGGGAGAGGAACTGCTGGATCTTACGGGCACGGTTGACCGTAAGGCGCTGCTCCTCGGACAGCTCGTCCATACCCAGAATGGCGATGATGTCCTGAAGGTCGGAGTACTCCTGCAGGAGCTCCTGGACCTTGACGGCGACACGGTAGTGCTCCTCGCCGACGATCGAGGGATCGAGAGCGTCGGAGGAAGACGCGAGCGGGTCGATAGCCGGGAACAGACCGAGCGACGAAATGCTACGCGAAAGGACCGTAGTGGCGTCGAGGTGCGTAAACGTCGTGGCAGGCGCCGGGTCGGTCAGGTCGTCTGCAGGGACGTAGACGGCCTGGACGGAGGTAATGGAACCCGTCTTGGTCGAGGTAATGCGCTCCTGGAGGTCGCCCATCTCGGTTGCCAGCGTGGGCTGGTAACCAACGGCGGACGGCATACGGCCCAGCAGTGCGGAAACCTCGGAACCTGCCTGGGAGAAGCGGAAGATGTTGTCGATGAACAGCAGAACGTCCTGGCCACGATCACGGAAATACTCAGCGGTGGTAAGGCCGGCCAGACCGATGCGCAGACGCGCTCCGGGCGGCTCGTTCATCTGACCATAGACCAAGCAGGTCTTGTCGATAACGCCAGACTCGCTCATCTCGAGGAACAGGTCGGTGCCCTCGCGGGTACGCTCGCCGACGCCGGTGAACACCGAAGTGCCGCCGTGCTCCTGGGCGAGGTTGTTGATGAGCTCCTGAATCAAAACGGTCTTGCCGACGCCGGCGCCGCCGAACAGACCCGTTTTGCCGCCACGGATGTAGGGCTCGAGCAGGTCAACGGCCTTGATGCCGGTCTCGAAGATCTCGGTCTTGGTGGTGAGCTCGTCGAAACGGGGCGCTGCATGGTGGATGGGGTAGAACTCCTCCACCTCGGGCATGGGCTTGCCGTCGACGGGCTTGCCCATGACGTTCCAAATGCGGCCGAGCGTCTTGGGGCCGACCGGCATCTTCATGGGCTCACCGGTATCGGTGGCGATGAGGCCGCGCTGCAGGCCGTCGGTCGAGGACATGGCGACCGTGCGGACGACGCCGCCCGGAAGCTGGCTCTCGACCTCGAGGATCGTGCTCAGATGACCGATCGGGGTCTCGGCCTCGACCGTGAGCGCGTTGTAGATCGGGGGCACCGCGCCGTCAAACTTGACGTCGACGACAGGGCCGATGATTCGCACGATGCGACCATCACCGGCAGTCGTCTTCTTGGTGGCTTCCTCGACCGCAAGCTTTACGGTGTTATTAGCCATTACTGTTCCTCCAATGCTGAGGCTCCGCCGACGATCTCGTTAATCTCGGTCGTGATCGAAGCCTGGCGCACGCGACTATACGTGCGGGTAAGGGTCGAGATGATCGCGGTGGCGTTTTCCGTCGCGGAGTGCATGGCCTTGCGGCGTGCACCCTGCTCGGCAGCCGCCGAATCGATCAGGGCCTGGTAGATGACCGTCAGGATATAAGACGGCACAAGCTTGCCGAGAACATGCTCGGGAGAGGGCACGAACTCGAACGTGGACGAGATGCGCTTAGGGGCGTCGGTCTCGTTCTTACGCGGACCGTGGGCCATAGCGATCATCTCGGGGTCGAGCGGCAACAGATGCTCGACGCGAAGCTCCTGATCCACGCGGTTCTTGGCGTGGTGGTAGACAAGCTCGACACGGTCAAGCTCACCGGCACGATACGCATCGCAGATATGAGAGGAGATCATGCGGGCCTGATTGAAATCGGGCTCAGAGGAGTTGCCCTCAAAGTGCATGACGACGTCTGCGCAGTCACGGAAATACGTGGCCGGTTTGCGCCCACACGCGATGATCTCGCACTCGATGCCGTCGTTCGCCCAAGAAGCGGCGAGCTTTTCGGCCGTGCGCTCCACCGTCGTATTGAAACCGCCGGCAAGGCCGCGGTCCGAGGCAATAACGACAATCAGGCCATGCTTGACGCTCTCATGCTTCTGCAGCATGGGATCGGTGCCCGAACAGGAGGCGTCGCCGGCGACCGTCAACATGACGTCGGTCAGCGCCTCCTTATAGGGCTCGGCCTGCTTGGAGCGATCGAGGGCACGACGGATCTTGGCCGTAGAGACCATCTCCATCGTGCGCGTGATCTGCTTGGTCGTGGTAACCGAGGAGATTCGCTTCTTAATGTCGCGAAGGTTGGCCATGGGGCTTAGTTCTCCTCTGATCCAGAAACATCCGAATGGTGCTTGGCCATGAACTGCTGCTTGAAGTCACCGATGACGCGCAAGAGCTCAGCCTTGGTGTCATCATCGATCTTCTTGGCGCGAACCTTGTCGAGCAGCGAACCAAAGCCATTGTCCATGTACTCGATGAGCTCGGCACGGAAGGGCAGCACGTCGGCGATCTCCAGGTCATCCAGGAAGCCCTCGTTGCCAGCGAACAGCGTAACGATCTGCTCGCCAACCTCAAACGGCTTGTAACGCGGCTGCTTCAGGAGCTCGGTCATGCGAGCACCGTGGGTCAGCTGCTTCTGAGTAGCCTCGTCGAGGTCGGAGCCGAACTGCGTAAAGCCAGCGAGCTCCTGATAGGAAGCGAGGTCCAGACGGAGGTTGCCGGCGACCTGCTTCATGGCCTTGGTCTGCGCATCGCCACCGACGCGGGACACGGAGATACCCACGTCGACTGCCGGGCGCTGACCCTGGAAGAAGAGCTCGGACTGCAGGTAGATCTGACCATCGGTAATGGAAATGACGTTGGTCGGAATGTAGGCCGAGACGTCGCCGTCCTGGGTCTCGATGATCGGCAGTGCCGTCATGGAGCCGTAACCGTTCTTCTTGGACATCTTGACGGCACGCTCGAGCAGACGAGAGTGCAGGTAGAAGATGTCGCCAGGATAGGCCTCGCGTCCGGGCGGACGATGCAGCGTCAGCGACATCTGACGGTAGGCCACAGCCTGCTTGGACAGGTCGTCGTAGATGACGAGCACGTGGCCGCCGGGGTTGGTCTCGCTGGCGGGCTTGCCGTCCTCGCCGTTGTACATAAAGAACTCGCCGATAGCGGCACCGGCCATAGGCGCGATGTACTGCATAGGGGCGGAATCGGCAGCAGTGGCCGAAACGATGATGGTGTAGTCGAGCGCACCGTGCTGAGCGAGGGTCTCACGGATGTTGGCAACCGTGGAGGCCTTCTGGCCGATGGCGACATAGATGCAGACCATGCCCTTGCCGCGCTGGTTGAGGATAGCGTCGATGGCGATGGCGGTCTTACCGGTCTTACGGTCGCCGATGATGAGCTCACGCTGACCGCGGCCAATAGGCACCATGGAGTCGATAGCGAGCAGACCGGTCTGAACCGGCTCGCACACCGGGGTACGATCGATGACGCCGGGAGCCTTGAACTCGATGGGGCGACGGTGCGTGGCGACGATGTCGCCCAGGCCGTCGATGGGCTGGCCGAGCGGATTGACGACGCGGCCGAGCATGGCACGGCTCACGGGGATATCCATAATGCGGCCAGTGGTGCGGCACTCGTCGCCTTCCTTGATGGAGTCGACGGCACCAAACAGAACGGCGCCGACCTCGTCACGGTCAAGGTTCTGGGCAAGGCCGAAGACGGTCTCACCGGTATCGGAGCTCTTGAACTCCAGAAGCTCGCCTGCCATGGCGCTCTTGAGGCCGGAGACGCGCGCGATGCCGTCGCCTACCTCGTCGACCGTTGAAACCTCATGCGTATCGACCGTCGCGGAGAGGCTCGTGAGCTGCTCCTGCAGTTTCTTGGCGATATCCTGGGCATTGAGGGTTTCGGACATTAGGCTTCACCTCCGTACGAATTAGCAGAGTTTGCGAGGGTCTCCTGCGCGATGCGCAGCTGCGTCTTGACGGAAATGTCACGACGCTCGCCGCGGGCCTCGAGCACCAGGCCGCCCACGATAGACGGGTCGACCTGCTCGATAAGGAATACCTTGCGGCCGAAGTCCTGCTCGCATTTCTTAGTGATGGTTTGACGCAGCTCGTCGTCGAGCGGGATCGCCGTGGTGACGGTCACGCCCACTACATCCTCGTCTTCCTCGGCAACATACTTAAAGGCAGCTGCCACCTTGGGAAGAAGGTCGAGCTGGTCGCGCTTGGACATGGTGTCGAGCACGGCGATGATCTCGGGGCTGGCAGAAGCCAAGCGCTCGACCATCTCGAGGTCCTCGAACACATGGTTCTCGGCCTTGGCGGCTTCCAAAAGGGAACGCGCGTAGGTCTCGAGCACCTTGTCCTGATAGCGGCTAGTCGGCATTCAGGCTACCTGCTTCCTGGATGTAGCGCTCGATGAGCTTCTTCTGCTCGGCATCGTCCTCGAGTGCCTCGCCCACGATCTTGGTGGCGACGGCAACGGACAGGTCGGCGATGGAGCTCGCGGCACCGGCATAGATGGACTTGCGCTCGTCCTCGACGGTCGTATGGGCCTTGGCGATGATCTCCTCGGCCTCCTTGTGAGCAGCCTCGATGATACGGGCACGCTCGGACTCGGCGTCCTTACGGGCCTCGAGAACGATGTCGGCAGCCTGACGACGGGCGTCGGTGACAATCGAGTCGGACTCAGCGCGCTTGGCGATAGCCTCCTGCTTGGTCTTCTCGGCCTCGTCGAGGCTCTCCTCGATCTTCTTGCCGCGCTCCTCCATGGTTTTCATGATGCCCGGCAGGGCGACCTTGGCCAGCACGATCCAGATAATCAGGAAGGCGATAAGCGCCGGGATGAACTCCGCCATCTTAGGGATGAGGATGTCCGCACCGGCGGCGCCGTCCTCGGCGAACGCGGAAACCGGCATGAGCAGCGCGGCCGCGGACGCGGAGAGTGCGATCGCGCTCTTCTGGGATGAAAGATTCATACTTGACGCTCCGTGCTATTTAACGATCAGCGCGACAACGAAGCCGATCAGAGCCAGAGCCTCGCCGAAAGCGGAGCCCATGATGAAGACGGTGAACACGCGGCCCTGGACCTCAGGCTGACGGGCCATAGCACCCGTAGCACCCAGAGCAGACAGGCCGATAGCAAGACCAGCGCCGATAACACCGAGACCGTAACCGATAACTCCCACGATTCCTCCTTTGTCGTGCGTGTCTTATTTCACGCAGGATAACCTTTTTATAACTGCCGGGCTCCATGGGTACGGGCACCGGCGGTTTAACGAATTGCCTTACCTTTAAGGCGCGAACGGAAGACTACTCCTCCTCCGCGACCTCCTCTGCCTCAGAGACATACACGGCGGTAAGGACCGTGAAGACGTAAGCCTGGATGGCGCCGACCACAAGCTCGATCGCATAGATCAGGATGAGGATGGCAAGCCAGGCCAGCGAAGGCAGGGCGCCGACGGCGTGGGCCGCGGAAACCTGCTGAAGCAGCGGCTGCATGAACATGCTCGCCATGATGGCGAACGAGCCCATGACCACGTGTCCTGCGAACATGTTGCAGAACAGACGGACGGCGAGCGTGATGAGGCGCAGGAAGGTCGAGAAAAGCTCGACGACCCACACGAGCACGTTCATCGGGAAGCTCACGCCCTGCGGGGCGAGGCTCTTGATGTAGCCGATCACGCCGTGAGCCTTGCATCCGTAGTAGATGAAATACACGAAGGCGAAGATGGCGAGCGCGGCGGTGGAGCCGATTGCACCGGTGCCGGGCTTCATTCCCGGGATCAGGCCGATCATGTTATTGATCAGGATGAACAGGAAAAGCGAGCACAGGAACGGGAAGTGCTTCTTCCAGTTCTCACCCACGACGCCCTTGCCGATATCGTTCTCGACGTACTCGATGATGTACTCGAAACCGTTGACGAAGAAGCCCTTGGGAACCAGGGTCTGCTTCTTCTTGAACACGGCCAGGACGATCAGGAGCACGATCGTGGAGACGATCAGCCAAAACGAGTACTGCGTGATGCCGCAGCTCAGATCGCCCACGACAGGGGTGGAGCTGAACTCGCTGACCAGATGATTAATCTCATCAGGCAGCTTTTCAAAAATTTCCACGACTTACCTTTCGACCTCATGAGGATCTCGCAGCGCCTTGGCGACGCGAACCGTGCAGGCGGCCATAAAGGCCACGAAGCCGATCGCCTCGCCCAGGAGGAACATGCGAAATGCCTCTCCGAACAACACAAACACAACCAAGGTAAAGACGAGCAGGGCGATTGCCGAAACCGCCAGACTCACCATACCCTTGAGCATGTCCGCATTCTGCTTATCGTCAAGAACCGGCTTGAGCGTAAAGACAAAGGGAAGGAAGGCAATTGCGCCCGCGATGGCGCCTGCAACGATAGCGAGCAGATCGGCTATCTGAAACACTGGCGTCCTCACTTTCCTTTTTAACGCCTTACAGAACAGTTCCCGCCAAACATTGGTGACTATTGTACGAGCCAATCGTTAAAGTACAACCGAAAAAGCATCGGTTAATACGCACCTGTTCGTTTTCTTAAGACCTTCTTTATGCCGCAGGTACGGTAATACGTTTTTCTCGAACCCTGCAGGGCAAAACGTCCGTTAACAGGAGTGCGCGCGGTCGCCTTTTGTTCGTCCGCGCGCACCGTTTCTTCGTATTTGCAGCCGCGGCCGTCTTAGCCCAGCGACTAGAGCGTGCCGTAGATGCGGTCACCGGCGTCGCCGAGGCCGGGAACGATGTAGGCAGCCTCGTTGAGATGGTCGTCGATGGCGCAGGTATAGATATGCACATCAGGGTCCTTCTCAGTCAGCGACTTGAGGCCCTCGGGGACCGCGACGATGCACAGCATGCGGATGTCCTTGACACCGCGCTCGCGCAGGTAGCTGATGGCCATCTCGGCCGAACCGCCCGTGGCAAGCATGGGGTCGACAACCAGGCAGATGCGCTGGTCGATATCCTTGGGCATCTTGCAGTAATACTCGTGCGGCTCGTGGGTGACCTCGTCGCGCTCCATGCCGATGTGGCCCACGCGAGCGGAGGGCACCAGGTCGAGGATGCCGTCGACCATGCCGAGGCCCGCACGCAGGATGGGCACGATGGCGAGTTTCTTGCCGGCAAGCTGTTTGAACGTGGCGGTAGTGATGGGGGTCTCGACCTCGACGTCTTCCATAGGCAGGTCGCGCATGGCCTCGTAGCCGTCAAAAAGCGCGAGTTCGCGCACAAGCTGACGGAACTGGTTGGTGCCGGTGTTTTTGTCGCGCAGGATCGACAGCTTGTGCTGGACGAGCGGGTGATCGACAAGCGTCACACGGGACGCATCGTAGGTGACGGTCATGGGTTGATTGCCCCTTTCGTTGCGGCCGCAAAACGGCCTTGCTGACAAGGCGCGCAGCAATGTTGCCGCCGCACGCCATGCATAAGTTTAGCGGTTTGTTGTATCGAGCAGCCCATCGCAGCCCTACTGTGCGGTACTGAGCGAGCGCTTGACTGCATCACGCCAGCCCGCAAGGTTTTGCTCGCGGCGCTCGGCGGACATATGGGGAAGGAAGGTCCTAACGATCTGGGCATTTTGCTCCAGCTCCTCCAGGTCTTCCCAATAGCCGACGGCAAGACCCGCCAAGTACGCGGCACCGATTGCCGTGGTCTCCACCGTCTCGCATTGCAGCACGGGGATATCCAGCAGGTCGGCCTGGAATTGCATGATGAACTCGTTGCGTGAGGCGCCGCCATCGACGGACAGGCGCTCAATCGAAAGCCCCACGTCCTGCTCCATGGCACGCAGCACGTCATAACTCTGGTAGGCCATGGACTCGCAGGCCGCACGCACAATGGTCGCGCGACTCGAGGCACCGGTCAGGCCGCACACGATACCGCGGGCACGCGGGTCCCACCAGGGAGCGCCCAGGCCAGCGAAAGCGGGGACGAAGTAGCAGCCCTCGTTGTCGTTGATCGAAGCGGCGAGTTGCGCGGACTCGCTCACACTCGAGATGATGCCCATGTTGTTGCGCAGCCAGTTCATGGTTGAGCCGGCGGCAAAGATAGAACCCTCGAGCGCATAGCTGATCTTGCCGTCCGCGGCGATACCGATCGTGGAGACCAGACCGTTCTTAGATTCGACGACCTTGTCGCCGGTGTTCATGAGCATAAAGCAACCTGTGCCATAGGTGTTTTTGGTCTGGCCGGGATGGAAGCAGCAGTGGCCGAACAGCGACGCCTGCTGATCGCCCGCCACGCCCATGATGGGCGGCATGTTGGTCATGATGTCGCTCGCGACGCGGCCGTAGTCGCCCGAGCTCCAACGAACCTCGGGCATCATGGAACGTGGAACGTCAAAGAGCGCCAGCAGGTCGTCGTCCCAATCGAGCGTATGGATATTAAAGAGCGCCGTGCGGCTGGCATTGGTGTAGTCGGTGGCAAAGACCTGGCTGCCGGTGAGGTTGTAGATGAGCCAGGTGTCGATGGTGCCGAACATGAGGTCGCCCGCCGCCGCGCTCTCACGCGCACCGTCGACGTTGTCGAGGATCCACTGCACCTTGGAAGCCGAGAAATACGGATCGAGCGTGAGTCCCGTGCGGGAGCGCACCAGCTCTTCTGCGCCCCGCTCGACCAGCTCGTCGATCAGAGGTGCGGTGCGACGGCATTGCCACACGATGGCGTTATAGATGGGTTGGCCGCTTATGCGGTCCCACACCACCGTGGTCTCGCGCTGGTTGGAGATACCGATGGCGGCGATGCGGTCAGAATGGATGCCGCTCTTAAACTGGACCTCCATCATCACGCCGATCTGGCTGGCAAGCACCTCCATGGGGTCTTGCTCTATCCAACCGGGACGCGGGAAGCTGGTTTTGACGCTACGACGTGCCTGCGCGACGATGCAGCCGTACTCGTCGACGATGGTCGCAAGTACCGAGGTGGTGCCGCAGTCGAGCGCCATGATGTAGGAACCGCCAAAGTTAAACGAGGCATCTTCCATGCCCAGGCTGCCCAGATTCAACGACATCGCTTACACCTTTCTATTGCATCGGGTCGGACAGGACCCGCTCGATCTCTGATGCGGGAAGTGCGCCTTGGCGCAGGATCTGGAGCCCGCCGTGCTGGAACGACACGATGGTCGAGGCGTCGCGACACGGGGTCTCGCCGGCGTCGACGGCAACATCGACCCCCTCCAGGATGCGACCTTCGACGGCGGCAAAGCTTGCCGGCGAGGGCGCGCCGTGTGTGTTGGCGCTCGTGCAGGCAAGGGGACTGTCGCAGGCGCGAATGAGCGCTTGGACCACGGGAGAGGCCGAAGCGCGAAGTGCCACCGTGTCGTCGGCGGCGCGCATAAAGGTCGGCACGCAGGGGGCCGCCTTGACCACGATAGTCAGGGCGCCCGGCCAGCATCGTCGGGCAAGCACGCGGGCCTCTTCCGGGATATCCACGCCATAGCGGTCGAGTGCTTCGACACCATCGACCAGCCAAGCGACGGTTTGCGTGAGTTCACGTTGCTTGAGAGTGAAGATACGGCGGGAGCCGGGGCCGAGGGCCGGGGACGCGGCGCTGCACCAGAG
>CABQWP010000047.1 GCA_902467875.1 uncultured Collinsella sp. | reverse complement strand
TCGGTAAGTTAGAAATGGGGACGGCGATGCCGTCCCCTTCGCTCGCAAAGCTCGCTGCGCGGTCACGTGCCGTGACCTTGCCGCCGGCTACGCCGTCGATTGATACGCTCACTGCGTTCGCTGATGATGATGGACTAATTCGTTTTATCGCTGACACCAGTCATAAGTGCAGCAATTGATATGTTGAATCCATTGGCAATTTTAGAGAGGTTAGAAAGACTGACATTTCTTCTCCCGACTTCTATCGAGGCATAGTAAGACCTGTCCATGTCAATGCGGTTCGCAAATTGCTCTTGTGAGTAACCAGACTCTGATCTGAGTTCTTTGCACCGTAGACCAAAGGATTGTTGTAGCGGCGAGATATCCATGACAAAAAGAGTCATGGATTGTTGTATTTATGCCAACGGACTATATACAACAATCCCAGTTAAGGCGCATAATTATCTCTATTGGAAAGCACTCTGATGCCCAGTCGGATAGGGCACGGAAAAGGAATGGAACCGCACAATGACTCAGGGAAAGCACTTCGCTGCCGGTGGCGATCACTTCGCCGCACTGCCAAGCAAAAAGATTCACGCCCCGAAGGGGATCGCGCGTCTGACCGTCACCGCGGCGACCATAGCCGCCATGACCGGATCGAGCCTTATCTCACCGTTCACGGCATTCGCCCAGACCGGTGACGGGGGCACGCAGCACCCCGCCGTGATGTCGCCGATCGCCGCCCACGCCGGCGCGGCATCCGGTACCGGCGCGAAATCCGCCGCACAGACCATCGCGGATCTGCAGAAGGCAGTCGACGAGGCGAAGGCGAAGGAGGACGCCGCCAAGGCATCCTACGATGAGGCCGCCGGTCCCTACAACGAGGCGGCTTCCGCACGCGACCAGGCCAAGGCATCCTACGATTCTGCAGTCAGCGCCGGCACGGCAGCCGACCGTGCGGCAATGGACGAGTACGCCCGTCAGGTCGCGGAGGGCAAGGACGCCGCTGATGCCGCCGGCAAGGACCTCGAGCAGGCGAAGGCGGGTCTCGCAGACGCCAAGGCGGATGCATCCGAGAAGGACGAAGCGTACCAGTCCGCCCTCAAGGCGGCCCAGGACGCTCAGGATGCCCTCGATAAAGCCAAGGCCGATGCCGCAAACGCCACCCCGGAGGCTATCAGTGCCGCCGAGCAGGCCGTGCGCGACGCCCAGGATGCCGTGAGCAGGGCACAGGCCGAACTCGCCAACGCCAACGCGACGCTTGCCGATGCCCAGTCCAAGCTGGTTGCGGCCCAGTCTGCAAAGGATGCTGCCGATGCCGTCCTCGCCGCAGCCCAGCAGAACAAGGACGCGGCGGATGCGAAGGCCGCAGCAGCCAGCGCCGCCTACGAGAAGGCGAAAGCCGACCTCGCCGCAGCGGAGGCCGGTGCGAGCGGTCCGGAGTACGATGCGGCAAAACAGAAGGTCGCGGACGCGGAGGCAGCCCTCGCTGCCGCACGAGCGGCACAGTCCCAGTGCGAGTCCGAGCTCGAGCAGGCACAGTCCGCTGCGGCAACGGCACAGGCCGACCTGAATGATGCCCAGGTGGCCCTCTCCGTAAAGCAGCAGGCCGCGGCCGATGCCGAATCCGGTGTGAACGCCGCCCAGTCCGCTCTCGATGCCGCGAACGCCGGCCTCGATGCGGCCAAACAGGCGAACGTCGACGCCGTCGCCAAGCTGGATGCCGCGAAGCAGGCTGTCAAGGACGCCGAGTCCGCCAAGGCAGCCGCCGACGTAGAGCTCGCGAACGCCAAGGCCGCAAAGGATACCGCAGACGCCGCCGTGACCGCAGCGCAGCAGAAGGTCGACGAGGTACAGGCGAAACTCGATTCCGCCGACGCGCAACTCAAGCAGGGAGCCACCGGCTTCTTCCGTGCCATGGGTGCCGATGACGCAGTCAACATCATCCTGAACGCCAAATATGCCGGAAAGACCGAAGTCGGCAACTCCAAGGACGCCACGTCCCTTGATAACATGCTCAATGCGATCAGGTGGATGAAGTCCGTCAACGACTACCGCAAGTCGGTCGGTCTGTCCGAGCTCCAGGTCACCTACAAGCTCATCGCCGGTGCCATTGCGGATGCCAACTACAGTGACACTGTGCTCGATCATGCCCGTCAATATGATTTTGCCGAAAACCTGGCATGGAATTACGGAATCGATCCGAGTGGGCAGTGGATCGAGCAGGAGAAGGGCTTTTTCGACAAGGCAACGGAGGCCCTTTATGGAGTCACCGGTCTTGTCGGCAAGGATGCCTATGATTTCTATGCAAAGAACGGCGTCGCAATCAACCATTGGATTGCAAACAACTGCCGCTGGGAGAACGGCAGCAGCGGCACCGTCGGCCATTACATGAACATCATCAATCCCGAACTCGCCGTTATGGGAATGGCAACCTGCACCAAGGGCACCATGTCCGGGCTTCAGACGCAGTGCTACACCGCAGAGATCTCCGGCTGGTCCGGCTCCGGTTGGAACACGAACCCCATCTTCGTCGACGAGTACGAGCAAAAGCTGACCTCCTATATCAACGGCCTCAAGAACGCCAAGAGCGCACTCGACGCAGCCAAGGCCGATCTCGCATCCAAGCAGCAGGCAGCCACTGACGCCGCTGAAACCGTCCAGCAGAAGCAGGACGCAGCGGATTCCGCACGGGCAGGTGTCGATGCCGCGAAGCAGGACGTCACCGATGCCCAGCGTGCCGTCGATGCCGCAAAGGCTGATTTCGCATCCAAGCAGCAGGGCGTCACGGATGCCCAGACCGAGCTTAATGCGGCGAAATCGGACCTCGATGCCGCCAACGCGGCAGTCGATACGGCAAAGTCGACCGTCCAGCAGAAGCAGGTCGCCTTTGATGCCGCCAATGCGGTCGTAACGGCCGCACAGACTAAGCTGAATTCCGCCAAGGCGGACACCGAGGCCAAGCAGCAGGACGACATGGATGCGAACGCCGATCTCGCGAAGTTCTTCCAGGACGTCGCCGACGCCAAGAAGGCGCTCGATACCGCAAAGAGCGTCCACGACGCGGCGGCAGCCGAGCAGACCGAGAAGGCGACCGTCCTCGCCGCCGCCGAGCAAAAGGCGGACGCCACCGCACGCGCCCTCGCGGATGCCCAGCGTGCCGTCGATGCCGCAGAGGCGGATACCGGCGTTGCCGCCGACAGGCTTACCGGCTCCCAGACTGATCTCGAGGACGCACAGTCGAACCTCGACATCCTCACCGGCCTTGCCGCGAAGCTCGCAGAGGCACAGCAGCGCGAGCAGGATGCAGTAAAGGCCGTCAATGACACCAAGGCCGCCCTCGATACCGCGAAGGCGGATGCCATCGCCGCCGAGTCCCTGGTCTCCGCCGCCGAGCAGGCGAAGGCGCAGGCAGACGCCAAGCTGTCGAAGCTGAACTCCATCGATACCGGCGCGGCGATCGCTTCCGGCCATGATGTGAACGCGGATGACGCCCTCAACGCGCTTTTCGCAGCAGCAGTCGAGGCACGTGCCAAGGTCGCGCCCGCCAAGGCCATCCTGGACGAGAAGCAGGCCGCGGTGGACGAGCTCCAGCCCGGCTACGATGCGGCACTCGCCGCCTACGAGTTGGCGAAGTCCGACCGCATCGCAGCGGAGCAGAAGCTTTCCGATGAGATCGCACGACAGGAGACAGAGGAGGTCGCAAAGCAGCAGGCGGCATACACCCCGAAGCACCTCGCCGGCACGGATACCGCTCAGCCCGGCAGCCTCGCCCAGACCGGTGACCGCGCGGGACTCATCGGCGAGACGTTCGTCATCGGCGGTACCGTCCTCGTGGCGGCCGGCGTCTTCCTCGATCAAAAGAAGCGCCGCGAGCAGATGTAAAAGCGAGCCGGGCGTTGGATATCGGCTGGTGTCCAACGCCCGGTTTCATGGGCAGGGAGATCGGTGTGAGAACAAAGGCTATTATCGTTGCGCTTCTGGTGTGCCTTTCGGCACCTCAACTTGGATGTGCCAGCGTTGCAAAGCAAGGGAGCGGCTCTACGGAAAGGGCCGCCACAGCGGTAAAAAATAAAGACAAAAAGAAGCCGAGCGAAGAAAAGGCGACGCAAACCTCTGGAACCAAGACCGAGGAGAAGAAAGAATCCGACGACAAGGACCAGAAGTCCGATGACTCCAAGAAGGAGGATAACAAGTCTTCCGATTCCTCGAAGTCGGACAACAAGGGCGATTCCTCCCAGTCCAAGCAGAATTCCGGCAATTCGCAGAGTTCCGGCAGCAACAATTCCTCTTCCAACGGCGGTAGCCAGAAGAAGTGGGTTGCCGAGCAGGGCCACTGGGAGACAGATTACAGCCAGGTCTGGGTACCGAATGTAGTGTATACGCGCCATGAACGTTGGATGTGCTCTGTATGCCATGCGACGTTTAACTCAGCAGCCGAAATGGACAATCATGTTATCTCTACCTACGGTGATGCACAACACCCTAATGGAGCTTCTGCAATCAATGATTCGTATACCACCTCTGAAGACCAGGGACATTATGAACAGAAGGCTACGGGGCAGCATTGGGTTGTCGACGTCGCCGGCCACTGGGAGTAATGTGCATATGTTCCTCTCCTCTTACATTCGGTAAATAAATATTTATTTGCGGGCGGCCGGTTTCGGCCGCCTTTTTTAGACGCCCAGTCTGGGAGCAAACGATAGGAAAGCAATCAAACGAGAGGCTGTTCCAAAAGAATCCGGCGGTGCCAGATGCTTCGGGCAAAACCTTCCGCAAATCGGTAAGGTCTTCCATCAACTTGCTCCAGCCCTCGCCCGGAGTCCGCTGCGCGGTAATGCAAAAACTCGGCATCCCTCGCATTCGCAGTACCGCTTCGCTCTCGCTACAGCGAATTTCTAACACTCAGCATCCTTCGCGTTAAAAATTCGCTTCCGCTCACGGTCTCCGCTGACACTACGACACCGCGAAGCCTTTCGCTCGAAACGAGGCCTCTCGTTTCGTGTCTACGCTCCGCTCCGCCCAATCACCGTTCCGGAGATTGCAAGATTGGTGTTGGGCTAGATAAATGGGGCCATACTCGCCCCCTTTATCTGCCAACACATCTTGTTTATCACCTCTCACGGCGATAAAGTTAGAAATGAAGTTCGCCTTCATTTCTAAGGGAAGCGACGGCGTCACTTCAAAAAAACGGCGCGACGTCAGTCGCTCCTAAAAAGGAAAGCAATCTCATATCGGTTTTTGAATCGGTGGCCTCACCGATTCGCTCTGCTTTCCTGGGGGGGCATATGAGTTGCAAGCGTCCACACACCGTTAAGGCGACACTCACTTCTGAAGAATATGAAACGTTTTCCGCTTTGGCGGAAAAGGCAGGCATGACGAAAGCCGAACTCATTCGTTATAACTTGATCCATCGGAGTGAATCACTCGATAATCTAGTTTCCAAAAATGATGACGGTGGCCGCAGCAAAAAGCTGCAACCCGTTTCAGGTGATTCGGACGAAAAGCGCTCGAAGGTCATTTACGTTAAGGTCACCGATGGCGAGCACGAGGCGATCCGCAAACGGGCGGATATACTCGGTGCGACCGTCAGTGCGTATGCCCGCCGCGTGATGCTTGCCGGTAAAATCGAGAAGATCGATTTCGATAAAAGCCAAGTCGCGAAAATCTATCACGAGCTGTATCGCGAGGGAACGAACCTCAATCAGCTGATGTATTTTGTGAACGCCCAAGGGCTTCCCGCGTACAACGAGAAAGCTGTTTTTCGTACGCTTGAAAAGGTTTACCAGAACGCCCGCAAAGTCACTCTCTTCATAAGAGAGCTCGAGCGGCGCTATTTCACCGACGGCGGTGATCTCAATGACCGTTATTAAGCAGAAAGGTATTTCATCCGAACGCTACGCGAAGAACGTGCGCAAGTACATCAACGGAAAGCGTGCTTTGGCCCGCGGCGGCTGGAACCTCGCGAACGGAAAGTACTGGTTTTCCGAGATGGCTATGACGCGGAAGATGTTTCATCACGACAGGCCCGCGCGTGCCGGCGCGAAGAACATAACGATGCTTCATCAGATTCTCGCGTTTCTGCCCGAGGAGTGCAGCTGCAACGGAGGCAAGATGACCCCAGATGCGTGTATGGCCTACGCGGAGCAATGGCTTGCGAAGCACTATCCGCATCAACAAGTGATTGTCGCGTTGCATGAGGAAAGTGATAAGGCGGGAAAACGCTACGCAGTGCACATGGCGATTAACCGTACCGATTTGTTAACCGGCAAACGTTGCGAGACGGGTGGGCGACGCGGAAAGTACGAACGCGCTGCGTGGGTCCGTGAAATGGACGAGGCTTGGAATCTTACTCAACTTGAAAAGGGAAAGAAAAATTCGAAGATTCGTGATCGCCAGCCGCGCGACACAGAAAAGGAGATTATCGGTCGCGGTGAGTACAGTTATAAAAACAATCTGCGCGAGCTGATCCATCTTGCAATCAATGAAGGTCACCCAAAGAATATGGAGCAGTTCAAAAAACTACTTGCCTCATGGGGCGTAGACATTTTCATCAAGAACAATCGAGTCTATGCGACAGATCTCGATATCAAGGAGGCCGGCAATCCGAAGTGCACTTTCAATCTGACTCGACTCGACGGACGTTTCGCGGTCAAACAACTTGAAGCGGCGTTCGAAAAGAACATGTTGGAAGCCGAGCGAGCGTTGCCGTACGAGAAGCGCTGTGAGATTTACATTCAACGTCTTAAGAAGGCGTACTCGGCGTGGGTCGAACAAGCGAAAGCGAGCAAGGGCGTCGCCTACAATTCATTCCCCAAATTCATCGCACCGAAGTGCGATGAGGACCTGCTCGAAGATCCGGCGGTTCGCGATGAGCTTCTTGCGCGTCGCGGTTACGCAAGGGAGATTCGCAACCGCTGTGCCGGCGCCGTTCCCGATGCCGGCGATGATCGCGTTCGCGCCGCAGGTCGAGCCCATGGTGGTAACGTTGACATCTCGCCGCAGGTCGATCGCGCGGTCGACCGAGGCGATTACGCTCGCGGAGACACGCATCGCTAGTTTTGGAAAGCCTATCGTCGGTGCCCTAGCGCACTGCCATCCAGTGCCGATTCTGCCATACTCGCAATTCGGCAAGGATGAGGAGTATGAATTAATCGGGGCTTATAGGACAACACCAAAACCGGCATCGACGGCTCCATGGATGATTCGGATTCCAAATAGGCCCTGTTAGTTGAGCTACTTCTTTGCCGGTGTCGTATACGAAACCGCTATACCCGCGGCAATTGCCATGAGACAGCTCACGATGAATCCGAACTCATACTTCAAAACGTTTGTTGCGGTCAGGGCGATAATCAACACAGTCGCAATTTGCAGAATTATCATTATTACGAAGAGATTGATTCCTTGTTTGGCCGAAGTCGCTGAGTGAGTTTGGCTTTGTTGATTCAGGTTGTAGCAGACAACAAAAGCGATCAGTTCGCTTGATACGGGGCCGACTACATAGAAAAAGATTGCGTCAATGAAGCCTATAGTGTTGTAAGTGTTGTAAGTTGTTTCGCCGGAAAAAACAGCGTATAAAGCATATCAAAATCTTGGCTGATTCATGTATGAGTAGGAGAAGACCAAGAGCGTCAATATTGCTACTACCAGAAGTGCATTCAGGGCAAATCGTTTGCTTTTCATCGATCGCTCCTTCCGGGTGAACTTTATTATGTAATTATACAGCAGTCATTTGTTATTCAAAGAATTTGACTGTCCTAAATAACGTGCACTTTCGCTGGAGGGTCGCTGTTTGGCGGCCCTCTTTTTTGCACAGGCGCGGTGGGATGGTAATATCGGGCGGGAGTCAGCCGCTCTGATAGAATCGTCCTTGCTGTCGGCAGCCCTCGTGCCGGGCGGAGCCCTCCATTTGATGGGAGGTGATGCCCATGACCGATTTCACCGAGCTCGTGAAGCTCCTGACCGCTATGGTCTCGCTCCTCACGGCCCTTGTCGGCCTTTCCAAGGCACTCAAGCAGGGCTCGAAGCCCAAAAAGAAAGGTCACCGTCGCTAAGACGATGACCCAACTTCATTAAGCAACGGCTCTGCCCAGCTCTCTACAACTTGGGCTGCCGTCGGCACCATTTTACCCTCCTGACGAGGAATTCGTCCATATTTCAAAAATCAAATCCTGTTCGCGCGTGGGCGTAAACTTTTAGTTGGGCAAATCCGGCAGATTGGAGCTTGAAACATGAGGGATATGCACCTCATGTCGCTCATAAAACGTCTCCTGACCTCGAGGGAGAACGTTTTTTAGCGACAGAAGGAGACATAAATATGATCTGGTTTACCAGCGACACCCACTTCGGGCATGAGAACGTGCTGAAGTTCACCGACCGCCCGTGGGAGACGATTTGGCAGATGAACGACGCCATCGTCGACAGCATCAACGGCAGGGTTGCCGTGGACGACGAGCTCTACATCCTGGGTGATTTCTCATTCAAGATGACCGCCCAGGACGCCTATGGGCTTCGCAAGCGGATCGCCTGCAGGCGCATCCACCTAGTCCCGGGAAACCACGACAAGGACTGGACCCAGCCGGCGGTCGCGGGCGCCTTCACCGTGGAGCCGCCGATCTGCGTGCTCAAGATCGACGGGCAGAAGATCGTCCTGAGCCATTACCCCATGGCCGACTGGCAGGGCATGAACCATGGATCGTGGCACCTCCACGGGCACATCCACAGCAGCGGCGGCGCGTACAACGAGTTCAACCGCAAGCAGGGCCTTCTGCGCTACGACGTCGGTTGCGATGCCAACGGGCACTCCCCGGTGAGCCTCGACGAGCTGAGGGAATGGTTCGCCGGAGTCGACGAGCCGTGCGGCCGGGTGAAATGGCCCTGGTGGGTCAACGAGACCGGCGACAGGCAGGTCGAGCGCGAGCTGGCGGCGTACAAGAGGGAAGAGGCGATCCGATGACGGTCTATGTGACGGGCGACATCCACGGTGGGCTCGACATGCAAAAGCTCCGCGACTGGGAGCTTGGGGATAGCCTTGGCAGCGACGACTATCTGATCATCGCCGGCGACTTTGGCTTTCCGTGGGATTTCTCTGCCGAGGAATGCGCCGACATCGCCTGGCTGGAGTCGCGCCCCTACACGGTACTGTTCGTCGACGGCAACCACGAGCGCTTCGACCACTGGGAGGAACGCCCCATGGAACCGTGGCACGGCGGGCTGACGCAGCGCCTGTCGGATACTTCGTCTATCCGCCGCCTCATGCGCGGGGAGGTCTTCGAGCTCGACGGCTCGACGGTCTTCACCATGGGCGGTGCCACGAGCGTGGACAGGGAATACCGCGTGCCCTATTCCAGCTGGTGGCCTCAGGAGCTCCCGGACGAGCGCGATTTCGATACCGCACGGACAAAGCTCGACGAAGTCGGCTGGAAGGTCGACTGCGTCATCACCCATACCTGCTCGACGCGCATGCTCTCGCCGACGCTCTACCCGGACCCAGGCTGGGAGCGCCCTGATGTGGACCGGCTGACCGGATTCCTTGACGAGCTCGAGGATCGCCTGGACTACAAGCGCTGGTATTACGGCCATTTTCACCGAGACGGCAACCCGGACGAACGTCATACCGTGCTGTACGACCGGATCGTGAGGCTCGGGGACAAACTCCTGCCGTGGGGTGCGTACTGATGGCTGTCTATGTGACAGGAGACGTGCACGGCAGGGCCGAGTACGGGGCCAGCAGGTTCGCCTTCAGGTCTTGGCCGCTGGGCCGGACCCTGACGCGCGATGACGCGGTGATCGTGGCCGGCGACTTCGGCTTTGTCTGGGATGGATCCAACGCCGAGAAATACTGGCTCGACTGGTTCGAGTCGAAGCCGTGGACCACGTGTTTCGTAGACGGCAACCATGAGAACCACCATGCCCTGGCTGGGCTGCCGGTGCGGGAGTGGAACGGCGGGCTCGTCCATGAGGTGCGACCGCACGTGCTGCACCTCATGCGCGGAGAGGTGTTCGACATCGCGGGAACCACGGTCCTTGTCATGGGCGGCGCCGCGAGCAACGACAGGCAGTATCGCAAGGAGGGGAGGAGCTGGTGGCCAGAGGAGATGCCGAGTGAGGAGGAGATGGACCACTGCCGCGCCTCGCTCAACCGCGTAGGCTGGAGGGTCGATTGCGTTGTGACTCACGAGGCCCCTGCTGCTCTTGCTGAGGGGTTGTGCCGGGAGCGCGGACGCGAGTATCGGGGCGACCGACTTCAGCGATTCCTTGCCGAGCTCGACGACCGGCTCGGCTACCGAGCCTGGTTCTTCGGCCACTACCACGGTGACGAGTGGCGTGACGACAGGCACCGTCTGGTCTATCGAGACATCGTGCCGATCGAAAGTGCTGCGCCCGGTTCTCAGTTCTAGAAACCCCCTAGAAATGCTCTAGGGGGTTTCTAGAAAATTAGATGCTATGCGGCCTACTCGATCTTCATCTGGGTCATGACCTCGATCTTGGCCTCGGCCACGGCCGCCCGCTGTTCGGCTACAGCAAGGCGGTCCTTGAGGGCGGCGACCTCGGCCATCAGGTCGCGCTGGGCCAGAAGCGCATCGCTCAGCTCGGCCTGGGCTTTCAACGCGGCGTCACGCTCGCCGCGCAGCCGCTCGATCTCATCGACCATGGTCTCAGCCTCGGCGTGGAGCTGGACGACCTGCCTGTCGAGCTCCCTGGCATCGGCGAGATATCTGACGCTCGCGGCGTGGAGCTCGTTGTTCTCGAGCTCGAGGCTCGCGGTATCGAGCTCGAACTTCTCCTCGATAAAGGCGACCCGCTCATTGCAGTCGGCCTCAAGTCTTTCGTTCCGGTCTCTCGCCTCGACGAGCTTGCGGTTGAATTCGTCGAGCTGGGCCTTGAGCAACGCGTTCTCGGTCCTGAGGTCGCCCGTCTCGTGCAGCAGCTTCTCCCGCCACGTCGCCTCGATCCGCTCGGCGGCCTCATCGAGGACGGACTTCACGCCGTAGATCTCCCTGATTTTCTTCTCGTTTGCCATGGTGCGGCACTCCAATCAACAACGGGCATGGCTCCGCCATGCCATATGGCTGGGAACAATGCACGGCCGCTGTTGATTTGTGTTCGCCCTGCGATCGGTGAGTTCTAAAAGGCGTCTCAAGTCATGCGTTCACGCAGGTTTTCGGTTGGAGAAATACCGCACGTTTTCATGGTAACACGTGCCTTAAAGAACGGGCGGCCATATCGATTCGTTGTAAATAGCGTCTACGACGTGTTGGTGGCAGGAGGTGAGGGCGTTAAAGATGTCGAGAATGATTGTGGGAGTATTTTAGATACAGGCATGAGAAAGGGTCGAATCGAAGTGTCTGGCCGGACGCCAATTGTCCGGGAACTGTTTCGGTTCGACCCTGCTTCATTTTACATCCGCGGCATGTTCTTGTGGGCATCCTGACGGTGACCGACTCTCACGACCTCGATAGTCGGTTTGTGGGCTTAAAGTTTCGGAGGCTCCCAAGCGTTTTCAATCGCGGCGCGGTAGATTGCGGCGTAATTAAGCATCCAGCTGCCATCACCAACTTTTTGAATATACCCCTTATCCTTCAGAGAGGTATAGGCCCGGGATATCGTGTTCTTACTCAGGCGGTAGTGATCCTCAATCCATTTGCTTTTAGCGCAGAAGCCCATGGGCCGTTTGTTTTTGGAAGGTTTTCCAAACTTCCATACAAGGCCGAGGATGAGACGCTCGGCGGCAACGGTGGTGACGCAGCACGCCCACTCGGGCACTGAAATAAAAATAGCCTTATCCATTTTTCCCGTAATCTCTCGTTGCTCAGTAGCATCATCGCTAAATATGTCGGAAATCGACGGAAGCTCGCTCATGTTTACCACCTAATCAAGGTGGGCGGTACGACCTTCAAGCTGCTTGAAAAGCTCGTAGAACGAGCTTTCAAACATGTAATTAGAGCGATGGATCTGGATGAGCTTGCCGGACTCTCGCATAAACTTGCGTGCGGTGTTTTCGCTCCAGCCAGTGAGTTCGCGGATATCGTTAACGCGGAGCAACCGATCGCACTGAGCGGCACCAGTGGGGAAAGTCGGTGTGGACGCCTGAGTGCTAATCTTTGGAGTAGCCATGATGAGCTATCCTTTCAATAAGGGCCCTCCCTGTGCTTGTAAGACGTACCAGGTTCATAAGCACTTGGGGGGCCGGTTTCTATGACTACATGCGTAGCCATCTGACAGCTTTAGCATGTATTAAAACTCATTAGATGTCAATCAAATAAAGCATCTACCTGCGGAAACGGTATTATAGTACCGTAATATTATGAAATAAACGATGAATGAAAAACATGCTATTTCTCGCTTCTCTGTATATAGGCGTTGATGAAGGCTTCGTAGCCTTTAACTGCTTTTATTTCTGATTGTTGAACGAGGCTTGTATACGTTTTGAGCGTGATATTGGGGTCCGCGTGGCCAAGAATACCTTGCACGCTTCTAACGTCCGATCCGTTCGCCAGCATAAAAGTGCTTACACAATGCCTGAGCTGATGCGGGCAGATGCCCTTATATAGTTTTCCGCCAGTCGAATTGTTCGGCTCATAGATTCCAAGATTGCAGCTAACTGCGAAATCGCGAAACCAATGGTTGAAGATGTAGTTTTTCATGTGACAGACAGTAGGGATCCCTTGCTCGACAGCAATATCGCTAATGATGGGAGTGCTGCCAGTCTGGGACAGCCCCAGAGAGGCCAGGAGCTCTTTTTGTATGGCTGACCATGATTGAAGACGTTCGGCCAAGGTTTCTCCAACGGGAATTTTGCGTTGGCTTTCTTGTGACTTGGGTGCCCTCAGTTCATGGTCGTTGGTGTACTGCCTGTCAATTTTCAAGGTTTTATTGGCAGGGTCCCAATCGCGCCATTCGAGGCCCAGCATCTCGCCTTTCCGCATACCCGTATACACTAGTACTAGTGTACCAACAGCTTCGGCGGTGAGCTCAATGTGTTGAAGACGTGTGCATAGGGTAGCTACTTGGTCGATTGTCAGTGATTCTCTTTTGTTGCGTGGTCTGCGAACATGAACGGTAGCGCAGGGGTTTCGGTCAATTATTCTCTTTGCGACTGCATTCGACAAAATCTGACGCAGTTTCGCATTGATTCGTACAAGCTCTGATGGTTTGTATTTTCCCGTACGACGAGCTTCGGCATATGTTTCTTCGATTAGATCGGGAGTTAGCCCCTCAATTGTCTGAAACGCACCGAATAGGTCTTCGATATGCCTGCAATCGTACGCTTCTCTTTCATAGCTCGTTGGCGCAAGCTCGGTGTCCCTATTTTCATGAAAGGCCCAGCAGTAGGACGCAAGCAAAGTGGGCTTTTTAGTTTTAGTGATCGTGCCAGAGGAGTTGATTTCAGCCAGCTTGGCCTGCATTGCAGCCTTAGCTTCTGTTTTAGTCTTGCAACGAACTGTATAAGTTGGGGATCGTTTGTAGCGCCCCGTCTTAGGGTCCTTGACTCCAAGGGAAAAATAATAGCGATAGGTGTTAGGTGATCTCTTGTCTTTCCAACACGTGCCTCTTCCGCTAATTAGTGGCTGTTCTGACATCTTTGCGCTCCGTTTCTTTGAATAGTTTTCAACAATTCATTGAGTGCAGTTTAGCTAAAGCTGTTAGTAATATGTTTGTAAAAGCGTAGGCGCAGCTACCGGAGGCAAAAGACACAAACTGCTATGTTTATCTGCGGTTATATGATGTTCAATGATGCTTGATGAATGGTAGGGGGTAGCATTAAATCATATCTCCTAAAGCGGGTGTCGACGGTTCGAATCCGCCCGGGGGCACCAGAAGATTATGACGGCGTCGCGAGAGCGGCGCCGTTTCTGGTTTGTGGGGGCCGTCGGCGGATTCGAGCCGTCGACACCCGCGTCACCAATTTCCCGCGGGGGGAGTTTTCGAATCCGCCCGGGGGCACCAGAGGAATATCGAGCCCGGTACCGCTATGGTGCCGGGCTCTTCTGGTTCATGTCATGTCAAAAACGAAGCGCCCGCTTGCTGGGGAAGCAAGCGGGCGCCTGTGAGCGAATATGTTTGCGGCGAGAGCCGTGATGAGCGGTGGGGTGGCGACTAGTTGGTCGTACCGGAATCGTCACCCGTGCCCGAGCCAGAGCCCGAACCCGAGCCAGAAAGTGCGACTGTTAGCGTGATCGTGCTGTCGGTGGACTGCTTGCCGGTGGGGGAGACGCCCGTAACGGTGGCATCCTCGTTACCGCTTACGGGATTGCCGTTCTGGTCACAGAAGCCGATGTTATAGAAACCGGCGTTGTTGAGCGCGGTAACGGCGGTGGAAATGCTCTTGCCGTACAGGTTGCCCGGGACGGTGGCCTTGCCGGACTTCTTGGCAATGACGACGGTAATCGTGGCGCCGGGCTTCTGCTTACCGCTGGGGTTCCAGCTGATCACGGTGCCCTCGGTAACAGAGTCGTTCTCCTGGTAGCTCACGTCGACGCCAAAGCCTGCCATATCGAGGGCGTTGCGCGCCTGCGCCTCGGTCATGTCGGTCAGGTCGGGGACGGACGTGGTATCCGGGCCGCTCGAGACCTTGTACGAGATGGTCGTGCCCTTCGCGACTTCCTTACCGGCTTCGGTGCCCTGCTCAAAGACCTGGCCCTCATCGGCCTCGTTGGCCTCCTCGGAGGCGTTGCCCTTCAGGCCAACGCTTGCCAGCGCGGCTTCTGCCTGGTCCTTGGTCAGGCCGACAAGCCGGGGAACCTCAACCTTCTCGGAGGGCTTGGGGCCCTTGGAGATTACCAGGTTCACCTTAGTGCCCTTGGCCTTCTTGGTGTTGCCGTTGGGCGTCTGCTCGGCGACCTTGCCCTCGTCGACATCGTCGTTGTAGCTTTGGTCGATGGTGCCGACCTCGAGGCCGGCTTCCTTGATCAGCTCGACGGCAGTCTGCTGGTCCTTGCCCAGTACATCGGGAACGGTGACCTGCTCGCCGCCAAAGAGTCCTGTGGCAAAGGCCACCACGATGCCGATGACGGCAACCGCTGCCACCACGGCGGCGATGATCTTGTTCTTGTTGGATTTGGGCTTTTCGACCTCGTAGGAGCCGGTGGAGCCCGAAACCGAGCTACGGGCGGTATTCTGGCCGCTCACGCCCGAGACGGGACGCACCATGGCGCGCGTCTGATCGGAAAGCTCGCGAGTCTTGGTGGCGCCCAGTTCACCGGGGGCACCGATGATGCGCGTGGGCTCCGAGACGTTGACGGCACGGCCCGACAGGTAGCTGTTGAGCACCTGACGCAGCTCGTCGGCGGTCTGGAAGCGGTTTGCCGGATCCTTCTCCATGCACTTGAGGATGATGCGCTCAAGGTCGGCGTCGACACCGGAGTTGATCTGGCTCGGCGGAATAGGCAGCTCGTTGACCTGCTTGAGTGCGACTGAGATAGCGTCGTCACCGTCAAAGGGAACGCGGCCAGTGGCGCACTCGTACATCACGACGCCCAGCGAGTAGATATCCGAGGTGGGGCCGAGGTCCTGACCACGGGTCTGCTCGGGGCTTACGTAGTGGGCGGTTCCCAGCACGTTGTTGTCTTGCGTGAGGTGGCTGTTCTTGGCGCGCGCGATGCCAAAGTCCATCACCTTGATGTTGCCGTCGGGCAGCACCATGATGTTCTGCGGCTTAATGTCGCGGTGGATGATCTCGTGCTTGTGGGCGACCGAAAGCGCGGAGCTGATCTGCGAGCCGATCTGGGCGACCTTCTTGGGGTCGAGGGCGCCGTGGCTCTTGATGCCGCTCTTAAGGTCGGTGCCGCGCAAGTACTCCATGACGATGTAATAGGTGTCGCCGTCCTTGCCCCAATCGTAGACGCCCACGATATAAGGGGAGGAGAGACCGGCTGCTGCCTGGGCCTCCTGCTTAAAGCGTGCGGCGAAGGTTGCGTCGCCAGCATACTGCGGCAGCATGATCTTGACGGCTACCGTGCGGTCGAGGACCTGGTCCTGTGCGCGGTAGACGGTCGCCATGCCGCCTGTTCCCACCTTATCCTTGAGGAGGTATCTTCCCCCGAGGACCCTCTGTTCCATTCCTGCTCCTAACATAACTATTCGCTCAACGATGTGTGTAGTACCTACGATGTGGCCGCTGGGGCCGTGTGGCGCGTTGCCGCTAACTCTTCGGCCGCGGCGCGCCTCGGGTGTCCGATTCGATCATGGGCATCACGCTCCCTGTGCGGCAAGCGCCGCGGTCAGGACGATACCGGCGATCTTGGCGGCCTTGACGTCATGCTTGTCGAAATCCTCCAAGGCCACCGAGATGGCGACCGTGGGTGAATCGTAAGGTGCAAAGCCAACGAACATAGAGTTGACGTTGGTGCCGCCGGTCTCGGCCGAGCCGGTCTTGCCGGCGACCTTGACGCCGGGGATCTGGGCATCGGTGCCGGTGCCGGACTGGACGACGGCAAGCATGGCCTGCTTGACCTGGTCGGCCGTGGCGGAGCTGACGGCCTGCCCCAGCGAGCGGGACTGCGTGGTCTTGACCACGGTTCCGTCCGGGGCAAGTACCTGGGCTACAAAGTACGGGTCCATGACCACGCCACTGTTGGCGATGGCGGCGGCAATCACGGCGTTTTGCATGACGGTGGTCTGCGGGCCGGGCGTGTGGTCCATGCCGACAGGCTGGCCGGCGCCGGCCCAGGCGGTCTCCCACTCGGTCATGAGCGACGGGTCGGCCATGATGGAGGCCGCGGAGGTCAGGTCCTGGCCGAGCTTTTGGCCGTAGCCAAAGGCGTTGGCAAACTGTACGAGCGTGTTTGCGCCAACTTCGTTTGCCACCTGGCCGAAGACGACGTTGGAGGACACGGCAAAGGCCTGCTGCAGGCTGATGGTGCCGTAGCTCTCGTTGGCATAGTTGGTGACCGGTGCGTTGCCGATGTCCATGGAGCCGGGCGCCTGGTAGGTGCTGGTAAGGCTGGCGGTACCGGTCTCGAGTGCCGCGGAAAGCGTAACGACCTTAAACGTTGAGCCCGGCGTGTACAGCGCGTCCATGGCGCGATTGTACATGGAGCCGTCCTCGCCGCCGCCCGTCTGCAGCAGGGCATCGATGTTGGTGTTGTCGTAGGTGGGCGAGCTGGCACATGCGAGCACCGCGCCGGTACGCGGGTCGATGACCACTACAGCGCCCTTAAAGCCCTTGAGCGCCTGCTCAGCAGCCGTCTGGATGCGCGAGTCGATGGTGAGCTTGGCGGTGTTGCCCGGCTGGGTCTGGCCCGCGAGCGACGCGATGGCGTTGTTCCAGCTGGAGTAGTCCTTAGAACCGGTGAGCGTGTCGTTCATGACGCTCTCGATGGCGGTGGTGCCATACTGCTGGCTCACGTAGCCAACCACGTGCGCTGCCAGGTTACCGTTGGGGTAGGAGCGTACGTAGGTGCCGTCCTCCTGCTGCAGCGACTCGGCCAGCGTCACGCCGTCGGACGTGATGATGGAGCCGCGCTGGATGTACTTGGAGCGGGCGATGGTGTGGTTGTTGGTCGGCATGTCCTGATAGTCCTTGGCCTTAATGACCTGGACATAGGTGAGGTTGCCGATAAGGATGGCGAACAGCGCCGTAAAGGCGAGCACCGCACGGGTTAGACGGTTGGCGAGCGCAACGCGGCCGAGCACACCGGATTCAGGCGTGTCGAGCAGGCGACGGCGCATGCGCGAGCCGACGGAATGGCTGGCCCTGCCGCAGGGGGACCAGGGGGGCAAACATCAGCTTC
>CABQWP010000046.1 GCA_902467875.1 uncultured Collinsella sp. | reverse complement strand
TGCGCCAAAGGGAAGCGGCCCGCTCGCGCCCGCCCGCCCCCGCCGGCGCGGTCCCCACCTCGAACGCGCCGCCGTCGCCGCCCGACTCGTACTCGACGACGACCGTCGAGCCGAGGGCCTCCTCGAGGGTCTCGCTCAGGCCGCCCATGCCGCCGAGGGCGTGCTCGGCGACCGTGGCCAGCGGGTAGCGGGCCATCCCGGACGCCGCCGAGCGGTCGGCCATCCGGACCGTGCCGGCGGCCTCGAGCGCCTCGAGGAGCGCCGCGGGCGCGTCGGCGTCTATGGCGATGTTGCCCCGCCCGCGGCACCACTCGGCGGCCGCCGGCACGTTCGCCGTGAGCACGCCCCACTCGGCCATGTAGCCATCGGAGCGCGGGTCCGTGGCGTCGAGGAGGAGGACGGCCAGGCCGCCGCCCGCGTACTCCCCGGCCACGAGGGCGAGGCGGACCGCCTCGCCCATGGAGTCGAACTCGACCGTCACCATGCGGCTACCCCCTCCTGACGGCGCTGAGCGGCTTCGGGGAGAAGTGCTCGTCGCGCTCGACGGCGGCAAACCCCATCTGGCGGTTCAGCTCCTCAATCTCCTTGATGCTGAAGTAGCCGAGCTCGTCGTCGTAGCCCTCGACGAGGCCGAACGCCTCGTCCGTGCCGTCGAACTCGAGCAGCCACCAGTCCCATCCGTTCACGCACGAGAAGTAGTGGGCGTAGACCGCGGGGTCCTCCGCCCCGTCCTGCTCGTAGAGCCTCGGCACCGTCTTGGCGATTTCCTCGGTCATCAGCTGCTGCATGTCTTCCTCCGTTCCGGGCACATGGCCCTCAACATCTCGCCCCTGCGGGCAAAGCCGAATGGCGACGCCGCGCGTCGTCGTCGGCTTTGCTCCCTGCAAAGCCATGCCGGAGCGAAGGCCTGTCAAGGTCCTCCATGACGGCCTCCACCAACCGGAGCGGAGCGGAGGTTTGTGCGGGGCCTCATGGAGCGGCCTTTACAGGGCGCAGCGGAGGCATCACCCGGCCACGGAGCCGTGGCCGCCGTCGGCGGATGCCGTAAAACGTAAAACGCTGTTTATGCTGGCCCGGACGGCACCTGCTATCATCGCCTTTCTCGCATAGAGAGGATTGTTTCGGCATGGAAGAACGTCATGTCACGACGGGGGACGGGCCGAGCGAAGCCGCTCAGCGGCTCATGGACGGTATCGGGGTATTCTCCGAGATCGAGGATTATGGCAGAAGGATTGAAGTCCTCGCCGAGGCCATGTCGGTCGGGATCAGGATCGCGGACTACGAACTGCTCGCGGCATGCGGTGCGCTCCTCGCGGCGACGAGGAACCGGAGCGAGTGGACCGGAGCTTGGCTCTAGCCGACGTCACCCTCTGCGTTCCGCATGACGACCCAACCCGCGTTCACCGGACGCGCGTGTCGGCAGGCGGTGCGGAAACGTCGTTCTTCGAGCGGGTGTTCTCGAACGCCCAGACCCACCATCGCAGGCGGTCATCTGCCCCGTGAATGGGGTCCTCCCTGTGGTAGTGCTCCAGCATGAGCTGAGTGGTCCAGCCGCCGAAGCGCACCGTGTAGACCGCCGTCTGCGCGTCGTGGATGACCGCGCCGAAGGGGTCTATTCGAATGATTTCGTCGATCGTGAAGCCGCGGCCGTCCGGCCAGCAGACGCGGACAGGCACCGTCGTTCCGTCGGCGTTAGTGCGGGCGTAGACGTCTACGTACTGCTTATGGACGCGTCTGCCGGGCTTGTCGCCGTTGGCGCGAACGGTGATGCCGCCGCCGAAGTCCTTTGTGTGGCCTATCACTCGGGCATCACCGCCATGCCGCCACCGCGCTCGACGAACCAGTCGCCGTGCTCCCACCAGACCGTTTTGCGCTGCTTCGCGATGCAGACGTCGTAACGCACACAGAGGTTACCGAAGATGGCGCGGCCGAACTCCTGGCGGGCGTAGATGCTCTCAACCTTCCAACTGCGGCCGTCCGGCCAGTGGATGGTGACGGGATCGGACGGGCCGTGGTCGGGGTCGTCCGCGCCGTTGGCGTCCACGGGGATGTAGATGCGCTGTGCATCGGTGGGTATGCCGCAGGTTCCCGCAAGCGAGTGCTTTTTCATGATCATGCGCGTACCCCCGAACATCCGTTTGTATCTCACGGGCTTCATTGTCGAACGAATGTTCTTGATTGTAAAGCGAACGTGGTGTGGGGGTTCGGTGTGCGGTGTCCGGACGGAGGGGCATGGATGTATCGCGTGGAAAGCGCCCGCGATCCGGAAGACCCGCGTCTTGGTATCATTTTGCCATCCTTGGGGAAGGAAGAATGCCATGACTCAGCTCTATGAGATAGACGGGTACCACTATATAGTCGACCTGACGCCCTATTTCGTTCTCGGCGTGCTGGTCATAGCCCTGGTCTGTGCAATCGCGGTCCTGGTTCGCAGGATTCTGGCGAGCCCCTTTAGGTATCCCTACTACGTGGCCCGCTTCGATGTGTCTGGCAGGCGCAACGTGAGGATCGAGGACTACATCGACCGTCACCTTATGGACCCGGCCGGTTGGGACGCCATCGTCGCCCATAGGGCATACATCCAGAACTGGAAGCACGAGCAAGAAGAGTATCTGAAAACCTGCCGGCTCCGCAGCCGGCGCGAGCGTCAGTACGCCGAGGCGGTCGACGATGACAGGGCCTTTAGGTTCATCACCTGCCGCGACCAGACGAGGTACAAGCAGGCCAACTACGTGAAGACGTCCTACAAGGTGTCGATGGATGATTCCGAGCTTGACGTGAACTGGGAGTGGATCGTCGAGCGCCGTATCCGCCTCGCCGCTATCAACGACGAGGCGACGCTCAGGGACTATCACGCCAAGAACCAGCGAAGGCTGATGACGAAGCAGCTGCGCGAGCAGATCGCCCGCCGGGACAACTACACCTGCCAGATATGCGGGAAATACATGCCGGACGGCGTGGGCCTGCACGTCGACCATATCGTGCCGGTCGCGAAGGGCGGCAAGACCGTTCCATCCAACCTGCAGGTGCTCTGCTCGAAATGCAACGGGCGGAAGGGCACGCGGTAGCGGCGCGTTGCAGACACGCGCTATTCGTCGAAGAAATCGGTGTCAACGGCCTTGATCTCGTAGACCTGTCTCGTGCTCACGCCGACGCCGTAGTCGATCATGAGGCCGCGCAGCGGAGGTGCAACCCGGTCGCGGGGCCGTGGGCACATCTCGGCGGATGCCGAGTTTGGTTTCCCAGCGCGTTTTCCCCGGAACGTAAACTATGGTTTACGTCTGCTGTGCAGGTATTCCTATGCTCTTGGCTGGGATCGAGGAGGAAGGATGTCCATGAACCCCGATAAGGATGTTAATAGCCCGAACATCAGCCAGGAGGCGCGCCGGATCGCGAACGCAATCGGGGCGTTCGGCGACCTTGGCACCGCTGACCGTCTCAATCTCCTGGCTGAGCTCATGCAGATGGCGACGACATTGGCGGACTACGAGCTCTTTGCGGTGTGCGGGGCCCTGCTCGCGGCCACCCGCGTCCGCGCCGAGTGGTGGGATGCCGCCAGATCGTCCTGGCTGTAGGCCATTGACCTCGCCGGCTCGCGGCGCAGCGCTCAGGCGAGCTATTCAATCCCGGCAGGGCGGAGCACAATATGTTTGAGCAGGACCTTAATATCGGCGAAGTGGTCTCGAACGACCGCATCCACGATATCTTCGGATGCCAAACGCAAGGCGGGATACGCCTGAGCAACTTGCAGAAACGTCCAATCTTGCTGGAAGTCCAGGCCAATATTTCGATCGGATTTCGAGGTGTTTCGCTGCATTTCCGCTGCGCACATTGAGCGAAGATTCGAAGAAGAAAAGCGCCTTACGAAGAAATAGAGTAGAAAAATACGAGCAATAGCGCCAAACATCTACAAATAAAACCGCAGGTAAACACACATGTATATTATGAGTGCCAGCCTCCAACGGGCTCATAACCCGGAGGTCGTAGGTTCAAATCCTGCCCCCGCGACCAAGAACTTGCAGCTCGTCGGCCTAGCCGGCGAGCTTTTTTGTTATTCCGGGACTGTGTTTTCGGTCCAATTCTCAGCTTCTTAAACAAAATCTCGATCTGTAACATCTAGACCCGATTTGGGCGGCTAAGTGTTACAGATCGAGATGTTTCGGCAGGACGGTCTTCGTTTGTCTAAATCTGTAACACGAGGGACGGATTTTGCCGAGTTGTTGTTATAGATTGAGATTATCTAGCAGGCGGGTTTGGTTTGTCTCGATCTGTAACAGTAAGACCCAGTTTTGCCGCGTAACTGTTACAGATTGAGACAAACCGACGGGCCGCCCCGTCCCATCCACCAGCCGCCACCTGATATTCGCCGATTTCCGTTGTGCCGCTGTGCCCCCATGCCATATCCTCTAGACAACTACGCGGCATCATCGCCGCCGCGCCTACAAGAGAGGAATGTCCATGACCGCACCTGCATCCAAGCTGCTCCAGCCCATTACGGTTGGCCCCCTTGAGCTCAAGAATCGCATTATGTTCCCGCCGCTGACCACCGGTTACGAGGAGCGCGACGGTTCCATTGGCGAGCGCAGCCTGGCTTTTTACGAGCGCCTGGCCCATGGCGGCGTGAGCTACATCGTCATCGGTGACGTTGCTCCCGTTATGACCGCGAGCCCCACGCCCAAGCTGGCGACCGACGCTCAGATTCCCACGTTTAAGGCCCTGGCCGACGCCGTCCACAAGCACGGTGCCAAGGTTGCGCTGCAGCTGTTCCACCCCGAGTACGACGTGCCCGGTGTCGGCCGCATGGTCATGGGATCCATGGCTGCCGCCAAGGCCGCGCAGGAGGCCAAGGCCGCCGGCGACGAGGAGACCTTTGCCGCCAAGATGGCCGAGTCCAACGAGATTCGCAACCAGGCCTACGCCAAGCTGCATCACGACATGCAGCACTTTGTGAACGAGGCGAGCGTAGAGCAGCTCACCCAGATCAAGGAGGCCATCGCCGCCTCGGCCGCTCGCGCGCAGCAGGCCGGCATCGACGCCATCGAGGTCCACGGCGACCGCTTGGTGGGTTCGCTGTGCTCGGCCATCCTCAACCAGCGCACCGACGAGTACGGCGGCTCGTTCGAGAACCGCGTTCGCTACGCGCTGGAGGTCGTCGCTGCCATTAAGGAAGCCGCGCCGCAGCTGATGGTGGAGTACAAGCTCCCCGTGATCATGGAGAACCCCGACGGCACGCCGCGCGGCAAGGGCGGCCTGCAGCCCGACGAGGCCTGCGAGTTCGCCAAGCTGCTCGAGGGCGCGGGCATCGATATGATCCAGGTCGCGCAGGCCAACCACACCGGCAACATGGGCGACACCATTCCGCCCATGGGTGCCATGCCCTACAACTGGACGCTGCCCGTGGCCGAGCGCGTCAAGGCCCTGGTCTCCGTGCCGGTGGCAACCGTCGGCCGCGTGGTCTCGGTCGAGGCCGGCGAGAAGATTCTGGAAGACGGCGCCGCCGACATCATCGCCTACGGCCGCTCGCTCATGTGCGACCCCGACATTGCGCTGAAGGCCGCCACGGGCGAGCCCATCCGCGAGTGCCTCAACTGCAACAAGGGTTGCGTCGACGCGATCCAAAACCGCAAGTACATCTCGTGCGTGCTCAACGCCGAGAACGGTGACGAGGCGACCATCGCCATCAAGCCGGGCGAGGGCGACAAGAAGATCGCCGTGGTGGGCGGCGGTATTGCCGGCCTGGAGGCCGCACGCGTGGCGGCCAAGCGCGGCTACGACGTGACCATCTACGAGGCGAGCGATCACTTGGGCGGCCAGATTGTGCTGGCGGCTGCGCCTCCGCGCAAGGACGAGATCATGCGCTCGGTCGAGTACTACGAGAAGATTCTGCCTGGCCTGGGCGTGAAGGTTGAGCTCAACCACGTCGCTAGCCCCGCGGACCTCAACGCCGCCGACGCCGCGATTGTGGCTGTGGGCGCACACGACGTGATCATCCCCGTTCCGGGTGCCGACTCGGAGAAGGTCGTCTCGAGCTGGGACGTGCTGGCCGGCAAGGTGGAGCTCAGCGGCCGCGTCGCCGTCATTGGCGGTGGCCTGGTGGGCACCGAGACTGCCGAGTACCTGCTGCAGCACGGCTGCGAGGTGGCGATCGTGGAGATGCTCGACAAGATTGCCACGGGCGAGTCCGAGACCATTCTGCCGCTGATTATGAGCGACTTTGCCGCCCACAACGTGGAGCAGCACGTTAAGACCCGCCTGACTGCCATTACCGACGAGGGCGTGGAGGCCGTTCGTACCACCGAGGACGGCGCCGAGGAGCCGGTGAAGATCGCCTGCGATTACGTGGTGATGGCCGTGGGCTCGAAGGCCAACGCGTTTGATCTGGACGGCGTGACGGTGCCCGTGACCTGCGTGGGCGACTGCTCGGGCGAGCGCACCGCCGACATTGCGAGCGCCATCCGCACGGCGTATCACGCGGCCAACGAGCTGTAGTTGAACATCGCGGCCAGGCGGGGCGGTAGCACGGATCCGTCTCGCCCGGCTGTGTCCCGTCGGGTGTCAACCGGTGCGGGGCCTGCAAGCGCAGCAGGTCCCGCCCTTTTTGTTTTGCTCCGGTGGATGGCAATGCGCGGTAATCATGAGGAGTGAGGACGTCTACTGCCTCGCAGATCACTCAAAATTATTGGGGGAGGGGTTAATAACTATATCCTCTATACCAAAGGACATAAAGAGATGCCAATTTTGTTGACAAGCGAATGACTATTAGCTGCGAGTCGGCTACCAGCGTAAATAATCGATAAAGAAATGTCGTAATTTGGTGCCAAATGCCCAGATAACGCCGCGCCTATTTTAATTAACTGCTTTGAGCAAACAGTAAACTGCTACTATCTAACTTGCACGTAAGAAAGCAGATTAACGGTTAAGGCTAAGAAGTGGCAGGTATGTCGGAAGCAACTAGGACTCGCACGCATGCGCCTGAGGTTAGGCAGCGCGCCGTCGAGATCCTCCAAGAGGGGGTCGGTCATCGCGCCCTCGCCGCGGAGCTTGGCATTCCCCAGGCCACGGCTCGTCAGTGGGCCCGCGCGTATGCCGTGGGCGGTGCCGACGCCGTTCTCAATGCCGGTTCGCATCATCACACCTATTCGTACGAAGTTAAGCTCGCCGTGGTCAAGGACCGCTTGGAAAACGGCTTAACGGTTCGCGAGGCCATGATCAAGCACAAGATTCCCAGCGAGTCTTCGGTCAAGGCTTGGTGCCGCCAGTACCGCGAGGGCGGTGAGGCCGCGCTGGTCGATAAGCCGCGCGGTCGCAAGCCGCGCGTTAAAAAGGCGGAATAGCGAACGGGATGGTGCGCCCACAGGGGCGCATTTTTCTTGCCGCCCCTCTACTCCAATGCGGACAGACTCCTTGCCCCGTACGCCTAAAACTCCCCAGTTGACCGAAAACCTGCCGCCGCTGCTCCTCAATTGAGCTATAACGTTAAACAATTGCAGCGTTTTTGCATGGGGGAGTGATGGTATGACGCTACTGTATTTCCTTACCCTGTTTCCGCTGGTACCGGCGCTGGGCATGCTGCTCGCGCGCGGTGACCGCGCCCGCGATGCGGTGGGGCTCATAGGTTCCGGCATTATTATGGCGGTGACAGTTGTAGTCGCCGTCATGTTTTTTGGCACGGGTCCGCAGAGCTTTGAGGTTGCCCCCGGCACCTCGCATGTGCTCTCGATCATCAGCTCCGCCATCGACGTGATTCTGTGCGCCGTCATCCTGTACAACGCGCGTAAATATAAGAGCACGCTCACCACGGTGCTCGGCGTGGTGCAGCTGGTGGGCTCGCTCGCCTTTGCAGCCATGACGCTGCCCGCGGCCGAGGCCGTCACGGCGACGCCGCTCTACCTGGACTACATGAGCGTGATCATGGTCCTCGCCGTCGGTATCGTCGGCAGTCTAATCTGCGTGTATGCCTTGGGTTACATGAAGGACTTCCAGGCCCATGACGAGCACGAGGCCGCGCTGCGCGGGCAGACCGCGCCCGACCGTCGCCCGCAGTTCCTGGCGCTTATGTTCCTGTTCCTCTCGGCCATGTTCGTCATCGTGACGAGCGATAACCTTGAGTGGCTGTTCTGCGGCTGGGAAATCACCACCGTGTGCTCGTTCCTCATGATTGGCTACACGCGCACGCCCGAGGCCATCAAGAACGCCTTCACCCAGATCATCCTCAACATGCTGGGCGGCATCGCGTTTTTGGCCGGACTCATGTACCTGCACGTTAACGGCATGCCGCTGACCATCTCGGGCATGATCGAGCTTTCCGGCGCCGGAACCGCGCAATCCGCGCTGCTGGTGATGCCGGTCGTTCTGCTGTCGCTCGCCGCCCTTACCAAGGCCGCGCAGATGCCGTTCCATACCTGGCTGCTCGGCGCCATGGTTGCCCCCACGCCCACGAGCGCCCTGCTGCATTCGTCCACCATGGTCAAAGCCGGCGTGTTCCTAATGGTCAAGCTGAGCCCGCTCTATGCCATCTATCCCGTAACCGGCTTTATGGTCACGAGTGTGGGCGCCATCACGTTTTTGCTTGCTGCCCTCATGGCCATCTCGCAGAGCAACGCCAAACGCGTGCTCGCGTACTCCACCATTTCCAACTTGGGCCTCATCAGTGCCTGCCTGGGTGTCGGCGCGCCCGAGGCCGTATGGGCGGCCATCTTTCTGATCCTGTTCCACACGGTGGCAAAGTCGCTGCTGTTCCTGTGCGTAGGCACCGCCGAGCATCATATCGGTAGCCGCGATATCGAGGACATGGATGGTATGTTCAGCCGCATGCCGCACCTGACGCGTCTGATGATGCTGGGCATCATGGGCATGTTTGTGGCGCCGTTTGGCATGCTCGTGTCCAAGTGGGGTGCCCTGGTGGCGTTTGCCCAGACCGGCAACGTGCTCATGATCATGGTGCTGGCCTTTGGCTCGGCCGCGACGTTCTTCTTCTGGGGCAAGTGGCTTGCCAAGCTTTCGGGCGTCGACCCCACGGCTCAAAACGTGGAGGTCAATGTCCATAAGACCGAATGGATGGCCCTCAACACCATCGCCGCGCTGCTGATTCTGTGCTGCGTGGCGTTTCCGGTTATCTCGAGCGGTCTGGTGTCGCCTTACTTGGCCATGGTGTTTGGCCGCGTGCCGTACGTTATTGGCAAGGACGCCATGTATCTGATGGTGGTTATCGTGGCGTTTATCGCCGTGGTGCTGCTGACTTCATTCCGCGTGAGCAACAAGCCGCACGTCAACGTATATCTTTCGGGTGTGGGAACCGACAATTACCGCCATTTCCGCGGCTCGATGGGACACGAGGTGAAGGCCGAAAAGCGCAATTGGTATTCGGAGGATGCCCTTGGCGAGAAGCGTATTGGCCCCGCGGGTAGCGTCGTGTGCTGCAGCATTATCTTGTTTGCGCTGCTGTGTTGCGCGTGGATTGGGCCCGAGAGACTTGCCATGAGTGCGCCCTCGGTGTTGCGCGGCAAGTATTTTGAAGGCTCGGGCGTCGTGGGCATATTTATTGGTACCGTGGTGTTTGCCCTGCTGGCGCCGCTTGTGGGCGGCCTGATCGACGGCGTTGACCGCAAGCTTTCGGCCCGCATGCAGGGCCGCGTGGGTCCGCGCCTGCTGCAACCGTTCTACGACGTTGCCAAGCTGCTGCGCAAGGCTCCCGCCAGCGTAAACACCATGGATGATACCTACATGACGTGTGCGCTCATCTTCACCGTCGTGGGCGGCGGCATCTTTGTGTCGGGTTCCAACACGCTGCTGTGCGCTTTTATGGTTACCCTCGCCGCGATCTTTGTGGTGTTGGCGTCCGCCTCGACGCAAAGCCCGTTTGCCCAGGTCGGCGCCGATCGTGAGTTGCTGCAGGTTATGAGTTACGAGCCCGCCGTTCTGCTGATGAGCGTGGGCCTGTACCTTGCTACCGACAGCTTCGATTCCATTGCCGTGACGGGGCAGTCGGCCCCCATCATCGTGTACAGCGCGCCCATTTTCCTCGCGCTGCTCGCGGTGCTTACCATCAAGCTGCGCAAGTCGCCGTTCGATCTTTCGTACTCGCATCACGCGCATCAGGAGATCGTCCAGGGCGTCGCCACCGAGATGAGCGGCGGCACGCTGGCCAAGATGACCCTTATGCACTGGTGCGAGACCGTGCTGTTTTTGATGTGGGTGGGCATGTTCTTTGTTTGGGGCAACCCCGTGAGCTGGGTCGTAGCCCTGGTCGTGATGGCTGCGACGTATTTTGTCGAGGTGCTGATCGACAACACCTTCGCACGCAGCACCTGGCGCAGCTGCTTTAGGCTCGGATGGGGCGTGGCGCTGGTGTTTGGCCTGCTCAACCTTATGCCCATCCTCGTCGACGTGTTTATTTAGGAGGCGGCATCCATGGATCATAAAATGTCGCGCTCGCCGTGGGTTATTCATTACGACGGTTCGAGCTGCAACGGATGCGATATCGAGGTGCTGGCCTCGCTCACGCCGCTGTTCGATGCGGAGCGCTTTGGCGTGGTCAACACCGGCAACCCCAAGCATGCGGATATCTTTTTGGTGACGGGGTCGGTCAATGCCCAGAACCTGCCCGTCGTGCGCCAGATTTACAACCAGATGCTCGAGCCCAAGTGCGTGGTGGCGTGCGGTATCTGCGCGTGTTCGGGCGGCGTATTCCGCGATGCCTATAACGTGATCGGCGGCGTGGACCGCGCGATTCCCGTGGACGTGTACGCGCCCGGGTGTGCCATTCGCCCCGAGACGGTGATCGATGCCATCGTGGAGGCGTGCGGCATCCTGGACCAGAAGGAGGCCGTGATGCGCGCCGGCGGCGACCCGCTTACCGTGGGCGGTGCCACTACTTGGGACGGTGGCGTTGAGCTGGGCGAGGACGGGTTTGTGGCTGCGGCTGAGGCCGGGGCCGGTGTCGACGCAGGCACGGCTGACGGTGCGCCCGCCGCTGCAAGGGAGGCCGAGTAATGCAAAAGGCTATCTATACCACCGTCGGGATCGATGAACTGTTGCCGCATGTGCAGGCGCTCAAGGGCGTCGGCGCGCGCTTTGTGCAAATGCACGCTGAACGCAACGTCGACGACGGCTCGTATCGCTTGGTCTATACGTTTATCAACGTTCGTGCTGCTCAGGAGCATATTGCGCAGGACGGCAGCTATGCGATTGAGAACCTGGTGGTTGAGGGCATCGACCAGTACCAGGAGATTCCGTCCATCAGCTCGTATTACCCCGCGGTGTTCCCGTTTGAAAATGAGGCCCACGACCTGTTTGGCCTTGCCATTACCGACATGCAGATCGACTTTAAGGGCTTTTTCTACCAGGTTTCGACTGCCGATCCCATGAGCGTTATCACGCCCGAGGTGAAGGCCGCGCGCGAGAAGGCCATGAAGGTCCGTGCCGCCGCCGAAGCCAAGGCGCGCAGGGCCCCCTGCGAAAAGGGCCGCCGCTGCTGCGGCTGCTGCAGGGGAGGGCGCTGCGAGCGCCGGCGATGCCGCGGGCTCCGATGCTCAGCACGATGAGGCTGCTGCGAAGGCCGCGCTCAAGGCTGCCGAGATGGAGGCAAAGCTCGCTGCCATGGATCCCGAGAAAGCAGCCAAGGTCCGCGCGGCGCTTGCCGCCAAGGCCGCCCGCGACAAGCAGAAAAAGGAGGCGTAAGGCCCATGGCACATCGCTCCGTCATTCCGTTTGGCCCGCAGCACCCGGTGCTGCCCGAGCCGCTTCATCTGGACCTGGTGATTGAGGACGACCGCGTTTTCGAGGCAATTCCGCAGATCGGCTTTGTGCACCGCGGACTCGAGAAGCTCACCGAAAAGCGCGACATGCACCAGTTTGGCTACATCGCCGAGCGCATCTGCGGCATCTGCGCCGTGGGCCACAGCTGCGGCTATGCCAGCGCCTGCGAGCGCATGCTCGACATCGAGGTGCCTGGCCGCGTGCAGTATATCCGTACCATTTTGCACGAGCTTTCGCGCATTCACTCGCACCTGCTGTGGCTGGGCCTGCTCGCCGACGCCTTTGGTTTTGAGGCGCTGTTCTATCGGTCGTGGACCCTGCGCGAGCAGATACTCAAGATTTTTGAGAGCACTTGCGGCGGGCGCGTGATTCTGTCGATTAACGAGATCGGCGGCCTTAAGCACGATATCGAGGACTCCGAGCTGGCGGGCATTGTCCAGACGCTCGACGCCATGCGTCCCGACTACGAGACCCTGGTGCATACGTTTTTGGACGACAATAGCTGCGGCGAGCGCCTGCACGGCGTGGGCGTGATCAGCAAGAAGGACGCGCTGGATCTGTCGATGGTCGGCCCGTTCGGTCGCGCCTCGGGCGTGGATTACGACGTGCGCATGTTTGGCGACGGCGCCTATGCTGATCTGGCCGCGTTTGAGCCTATCGTTGCTAGCGATGGCGACTGCTATGCCCGCTGCCAGGTGCGTTGTGCCGAGGTCACGCAGGCCATGGATATTATCAAGGAGCTTGTGGGCAAGATTCCGCACGACGGTATCGGCGGGCGCACCAAGCTCACGCCGGCCGACGGTGCGCGCGGCGAGGTTGTGATTGAGCAGCCGCGCGGCGAGGCGTATTACTATGTGCGCGGCAGCGGCACCAAGAACCTGGACCGTTTTCGCGTGCGAACGCCGACGTCGCAAAACCTGGCGGGTCTGACGCATGCGCTGCAGGGCGTGCTCCTTGCCAACGTGCCCATGATTATCCTGACCATCGACCCCTGCATTAGCTGCACGGAAAGGTAGGCGCGGCATGAGTTTACTGACATTTGCCAAGACGGCCTTGGGTTCTATGGTCAAGCAGCCGGTAACGGTGTGCTATCCGCAGGAGAAGCTCGCGGTACCCGAGCGCTTGCGCGGACATATCGTTAACGACATGGACGTGTGCATTTGCTGCGGCATGTGCGCGCGTCGCTGCCCGGCGGGCGCGCTCGCGGTCGATCGCAAGGGTGGAACGTGGTCGATCGACCCGTATGCCTGCGTGGTGTGCGGTGAGTGCATCGAGAGCTGCCCCAAGCACTGCCTGACTATGGACACCGCCCGCACCCCAGTCGCAGCGGACAAGACTCCCACAGTAGAAACCAAGCCGGAGTAACGCTGGGATAGAACTGGAATAGGGGCCGGTGGGGCAATTTTGCCCCACCGGCCCCGCGCTTAAACGCGCGGTTGTGCCGTCGCGAACAAAACTATGCCGGATTACTACGATAAATCGCCCACCTCCAACCACACCGCATTTGGCAAAATCAAAACCGCAGGTAGACGGCTTGTAGTTTTGCGAAAAAATCACGCGTGGTCGGGAATCTCGTTTTTATCGTAGTAAACCGGCATAGTTTTGAAATGACATCATATTCGTAACATCACTTGATCTCCCGTGGACAGAGGGAAACGGATCATTTTGGCCTCGCGAGGACATCCGTGTGGCCCGTTCGCCATGAAATGGGCCTATCTACTACGTTTGGGCGGTGGCCCTCAACCACGGCAAAAAATGCGAAAAGAAAACCGCAGGTAGAACGCCTGCGGTTTTCTGGAAAACGGGGGTATGGTCAAGGGTATCGAGTCAAACGTAGTAGATGGGCAGGTTTCGTGGCGAGCGGTTCCGGGTGATTCCTTGGGGACGGAGGAAAACGGATCATTTTGGTCCCGCGAGGCTTGCGGAGGCGCTCGTGCAGAGCCGCTCGGACAAAACTATGCCGGTTTACGGGGCTAAGTCACGCGCTCCCAACCATGCCGATATCCGTGAAAATAAAACCGCAGGTAGACAAGCCGTCATTTTACGGAAAACGCGGGTATGGATGGGGGCCCTGAGCTTAGCCCCGTAAACCGGCATAGTTTTGAAATGGCATTAAATCGATAACAGCTATTTTGCTCTGTCGGAGCGGTTGGCCGTTGGGTAATTACCCTCGCAGGTAGGCGATGGCGATCTGCGTGCGGTTGCGTAGCCCCATTTTGGCTAGGATCGAGCTGATGTGGTTGCGCACGGTGCCTTCGCCCATGTAGGCGGTGGCGGCGATCTCCTTGTTGTCGAGGCCGCGGGCGATGAGCTCGGCGACTTCGAACTCGCGGTCGGTTAGGCCGGCAAAGGCTGTGGGCCGGCGGGGCGCGTCGGCTTCGGTGCCCGCCCCATTAAAATCGATATCCTCGATCGCCTTGCCCTCGAGCACGCGTTTGCCATCCATGACCTGTGCCAACGCCGGCGGAATGGCGGCGACATCGGTCTTGATCAGGTAGCCGCGGGCGCCCAGTTTAAGCGCCGACACAATGTACTCGTCATCCGAGAATGTCGTCAGAAACACCACGCGCGCCGTGGGGTCGCGCTCAAGGATTTCGCGTGCCGCCGAAAGGCCGTCGCGTCCCGGCATCTGAATGTCGAGCAGCGCGATGTCGGGCGCGTGCTCGCTGTAGAGCGCGACCGCCTCGTCGCCATTGGCGCCGGTGCCCACCACTTCGATCTGCGGCTGGGCGCCCAGGATAATCTTGAGCGAATCGACCACTAAGCGGTCGTCGTCGACAACGATGAGCCTCATCGGTCCTCATCTCCTTGCTGTTTGGGAACGGTGGCAAACACGCGCCAGCCGCCGGCGCTGGCACGCGGGCCGGCGGTGAAGGTGCCGCCAAGCGCCTCGATGCGCTCGCGCATGGAGGCGAGCCCCATGCCCTCCGCAGCGCCGCGGCCGCTTGCTTGGACCCCGCCCGCGCCATCGTCGGTAACGACAAGCTGGTAAAACGACGGATGTTCCATGCATCGTACGGTGACGGTCTGGGCGCAAGCGTGGCGCATGGTATTGGAGAGTGCCTCGCGCAGGACCGCTGCAAAGCAGTTGGCGACATTTGCGGGCGCATGCTCGGCCAAAACTTCAAGCTCAATCTGCGGGCCGCCGTCCGAGCGCGCGCCTTCAACAATGCGTTCGAGCTGCACGGAAAGGTCGACGGCGTTGTCGTTGAGCGCGTGGACGCTGGCGCGCACAAGCTGGAGCGCCTCGTCAACCGTGCGTTTGACGTCGGCGAAATCGGCGGCGACGCCGGGCTCATCGGCATGGACCACGCGCAGGGCCTCGGCTTGAAGCGAAGCGCGCGTGAGCTGGTGGCCCACGTTATCGTGGATCTCGCGCGCGATACGGGCGCGTTCGGCGAGCGTCGCGAGCTCGACTTCGTAGTCCTGGCGGTCGGCGAGGTCGCGGTTGCGTGCCTCGAGTGCCAGGGCGCGTTCTTGCAGCTTGTCGCGGGTGCGACGCATGCGTTCCTGTTCGCGCTCCAGCTGCGCGGTGCGCAGCGACAGCAACGTGGCGGCGACCGAAAGGATGGCGGTTAACAACAGCGTTCGGGTGGTGAGCACGCCACCACGAAGGTCCGCGACAAGCGCGCAGGCAAACACGGCGCCAATCGCCAGTGCGGGCCAGATTCGTTCATGGCGCACGCGTCGCGCGATGTCATAGAAGGCAAGGGGTGCAAACGGCACAAACGGCGGCACGAAGACGGCCGCGATGATGTAAGCGTAGCTCGCGGCCTCGCTTGCGCGTCGCGTGCGTTCCTCCTGTGCGACCTCGGCCAGCGAGGTGGCAATAACGCCAAGGCAAAACGCCGCGACCAGGCGAGCGTCCACAGCAAGGCCCATGGCAGCTGCAATACAGCACGCCAGCACGATCGATTTGTCGAAAAGCCTGTTCATACGGGTATTGTACGCGAAGCCGCGCGTGGTGGAGGGGCCGCCTGCGCAACTGTGACATTCCTCCCACGCGGCAAATCGGGGACGTCGGCAGGCCACGCGGCCAAGCCTCGCACTCGTGACAAAGCTCACTGGTGCGCGCCGTCCGCTCCTGCGATGATGCAATCGTACCGGGCCACGACCAACAGAAGGGCCGCCTCATGACAGACATCGTCCACGTCGAAAACCTCGTCAAGCGCTATGACGATCTTATTGCGCTCGACCACTTTAACCTGAGTATCGCCCCCGGCGAGATCTTTGGCCTGTTGGGCCCCAACGGCTCGGGCAAGACCACGTCCATCAACTGTATCCTGCAGCTGCTTGCCTACGACAAAGGCACCATCGAGCTCTTTGGCGAGCCCATGACGCCCGCCCGCTACGACCTCAAGCGCCGCATCGGCGTGGTGCCGCAACAGGTGGCGGTGTTCGACGAGCTCACCGTGCGCGAGAACATCGACTATTTCTGCAGCCTCTACGTCAGCGACCGCAAACGCCGCCGCGCGCTGGTGGACGAGGCGATCGACTTTGTCGGTCTGGGCGACTTTACCAAGTTCCGCCCCGGCAAGCTTTCGGGTGGCCTGGCGCGTCGCCTCAACATCGCCTGCGGTATCGCGCACAAGCCCGAGCTCATCTTCTTTGACGAGCCCACGGTGGCGGTCGACCCGCAGAGTCGCAACGCCATCCTGGAGGGCATCTGCCGCCTGCGCGACGAGGGCGCCACGGTGGTGTATACCAGCCATTATATGGAGGAAGTCGAGCAGATCTGCAGCCGCATCATGATCATGGACGGCGGACGCGTGCTGGCGCAGGGCACCAACGACGAGCTCAAGCGCATGATTCAGATGGGCGAGAAGATCGTGATCGAGGTCGGCGAGGTGCCGAGCGCGGCGCTCGGTGCCGTCGCGAGCCTGCCGCATGTCCTGGACCTGTCGGCGACGGCGGGCCAGCTCACGTTTTCGTGCGAGGCGAGCCCGCATAACCTGACGGACATTCTCGATGCGCTGCGCTCGCATGACGTGGCGCTTGGCCGCATTTATTCCGAGCCGCCGACCCTCAACGACGTGTTCCTCGAGATCACCGGCCGCGAGCTGCGCGACTAGGGGGCAGCCATGTTCAACACCATTATCATTACGGTCAAGACGCTGCTGCGCCGACCGAGTACGTGGGTCTGGGGCGCTCTCTTTCCCATCGCGCTTTCCACGATGTTCATGTTTATGTTTGCGAACCTCAGCTCCGACGGCAAGATCGACCCCGTGCCGGTGGCCGTCGTAGCGGATGAGGTCTGGGACGCCTCGACCTTTAAGGGCGTGGCGACGTCGCTTGCCAAGGAAGGCGACGATCAGCTGCTCGAGATCCACGAGCTCGACGACGCAGCCGATGCGAACCGTGCGCTTAAGGCCGGCGAGGTTGCGGGCATCTATACGGTCGACGACGCAGGCGTACCCAAGCTCACACTGCTATCGAGCTACGACAGCTCGCGCGCATCATCGGTGCTCACCGATCGCAGCATCCTGGAGACGGTGGCAAGCTCGTATACACAAAATGCCGAGCTCATGTCCCAGATTGCCCAGGACAACCCGGCGGCGCTCGCCGACCAAGAGGCGGTTGCGCGCGCCCTGTCGCTCGAGGGCGGCTCCCGCCGCGTAAGCCTGACGCGCACCACGCCCGACGGCACGACCATTTACTACTACGCGCTCTTTGGCCTGGTCGCGATGATGTCTGCCGAGTTTGCCGCTTTGAGCGTCGTCGACCTGCAGCCCAATCTGTCGGGCCTTGGCGCGCGCCGCTGCGTGGGTGGCCTTTCCAAGACGGCGTCGCTAGCCGGCATCTTTGTCGGCTCGTGGCTGGTTTCCTTTGCCTCGATGGCGGTTGCGATTGGCTACGTGCGCCTAGTCGTTGGCGTCGACTTTGGCGGGCGCGAGGGGCTGTGCCTGCTGGGCGGTGCTGCATCCGCGCTAGCCGCCACGGGCCTGGGGCTCTTTGTGGGCACGCTTCCCGTTAAGGGTGGCAAGGCGTCCAAGTCGGGCATCCTCACGGGCTTTGCCACCACGTGCGCCCTGTTCGCCGGCCTCTACGGCGAGCCGGCGACGGCGCCTTCCCCACGATATGAGACT
>CABQWP010000045.1 GCA_902467875.1 uncultured Collinsella sp. | reverse complement strand
AAAGGGCGGAGGCGGGGCATGCCCCGCCTCTTACACCACATCTCTGTGCGCTACCCCTACAACCCCCTAAAGCAGCCAACCTGACTGGTTTAAGGCGTATTGGAGCCAATTTTAATGAACATACTAAAGGCTATGTTCATTATCTTTTAGGATGTAAATGCTATTCACTTAGCAACAGTACTCATATTTGGCATTTTTTGTCCATTGCTATATAACTAACACCCTATAGCAGACAAAAAACAGGCCGCAGCCCATCGCTGCGGCCTGTTCGGAAGCAAAAGTGGGCGTTAAGCGCTGTAGCCCATCGCTTGCAGCACAAACATGACGACTGTCAGCACCGTAATCACGGCGATAGTCGCCCAAGTGAGCACGTTCCACACGCGGCCATTGCGGTTGGCACCCATGATGTGACGGTCGGCGGCGATAACCACCTGGAACACCAGAACCACGGGCAGTAGCACGCCATTGATGACCTGTGAGGTCATCATAATCTGGAACAGATCGACGCCGGGCATAAGCACCAGCACGGCAGAGATACCGATGATGGCCGTAATGATGCCGCGGTAAACCGGGGCCTCGTCCCAGCTGCGGTCGGCACCGCGCTCCCAGCCAAATGCCTCGCAGATAGCGCTCGACGTAACGCCCGGCAGCACGCAGGCGGCCAAGAAGCTCGCCGCGACCAGGCCCGAGGCAAACAGTACCGTGGACCACTGACCCGCAATAGGCTCCAGCGCGCGGGCAGCATCGGCGGCATCGCTAATCTGAATACCCGCCGGGAACAGCACCGTACCGGTCGTGATGATAATGAAGCCCGCAATGATATCAGCAGCGATCGAGCCGCTCACGGTATCAATACGCTGCAGCACGATGTCGTCCTCGCCCGCGTTCTTATCGACCACGTTGTTCTGCGCCAAGAAAATCATCCACGGCGCGATGGTGGTACCGATCGTTGCGACCACGAGCGACACGTAGCTGGGGTCATTTTGAATGTTAGGCACGACCAGGTCGACCGCGACCTCACCCCAGTTGGGGCCAGCCATAAACGCGGCGACAATATAGGTCACGAAGACGCAGCTTACCAGCAGCAGAATCTTCTCGATGCGCTGGAAACTACCCGACATGGTAAGCATCCACACCAGCAGCGCCACCAAAGGCACCGAGATGCTCGCCGGCACGCCAAAGAGAGCAAGGCCGCTGGCGATACCCGCAAACTCCGAAATGGTCACAGCCGTGTTGGCGATCAACAGCGCCGCCATAGCAAGTACACTCTTGCGCACGCCAAAGCGCTCGCGGATGAGCGATGCCAGGCCCTTGCCCGTGACGCAGCCGCAGCGCGCCGCGGTCTCCTGCGTCACGATGAGCAGCACAGTCATGACGGGAAGCATCCAGAGCATCTTGTAGCCATAGTTGGCGCCCGCACTGGAATACGTTGCAATGCCGCCGGCGTCATTGCCCGAAAGCGCCGCCAGCAGACCGGGGCCCATAGCGCCAAAGATGGCCGCGATGGTCAACTTTTGCTTGGTGCCCGACTTTTGCTTGGTATTTTGCACGCGACCACCTAGCCAATGACCGACATGGTGAGCAGCACCGCAGCGGCGCAGTACGCTACGCACGAGATCATGACGGCAATAACGTTCATGGCGGTGCCCGACGTGTTGAGGTCATGCTCGTCACGCCAGAACAGCACCATCAGGTAAATCACGGCACTCATGTTGCCAACCAGGCAAATGATAGCAGCGATATTAAAACACCCGGTAAAGAGTTGCTCCTCAAACATGGACGCATCGGGGAATGCAGCGGTGCGCACCAGCTGCGCGCACAGGTAGGTCACGAGCGAAAGGATCAGGCCCATACCCGTGCTCTGGAAGAAGAATCCCAGGTACGGTTTGGGCTCGTCGTCGTGGCCGTCGTACTCGAGGAAGTAGTTCTTGACGAACGACACCATGCGCGAGGCCGCCAGCAGCACGAGCGGCATGGCGCACATGGGGAACACCACCAGATGAGCGGAGCCGAGCGCCGTCCCCAGCACGGTCGCCATGATGCACGACGCGATGCCCCATACAACAACCCAGTACTGGCGATGCACGAACCAGCTGAGCACGTTCGTCGAGTCGTCCGACGCGCTATCGCCCGAGCCGACACCGGCGATCTGCAGGTCCTCCTGATGCTCCTCAGCGATAACGTCCATGGCGTCGTCGAAGGTTACGATACCCAGGATATGACGGTTCTCGTCGCAGACAGGGATGGCAACCAGGTCGTACTTGGTCATCTCGTCCGTCACGTCTTCCTGGTCCTCGTCGGGCGACACATAGACCAGGTCGCGATAAGCCAGCTGACCCAGCGTGGCGTCGCGGTCGGCTACGATCAGCGTGCGCAGCGAAAGCACGCCGGTCAGCATGCCGCTCGGATCCTCGGTATAGACGTAGTAGACGCTCTCGAAGTCCTCGTCGAGCTCGCGAATCGCCTCGATGGCGTCACCGACCGTTGCCGTGGCGGGCAGGGAGACAAACTCCGAGGTCATGATGCGGCCGGCGGTGTTGTCCTCATACCCCAGCAGGTTACGAATCGCTTTCTCTTCCTTGACGCCCATCAGGCGCAGGAGCTTCTCGGCCTTCTCGTAATCGAGCTCGTCGATCAGGTCGGCGGCGTCGTCCGGGTCCATCATGGCCAGCATCGACGATGCGTCCGTGTCGGACAGGCCCTCGAGCATCTCGGTCATAAGCTCGTCGTCATCGAACTCCGAGATGGCCTCGGCGGCCTGGGCAGTATCGAGCTGCGCAAACACCTGCGCGCGTAGGCGCGGGTCGAGCTGCTCGATAATGTCGGCGATGTCGGCAGGGTGCAGCTCGCCGAGCGTCTTGTGCGACACCGAGAGTTGAATGTTCTTGGTCGAGCGGTCGAGCAGGTCCATGTAGGACCAAGCGATGATGTCCTCACTGAGCGGCTTGCCTAGGTGCTTCATAAAGCCTTCGACGATATGCTCGAGCGCGGGGCTGATGGCGCGTAGCAGACCGCGAGCACCGACCTCGGCACCCAGCAGGCGCAGCTGGTTTTCGCCCGACATGGAAAACTTGATGTCGTTTACGCGCACAACCTTCATGCCCTGCGTGTCGACAATCTGCTTGTTGAGCACGTCGCGGGCAAGCAAGAGTTCGGTCGGCTGCAGGTACGAAAAACGGATTTCGGTGGCCGACGTCTTAAGGTGTACACCCGTCTCGTCGATACGGTCGACCCATTTGCGCCAGCTGATCATAAACGGCGTCTTGCCGGGTCCGCGGAACGCGAGCGACGTCACGTGCGGAAAAACTTCGCCGGTGGCAATGCCAAAATCGTTCACTACGCCGAGCTTTTCGCCATCGACGTCCAAGACCGGCAACTTGAGCATCTCACTCAGATAATTCAATGGTGCTCCCCATCATTATTCCTTCGGGCTGCGGCCGTGATGGCGCACGCTCCGTGGGCTTCTGGATATGTATACGCATGCGCGGGCGGCACGCCGCTCGACGCTTACACCCCGTGCATGCGCAAAAAGCACCTGCATGGGGTCATCGACTGTATGGTCGAGGTTTGGATTTCACCTGTAGCCTTTCTCTTGACCTTCATTAACCGCAGTAACTATAGCATCAGCATCGCCCTGCGGCATCGAATTTATGCGCTGCACATTGCAGGCATACCAAACACTGACGCATCCGTGACATAGTCATTGGGGACGTTCTTAAATGACTACCCAATGACTACTCCGTGGTGTCGTCGTCCTCAGCAAGCTGGGGGAACACGGCGTCCTTGGGCATGGTGACCTTCGTCAGCGAGGTGAGCTTTTTGCTCAGCGACGTGTCCGTCTTGACCAGGTCGCTGAGCGTCACGATCTTGTAGCCGTCGGCAATGAGGCCGTCGATAATCTGCGGCAGCGCCTCGAGCGTCTGCTCGGCGCATTCGTCTCTATCGGTGAGCAGCACGATATTGCCCGGCGTCACCGAATCGAGCACCGTCGAGACCTGCTCGTCGGCACCGTTGAGCAGCCAGTCGCCCGAGTCAATATTCCACGAGACCACGGCGGAGACCAGGTCCATCGCATCAATCCAGTTTTGCTCGTCAAAGGCAGCGTAGGGAGCACGCAGCAGCATCGTCTTCACGCCGGTCGCCGACTTAATCGCATCGGTGCCTTTCGTGATCTGTTCGCGTACCGCCTCACGGTCCTGACCCTTGAGCGAATCGTCGCTGTAGCTGTTGGATCCGATCTCGCACCCGGCGTCGACAATCGCCTTGGCCGTGGCAGGCGAGGCCTCGGCCGCATCGCCCGAAAGGAAGAACGTCGCGGTGACGCCCTTTTCCTTGAGCACCTGCAAGATCTGTTTGGTGGCGCCGCTCGGACCCTCGTCAAACGTCAGTGCCACGTACTTTTTGTTGCCCTTGGGCGCCACGCTGGCGCACGCAACAACGCAATCGGTGGCGGGCACAACCTCGCCGCGGTCTTGCGTCTTGCCTGACTGCTCACCAACCCACACCTCGGATCGGCCCTGGACACCCCATGTCTGCACATACTCGATAGCGCCCGTGCCCTCGACCTTGAGCTTGGGCTCGATAACCGTAGCCTGAACCTCGTGCTTCTCGTAAGTGTTACGGCCATCCTTGACCGTCACCTTCTCGCCGCCCTCGAGTTCGCGGCTATCCCATTTGCCCTGCTTCACGCGCTTGCCGTCGACCTTCACCGACAGCTTTTCGCCCCCATGGCGCTTGAGCACGCTGTCATCGACGGCCAGCAGGTCGCCTGCGTCGTAGGTGTCAGTCAACTCCTGGTCGTCGATGAGGTTTTGTAGCGTAGAGCCCACGCGCACCGCGGTCTTCTGGCCGTTGAGCTCCACGTCCACGCTGCGGTTGACGTAGCCCACGACGGCAGCGATAAACAGCACGAGCGCGCAACCCACGGCGATGAGCGCGTAGGGCAGGCGAGACGAACGACGGGGCGTACGGCTGTTGCCGATGCGCGCACTGCGATCGCTAAACCCACGGCTATGGTTGAGGTACATCGCGCCGGGCTTACGGTGACGCTTGCGCTGACCGCTGGGCAGCTGCCCCAGATCGCGGCGCGCCGTCGGACGCGCACCCGAACGCCCGTTTAAGTTGGATCCGTTTTGGCGCATGTGCCCTCCCCCATAAACACAGCAAGCCGGAGCAACAGGTCTCCGGCTTGCCTCCCATCATTTGGTACGTCGCTATTTTGTAGCTTTTGACGAGCCTCCGCTCGCCTTTTGGTATTCGTCCTTAAAGGCCTTGAACATGCCGCGCGTCTTGCCGAGCTGCTTGCCCAGTGCGCGACTGCCCTTGTCCACGGCAACCGATCCCTTGTCGTCGAGCACCTTGGCGCCCTTTTTGACCTTGTCGCCCACCACGACGCTGGCCTCGGCGGCCTTGGCAGCCGCACCGCCCGAATACCCGAGCGACTTGACCTCGTCCGAGACGACCATCGCGCCGTTCTCGTAGCCGCGCAGCATCGTCGGCGGCACCTGCGTGTCACCAACCAAAATACTCGAAGCAGCACCGGCGGTCACATAGAATGCCTGCACGATGCCCGAGCGTGGCTTGAACTCAACGTCCGAGCAATAGCCCACGACGTCGCCCGATTCCGTGCGCACGTCCATACCGACCCAGATGATGCAATCGTCCAGGTTGATGTCGAGGCGCTTGGCAGCGGCGGCATCGTACGTGTCCTTGACGTCATCGACCGCAATGGCGCCCTCGTAGACACCAATGGCGTCGAGCGCTACGAATCGGTCGGGACGCTCGATCATGCCCGCGATATCGGACTGGCGGACCATAAAGCCGACCACGCGCGTACCGCCCGGGGTAAAGACCGGAAAGCGAATCTTTCCGAGCTTTTTAGGGCTGCGCGGCGTGCCGTCCTTTTTGGTGCGCTTGTCCTCGGTAGGCTTGCGATAGATCTTGGCGCCGACAAAATCCCCGGCGCGCATTATGCCTCGGTCGAGGGCTCCGCAGCCTCGGTATCAGCCTCGACGGCGTTTTCGACCACGACGTCGGCGGCAGGCGTCACGTTGCCGCCCGAAATGGCGTCGTTGAGCTGCTCGCGCAGCTGGTCCATGCGCTCGCGGGCCAGGTCGACCTTGGCGCGCAGGTCGTCGGTCTTGGCGTCGACCATCGGGCCAAAGTCATTCACCGCAGCACGGGCCTCCTCGGCGCTGTGCTCGTAGGTGTCGCGCATATTGTCCCAGGCGTCGTTGGCGATATCGGCAGCCATGGCGCGGGTCTCGGCGCCCGAGCGCGGGGCCAGAGCAACGCCGACAATAGCGCCGGCAGCGGCACCAAAAAGTGCGCCGGAGACAAAGCTGAAAGTCTTACCCATGATCATTCCTCTCCTGCGGGCACGTCGGTGCCCACCGTTTGAATGCTGTCCATTATACCCGCAGCGCATCACTTGCCGCTCCGCTCATCTGCGTACGGCAAAGGCGCAGGTATGTGATGGTGATAAACGCCTAGGCCTACTCCTGGGGCATAGCCGGCATGGCCACCGTGGCACCCGGGTCCTCGCCGGCGCCGTCCACGAGCGGCAGACCGCCCTCATGCGCAGGTCCTGCCGGAACCGTCGCCGCACCGCCAAAGACGGCAGCGGAGGCCTCGTGGTTCTCGGCAACCGCGCCCTCGGTATCAATCGTCACCTGGGGCTCGTCGTCAAAGTTGGGGACGCCCTGGGGCTCGGCGGGAACGGGCTCGGCGGTCGCATCGACAACGGGCTCGGCGTCGACCGGCACATCGCCCTCGTCAGCGCCCTCGTCCTCGGCAGCATCTTCGCCGTTCGCAGCGGCGACGGCCTCGTGAGGATCCTTGCCCTCGGCCTCGGCGCGCATGCCCAGCACCAGGTTGCGCAGGCCCGCGACCGTGCCTTCCACGTCGGGGGCAGGCTGGTCGGCGTGCAGGTACGCCCAGTCCATCATAAAGGTGGCCGAAGACAGCGCACCGATGGCCAGCGCGTCGTCGGGGCACGAAAGCTCAACCTCAAAAACGCGCTCGTCGTGCTCGCTTACGCGCGTGCGGCCGCACGAGATGCTGCCGGCAAGCCCGGTCTCGTTCATGAGCTCGACCGTCACGTGCTCCAGCAGATGGCAGAGCTCGGTCTGACCCATGCAGTCCTGGAACTCGCGGCCGGAATCGCCCAGGCACAGGTGCTTGGCAATCGCGGGCACCAGGTAGTACACGCGCGCCGTAGCCTCGATGTCCTCCGAGGTCATGAGCGGCATGCCGGGGTTCACCAGCACATGCGCGCAGATCTTGTCCTCGCTGACGGTGACCTTAAGGATGTTGAACAGGCCTGCCATAACTCTCCCCTACTCTTCCTTGTCCTACTCGTCGCCGTCGTGCGGATTCGCGGAACCCGCACCCGACGTCGTCGGCTCGTCTACCGAAGACTCGGAATCCTTCTTATCGGTTTCGGCCGGAGCGATCACGCGAATGAGCGAGATGCGCTGGCCACGCATCGACTGCACTTTAAACTTGTACCCCGCAACCTCAAACACCTCTCCGATGTCGGGCACCGAGTCGCAAAGCTCCAAAATCCAGCCGGCGATGGTCTCATAATCATCGCTTTCCTCGAGCGGCCAACCAAGCTCAATCGCGTCATCGCACGAAAAACGCCCATCAACGAGCCACTCGCGGCGCGAAAGGCGCGTGAGATACTTGTTGTCGGGGTCGAACTCGTCCTCGATCTCGCCGACGATCTCCTCGACGATGTCCTCGATGGTGATGATGCCGGCCGTGCCGCCGTACTCGTCCACGACCACCACGATCTGGTCGTGCGAGGTCTGCATCTCGGACAGCAGCGGCAGGATGTCTTTGGTGTCGGGCACAAAGGTGGCGTCGCGCAAAAAGCCGGCGATGGGCTGGTCGCCCTTGCCGTCGAGCGCGGGCTGAATCAGGTCCTTGATGTGCGCGATGCCGGCGACGTTGTCGGGATCCTCGTGATAGACGGGGATGCGGCTAAAGCCGGTCTGGCGCATGGTGGACAGCACGTCGGCGACCGTCTCGTCGTCCTCGCACATGGTGGTGTCCACGCGCGGCACCATGACCTCGCGGGCAACGGTGTCGCCCAGGTCGAAGATCTCGTGGATCATGCGCTTTTCCTCGTCGAGCAGGTCGTCCTGCTCCGAGACCATGTACTTGATCTCTTCTTCCGAGACGTTCTGGCGGTCGTCGGCACTCTTGATGCGCAGGATGCGGGCCAGGCCATCGGAGCAAGCACCGGTCAGCCACACGAGCGGACGGGCGATCTTTTGGAAAAACGACAACGTCCCCACAACCTGCTTGGACACGCCTTCGGCGTTGGACAGGCCGATGCGCTTGGGCACAAGCTCGCCGATCACAATGGACACGAAGGCGACCGCGACGGTGATGATGACCGGCGCCAGGCCGCGCGCGATGGCGGAGAGCGGCGCGATGCCAAAGCTCATGAGCCACGTGGCGAGCGGGTCGGACAGACTCGTCGAGGCGACGGCGGACGAGGCGAAGCCCACGAGCGTGATGGCGACCTGGATGGTGGCGAGCAGCTGGTCGGAGTCGGCAGCCAGCTTAATGGCACGCTCGGCGCGCTTGTCGCCTTCCTCGGCCTCGTGCTCCAGCACGGCGCGCTTGGCCGTGGTGAGCGCCATCTCGGACATAGAGAAGTAGCCGTTGATGAGGGTCAAAACGAGGGTGGTGATAAGGGAGATGGTTATGTCCATCGGGAGTTTCTCGAACCTCCAAGATTCGGGATGTCGGATTAAAACGTTGACGGCTGATACGGCAATTGCACTGGCGACCGAGCGGGGCACGGGCGCTGGCGTGGTCGCTAGATTACGAAGAGGATCACCGCCATGAACTGGAAGATGCTGCCGGCGAGTACCCACAGGTGAAACACGCTGTGAAGATAGCGCACGTTTTTGGCGATATAGAACGGCACGCCCGCGGTGTAGCACACGCCGCCGACGGCGAGCAGGGCAAGTGCCACGGGGTTGAGCAGCGCCACGAGCTCGGGCAGCTTAAAGACAACGAGCCAGCCCATCAGCAGATAGACCAGGCCGCTTACCCAATGCGGCTGGCGCTCGCGCATAAAGCACTCGAGGGCGATGCCGATAATGGCGATGGCCCATACGGCAAAGAACAGCACAGCGCCGCCGTCGTTTGCGAGCGTGATGAGGCAAAACGGCGTATAGCTGCCCGCAATGAGCAGGTAGATGCAGCTGTGGTCGATGATGCGAAACACGCGCTTGGCGCGCGCGGGCTGAATCGCGTGGTAGAGCGTGGAGGCTAGGTATTCGAGGATAATGCTGACGCCGTAGACAATTGCCGCGGCCATGTGGGCCGGGCCTCCGCCGCGCAGGGCGGCGAATACGATCAGGAGCACCAGGCCCGCGATACCCAGCAGGCAGCCGACACCATGGGTGACGGAGTTCATGATCTCCTCACCCACCGTGTAGTGTGGAACGGCCGCGGTCTTGGGTCGCGGCTTAGAACTGTCGCTCGAATCGGACATGCCGGTTACATCCTCCAACGTAAAGAGTTCTCAACACTATATCAAAGCGTCTGGGTACGTGCGAAATTTGCACTATACGTGACCCTTTGTTTACCCATTCTTTGCCTGTTGACGCATCAACGGCGAACGTCCATAATGCGCTTGCATTAAATGTTGATGTATTAACATCTTATAGGAGAATACCGCATGGCTCAAAACGCACGTTCCCATCGAAAGCTCAAGATAGCCGGCATCGTTGCACTGGTGGTTGTCGTTGCGCTGCTCGGATTTGCCGGCAACTTTCTGTTTGACTTCGCGCTGAATCCCCGCGCGCCATACACCATGAAGATGATGCAGGATAGCAAGAACGACAAAGAAGGTGAGCAGCCGGATGCCGAGGATACCGAGGCGCGGGCATGGTTTAAAGAGAACCGCAAGAGCAGCAACCTCACCGCGGACGACGGGACCGAGCTTGCCGCCTGGTATTTTGCTGCGTCGGAGAGCACGCACGACTACGCCGTCTGCCTGCATGGATATACCAACGAGCCCATCGGTATGGCCCGATACGCCAAACGCTTCCACGACCGTGGCATGAACGTACTCGCACCCGCCGCCCGCGCCCACGAGCGCTCCGGCGGCGACTATATCGGCATGGGCTGGCCCGAGCGCCTCGACATCGTCGCATGGATCGAGCGAATCGTTCAGGCTGACCCCGAGGCGCGCATCCTGGTCTTTGGCGAGTCGATGGGTGCGGCAACCGCCATGAACGTCGCGGGGGAATCTCTGCCCGCAAACGTGAAATGCATTATCGAGGACTGCGGTTATACGAGTGTTTGGGACGAGTTTTCCCTGCAGCTCAAGGACGTGTTCAGCCTGCCCAGCTTTCCCTTGCTCGATGTAGCAAACTTGGTGTGCAACGTGCGCGCGGGCTACGACTTTCATAAGGCGAGCAGTGTGGAGCAACTCAAACACGCGACGGTTCCCATGCTGTTTATCCACGGCGACCAGGACACCTTTGTGCCGTACGACATGCTCGACCAAAACTACGACGCGTGCGCCAGCAAGGTTAAACAGAAGCTCACTATCCACGGCGCCACCCACGCCAAGAGCGCGCAAGTTGACCCCGAGCTCTACTGGAATACGGTCGACGACTTCCTCGACAAGAGTTATTAGGCAAAAAGCAACGTCTGGGGTTTTGTTGCCAAAAATCGGTTTGTGGTCGGCGGTATTCGATTTTTCACCGCACTTCTGAAAAGCCGCCCGCGAGCGTTGTGCTCGTGGGCGGCTTTTACTCAACTAACGCCACAAAGGCGCTTGGTTTGTCCAATAGGACGACGCTACTTGACCTCGATGAGCTCGTACTTGCTCGTGCCCAGGCCGATCTTCTCGGCGTGCGCGATGCACACGCGCCAGTCGGTGTCGGGATGCGTGATGCAGAAGGGATCCTTGGCCTGCTCGCCCTCCAGATGCTCGTGGTTGTGCTCCATCTTGGCCGCGCTATCGGTGAGCTCGGTGTTGGGCAGCGGCTCAGACGCCATGACGGCGTCGGCGCAGGCCTGGTCGATGGCGACCGGGTCGAAGCTCGCGAACATGCCGATGTCGTTGACGATAGGCGTATCGTTTTCGGGATGGCAGTCGCAGTTGGGACTGATGTCCATGGCAAGCGAGATGTGGAAGCTCGGGCGGCCGTCGACGACGGCCTTCGTATACTCGGCGATCTTGCAGTTGAGCACGTCGGCCGCGGCCTCATAACCGGGCTTGATGCAGTCCTGGTTGCATGCCGCAATGCAGCGTCCGCAGCCCACGCAGCGATCGTGGTCGATGGCAGCCACGTGCACCGTGCGAGTAGCGCCGCTGGCAAGCTCGCGCTCGCGGGTGCCGTCGAACGAGATAGCGTTGTGCGCGCAGATCTTTTCGCAGGCATGGCAGCCAACGCAGTGCTCGGTCGCGACGTTCGGCTTGCCGGCGGCATGCTGCTCCATCTTGCCGGCACGGCTGCCGCCTCCCATGCCCAGGTTCTTCATGGCGCCGCCAAAACCGGCCTGCTCATGGCCCTTAAAGTGGGTGAGGCTGATCACGATATCGGCATCCATGAGCGCCTGACCGATCTTGGCCTCGTGCACGTACTCGCCGCCCTCGACCGGGACGAGCGCCTCGTCGGTGCCCTTGAGGCCGTCGGCAATGATGATCTGGCAACCCGTAGCATACGGGGTAAAGCCGTTCTGGTAGGCGGTATCGATGTGCTCGAGCGCGTTTTTGCGGCTACCGACATAGAGCGTATTGCAGTCGGTGAGGAAGGGCTTGCCGCCCAGCTCCTTCACGACGTCCGCGACGGCGCGGGCGTAGTTGGGGCGCAAAAAGCTCAGGTTGCCCAGCTCGCCAAAGTGAATCTTGATGGCGACGAACTTGTTCTCAAAGTCGATCTGCTCAATTCCGGCGTGACGGATGAGGCGCTTGAGCTTGTCGAGCTGGCTCTCGCGAGCATGCGTGCGCAGGTTGGTGAAGTACACCTTAGCGGGTGCTGCGGGTGCAGTTGCGGTCATAGATCTATCCCCTCGGTCTATATGGCGTTACAGACATAGAGGATGGTACCAGTTAAAGCAGAGTTAAAGTCAAGTACGGAACCTAGTCATTGGGGACAGACTTAAATGACTGAAACCACTCATTGGGGACGGACTTAAATGAGTGCCTCGCCGCCTGGCAGCTAGGGACGTTCCTTTCCTGCCGGCAGCTGGGGACAGTCCTTGCCAACCCGACCGGCATACCGGCGAATCACCGGCATCTGGTAAGAGGGACGCGCCGTCACGTTTGTGGCGGCGCGCCTTGGTTTGGCGGCGCGTTCTGGCGTGGCCACAATCTGGTTTGATGGTGTGCCCTGGCGTGGCGGCGTGCCCTGGCGTGACGGAGCGTCCTGGCGCGGACCGCTAGCCCTTTTGCGCGACCAGATGCGCGCGGAATCCCTTCTGTGCCTCGAGCTTGAGCGGGGTGAGCCCGGATTCCTCGACGAGCGCGCGTAGCTCGGACAGCTTGAGGATGCGCACGTCGCCATGGCCCAAGAGGCGTGCCAGCGGTAGCTCGATGTTGTTCATGAGCCAGACCGCGACATCGTTCGAGGTGTAGTCGCGAAGGACCAGTCGCCCGCCGGGCCGAAGGACGCGTGCCACCTCGGCGAAAAATCTCTCCGGATGCGGGTAGTGGTGGAAGCTGTTGGAGCAGAGCACGGCGTCGAAGCTCCGGGGCTCGAAGGGCAGTGCCTCCGCGTCTCCGACGACAAAGCTGACGTTATCGAGCTGCTTTGCCCGGGCGACGTCGATCATCCCGGGTGTGAGGTCGAGTCCAGTCAAGTGCTTGCTGGGGTACCGGGCGTGGAGCAGTTCTAGGACGGCTCCGGTTCCACAGCCCACGTCGAGCGCGTCCTCGAACGGTTCGAGCTCAAGCTCCTCGAGCATTTGCGGATAGTCGTCCTTGCACATCTCGTAAATGCCGGCATGGCCGGATTCGTAGACCTTTGCCGCCTCGGTGAACTCCTTGATGGAGAGCTGCTTGAGCTCCTCTGCCGATCTTGCCATGGGTCTCCTTCTGTTCGGGGAAGTCTGACGTTGCGCGCGTTTGCCCACGTCGGGCCTGGCGGGCAAATAACGCGGGGGCACCCTTCCTTCGGTTCGTGCCCCCGCGTGCGGGCGGTTCTCTATTCCTGGACCTTCAGCGCCTCGGAGAGGCTCACGCGCTTGATGGAGCGCGTGTGCAGCAGTGCCACGACCAGATAGGTCGCAAAGCCAATGCCGACGCATGCAGCCATGGACCAAGCGGGCACGTAGATCTCGATATTGCCGTTGTAGGCGAGCAGCATCGAGCGGAAGATGGCCGTGAGCGAGCCAATAATGACCGGCAGGCTCAGCACGAGCGACGCCGCCACGCACAGCGTGATCGAGCGGATGTACAGATGCGAGATCTCGCTATCGCGATAGCCAAAGACTTTCATGTAGCTGATCGAACGGGCGCTGTGGTCGATCACCGCCTTGGTCAGCAGGTACATAAACAGCAGGAAGATAAACACCGCGAGCCCGATCATCATTCCGATCATTTTGCTCATCATGCCGATGAACTGGTCGCCCACGGCCCGCATGTCGTCGGGCGTGGTGTCGCCGGCAAAGTAACGAGCATCGAGGTCGAGCTTCTCGTCGCTCACATAGCCGTTAAAGTAGGCGGCGTCGTTGTCGAACAGCTCGTTAAAGTCGTCGATACTCATATAGATATTCATGTCCGACTTGGAGCCCCAGGCACAGCCCTTGCCCGCGTACTCAAGGGAATAATGCTCGCCCTCGTACTTGTCGATGAGCGTGACCTTCTGGCCCTCGCTCCAGCCAAACTTGTCGAGCAGGCCGCCGCCAAAGACGACGCGTCCGTCGCCGACGTTGAGGTCTTTCCAATAGCGCGAATCGGGCGAGATGCCGTAGACGGAAATCGTCTCCTCGCCATTTCCGTCGCCGCGATCGTATTGCAGCTGGTAGACGGCGTATTTCTCGGCCTGCGCGATTGCGCCTGCACCGTTGTCGATCGTGTTGACCGGGTGGATATCATCGTTGTCGGTGTCGATCTTAGAGGCCTTGTCGATCAGGTCGATAGCCTCGCCGCGGTCGCAGCCGAGGGCATCGGCAAGATCGTCAAGGCGCGCGTAGAGCGCATCCTTCTTGTCCTGGACCTTGGCAAGCGCATCCTGCGCTGCGGCCAGGTTCTCGGCAGACGGAGCGCTGGTCGCGGCATCGGCTGCTGTCTGCGCCGCATCGGCCGCGTCGTCAAGCTCGTCATCGGCATCCTGAGCGGCGGAAAGCAGCGCGCCGTCAACCGACTGCAAGCGCTCGAGTGCCGACCACTGCTCGCGCTCCTCGGCAGTGCCCTCGAGCTCCAGCGGCGCCTTGAGCGTGTACTGGTGCTCGGCGACCAGGCTTGTCTCCAGGTTGTCCGCGTAGTGCGTCATCGTGGGCAGAATCGCCAGGCCAAAGAGCAGCAGCAGCGAGGCAAACGCAATGCCCACGAAGAGCGTGGCGAAGTTGCCCAGGTTGCGCAGGAAGATACGCAGGCGGAAGCGGGAAACAAAACCCATGCGCTCCGGCAGCTGCAAGCCGCGCTTGGTGCCCGATTTGCCACTCGCCTCGTGACGAAGGAACTGCAACGGCGTCTTGCCCATCTTGCGAAGCAGGCCCACCAGCGTGATGAGGATGAGCGCGGCGGCGGGAACCACGGTGCACTTCACAAAGATCTCCCAGCTCCAGTGCACCTGGAAGGGCGGCAGGCCATACGAACCGTAATAGAGGCTGCGCATGGGCTCGGTAAAGAACACAACGCCGAGCGCAGTGCCCAAAAGCGCCGCGACCACGCCCACGATAGCGGGAAGCGCAAGGTAGTGCAGCACGATCTCGCGTCGACGATAGCCGCTGGCGAGCAGCGTGCCGATGATGGCGCTCTCCTCCTCGATGGTGGCGTCGGTAAGGACCACAAAGACGAACGCCATGATCACGATGATGATGTCGAGCAGCGTCATCCACATCATGGAGTCGCCGTTCACGTCGTCGCGCGCATAGCCAATGCCCTGATTGGAATCGGCATCGATCAGATCGTCCACGCGCGCATCGGCATCGGTCAGCGCCTCGACCATATCTTGCTCGGCGTCGATGCGGTCTGCGGTGGAAAGATCGCGATCGGTAAAGGTGAAGGAGTAGGTGTAGGCAGGCGCGCCGCCGGCATCCTCGAGCGCGGCAAAGCCGGCGTCGGTGACCTCGGCCACGCCATAGGTGATGGTGTTCACCGTAAAGTCCGAATTGTTGAGGAACAGCGCCTGGCTATCGGGCTGGGTCATGATGCCGCAGATGGTGTAGGTGCGGCCCTCAAGCTCGACCTTATCGCCCACGGCGAGGTCGTTATTGGTGGCAAAGACACGGTCGATGGCCACCTCGTCATCCGCCTTGGGTTCCTTGCCCTCACAGTAGGACGCGATATCGACCTTGCTGCGGTGCGCATAGGTGCGCAGCGTGCGCTTGGTGCCATCGTCGCCAGCGGCCTTTTTGATGATGGCGTCGATGGAGAAATTCTTGTAGAGCGTGACGCCGCCGACGTCGCCGGCTGCATCCTCGGCGGCCTTGAGTTGATCGTCGGTGGCCTCGAAGGAGGTGGTCACGCGGCCGTCCTCAATCGTGTACGCATCGCGCATGTCGTCGATAAGGCAGCCGATGGAATGCGCTGCGAGCAAAAAGCCCGAGGTGAGAGCGATGCTTCCGCACATAAGCAAAAAGATGCCCAGGTACTTGCCGATATTGCGGCGCAGCTCGCGCGGGAGACGTTTTGCGAGAGGTGTCATGGCGCCGCCTACCAATCGAGCTCGGCGGCCGCGACGGGCGACTCGTTGAGCTCATCCTCGACGATGTGCCCGTCGCGCAGGCGCAGCACGCGATTGGCCATGCGCGCGATGGCGGCATTGTGGGTGACAATGATGATGGTGCAGCCGTAGGTGCGGTTGACATCCTCCATGAGCTGCAAGATTTCCTTGGACGTCTTATAGTCAAGCGCGCCCGTGGGCTCGTCGCACAGCAGCAGGCCCGGGTTTTTGACGAGCGCACGGCCGATGGCACAGCGCTGCTGCTGGCCGCCCGAGACCTGGCGCGGGAACTTGTTGCGATGCTCGTAAAGGCCCAGCGAACGCAAGAGGTCGTCGACATTGAGCGGGTTTTTGGACAGGTGCGCCGTGACCTCGATGTTTTCCTTGATGGTGAGATCGGGCACCAGGTTGTAGAACTGGAAGACAAAGCCCAGCTCACGGCGGCGATACTCGCCCAGGTCGGTAGGTTTGAGCACCGTGAGGTCGCAGCCGTCCACCATGATGGAGCCGCCGTCGGCATCCTCCAGGCCGCCGATCAGGTTGAGAAAGGTCGACTTGCCCGAGCCCGAGGGCCCCAGCATGACGCAGATCTCGCCGCGGTTGATGGACGCGTCGATGCCATCAAGTACCGTCAGGCGCGCATCACCGTCGCCGTAGTGCTTTTTGAGATCCTTAACCTGGACGTAGGCTTCCTGCGTTGCCATGGTATCCCCCATTGTTAGCCTCGTACTACTTTATGAACGTAATAGTAAACTTTGGCGAACTATTTTGGGGCGAGGCCTAGGATTTATTTCAGACTAGGCGCGGGATTTGGCGCGTGAGAGGGCCAGGCCTACGGCGGCAATGGCGGCGGCGAAGAGCACGGTGACGCCCAGGTCGCAGGCGATGTCGCCCAACACGGTGGACGTCAGATCCGAAGCGAGCGCTTTGCCAATCGCATCGTTCACCCAATACGTCGGCACAAAGTGCGCCACCGTCTGCACGGCCGAGCCCATCAGCGACAGCGGCATCCAAGCGCCGCCCAAAAACGTCATGAGCATGCCGAGCAGGTTGCCCACACCGTTAAGCAGCTCCTCGCGCGCACCCAGGCTCGACAGCGCAAAGCCAACGGCCAGAGGCGTGCACGCCAGGGCAAACGTCGCCGCCAGCGCCAGGCACACACGACCCACGCCGACCTCGGCAACCGCGCCGGCAAAGCCCACGACGCCCATCATGCTCGACACAAACCAGATGCAGACGGTGAGCACAGCGGCAGCCGCGAACACGGCAAGCGAGCGCTGGCGCTCGGAGACCGGGCCGGCATCCATACGACGCACGCGCTCGGGCTCGTTCATGCCCGAGAACACCAACCCCACCGATACGATGACCGACGAGATAATCGCGTACGCGCCAAAGTTGAAATACGACTCGAGCGTGGCGGCAGCCGTCGAGTCGACCTTGACCTGCTCGATCTGGACCTCCGCGCGCTTTGCAGCGGCATGCTCGGCGGCCTTGGCAACGTCGCCGTTAGAAGCAGCGGGCCCAAGCGCCGCCGCAGCGCCCGCGAGCGAGATCCAGCGCGAGGCCTCGGCAGACGAAAGCGCCGCCGCCATGGTGCCGGAACCGTAGGTCACGTCGAGCTTGGGCAGGGCCTCCCCCGCGCGGGCAGCCGCAACGAGGTCGTCCTCAAACTCCTCCGGGATAAAGAACACGCAGTCGGCGCTGCCCTTGGCGCTGTTGCTCTTGGAGAGCGCGTCCGCAAGGTCGTACGTATCGTCGCCGATGCCCGTGACCAGCTCAAAACGCGAACCCAAATGCTTGGTAAGCGCACGCGAAAGGTCGCTGTCGTCGCGGTCGACCACGATCACGTTGGCATCGTAGGGCTTGTACTCGGTGAGCTGCGACGAGTTCCAGCTCACCGATGCCGCGATGAATACGCCCATGAGCGAGATGAACACCGTATAGATGAGCAGGTAGAACGGGTGCGCCAGCGCCATGCGAAGCGCGGTCTTAAAGGTGCTCATAGCGACTCCTTCCAAAGATCAGCGTAGCGGCGGCGACAAACACCAGGGCCATCAGGACGAGCGCGCCCGCGCGAACAGACACTATGACCCAATCCGAGGGCACTAAAAAGATAGGAGCCCCCGCTCGTGA
>CABQWP010000044.1 GCA_902467875.1 uncultured Collinsella sp. | reverse complement strand
ACGCGCATAAAGAAAGCCTCCCATTTCTCATGTCCAAGAAATGGGAGGCAGTTCAGTTTGTGGGGCGGGCCTTGCTGTTGCGGCTAACGTTTCTTTCCGCGGAAGAAGAAGCCGTGCAGTGACGGCTTGAGGCCGCGGTTGGCGCGATGCTCCTCGACGCGCTCGTGGATCGAAGCGACGCGCTCGATAACCTCGTCGGGAATCGGTACGTCGGGATTCATGTTCTCGACCTGGCTGACCTCGGCGGCGGCGACCTGGTCGATAATGGGCACATCGTCGCGCGAGATGACAGGTGTGGCGTCTTCCTTCATCTTGCGATAACGCTGCATCATGTCGGTCTGTAGCTGCTGGGCCGAAGGCGGCGTCCAGATGATGGCGTTGGCGCCGGCGGCGATGGTCTCGCGAATGCTCTCGGACGTCTTGCCGCCCGGCGCGATGAGCGGCAGGTTGGGATAGTGCTCGCGCAGCTCGCGCAGGACCTGCGGCGTGTTCTTGCCGGCTGCGATGTTGAGGATCTTGGCGCCGGCGCGCACCTTTGCGTGAGCATCGTCGTCGCAACGAACGACCGTGGCGATGACGGGGATGTCGGCGATGTTGGTGATGTGCTCGACCATCTCGGCGGTGGCGGGGGAGTTGACCACGCAGCCCCCCCCGCCCCGAGGCCAGCGCATTCGCGAGGGGGGGAGTTGCCCCCGCGCCCCGCCGCGCCCTGCATCTCGGAGACGGCTGCCATCTGCACGGAGCGCTTACCGGTGGTGGTGCCACCGCCCACGCCTACAAAGACCGGGCACTCGGCGACGGTCAGCAGCGCTTGCGTAATGGCGGGCTGCGGCGTGAAGGGGTAGACCGCAAAGACGGCATCGGCGTTGGAGTTGCGGATAACCGCGACATCGGTGGTGTAAATGAGCGATTTGATACGACGGCCGAAGAGCGTAAAGCCGCTGGCCTCCTCGATCTCGTCGGGCATGCGGAGGGCCGCCTTGCGCAAACGCCCGTCGATGGGCAGCGGCTCCATGGGGAGCAGTCCGTTGGGGGTCACGGCTACCTGGGGCTCGGTGAACTCGTCTGCGAGCTCAACCTCGGAGAAATCGACCGAGGCGACGATGTCCTCGTGAACCTCGGCGGGCACATCGATGGGAGCTTGGTCGTTTGTCGCGGCGGGCGTGTCGAAGGAGCTGGTGCCGACGAAGGCGTCGACGCGCTCGTTTAGATCGTTGAGGGTATCCATGGAAGCTCGATTCTATGTGATGACGGCCGGCGCGATGTAGCCGGAATTGCGAATGCTAAATCGTTTGACGAATTGATTTTTCCCCGCCGCACCATCCGTTAGACCGAAGGGCCGGCGAACGTGAAGGAGCTGTGGTGGCGGGTATCGAGGTGCTATCTTGAAAGTCCCGTTTAAAAGAGAGGTGACGCGGTATGGAATTTTCGGCAATGTTGGGCTCGATTGGCCTATGCGTGGGCGCAATCGTAGCCGCCGCGGTCATCTACTTTGTGGTCACGGCCATTAAGGGCAAAAGGGCCGAACGCAAGGAGCGCGCGATGCTTAAACAGCATCGCGACCAGCAGGGCAAACGCGCACAGAGATAGCTTGTTGAGTTTTGGATCCGTGCGCTAGCTGCGTTTTCGGATCAGGGCAATGTAGAAGCCCTCAAAGTCGCGGCTAGGCGGAATGGTGAGCGTGCCGGGCAGGCCGTTGGCGATGGCCGATACCTGACCCGCGGCAATGGCCTCGGTGAGAGCGTTGCACTCGATACGCGGCTCCTCGCCGGCTTCCTGGGCGCGGCGTGCTTCGCTTTCGCTCGGCGTGCCGTCAAGGGGGATGAGCTCGCAGTCCATATGCTTGTCGAGGGCCTCTTGCAGGGCGTCCTCGTTTTCCTGCGGCATGATCGAACAAGTGGAATAGACGAGCGTGCCGCCCGGCTTGAGGGCTCCCATGGCGCGGTCCAGAAGCGCGCGCTGCGAGCGGGCGCACTTGCTCAGCAACTGCTCGGTTAGGCCGCGCAGGCTTTTCTCGTTGCCGCTGATGACGGTGCCCGTGCCGGTGCAGGGGGCGTCGAGCAGGATGCGGTCGAAGCGGAAGAACTCGTCGAGCTCGCGTGCGTCGATGCGCATGACGGGCACGTTTTTGGCACCCTGGCGATGGAGGTTTGACTCGAGCTTTTCGGCGCGGGGAATGCTCATCTCGCAGGCTGTGAGGTGCGCCTGGCCCTGGGTGAGGGCGGCAATCTGCGTCGTCTTGCCGCCAGGGGCTGCGCACATGTCCAGGATGTCCTCGCCTGCCTGGGCGCCCAACACCAAAGGCGGCATCATGGACGACAGGCTCTGTAGGTAGATCTTGCCGTCGCGGTAGATGTCGAGATCCCACAGATCGGAAACCTGGGCCTCGGGCAGGATAAAGGCGTCTGGGTACCAGGCGACGGGGTAGTGGGCGATGCCGGCGGCATCGAGCGCCGCAGCGATGTCCTCGGCGCTCGCCTTGAGCGTGTTGGCGCGCAGCGTGACCGGGCGTGTGACCGCGGCGCCAAAGCCCTCGATCATGAGCTCGGCATCGGCGGGGGCATAGGCGCCGGCGACCGTATCGACCATAAAGCGCGGCAGGTCGGCGGCGCAGGGAAGGGCGGCAAGCTGGTCGGAAAGCTCGGTGGCAGCAAACTGCCTAAGCTTGAGCTCGGGCTTAACTTGCTTTTTCTGCTTACGACGACGCGGCTTGGACATCCGTCTTTCCTTCCCATTCCATTACATGTCGAGTGTTTTAGTACTGGCTCTCGTGCTTGCTAAAGAAGTCGAAGCGCGGGGGCAGCGGCTTCACGCGGTGCTCGCCGGGCTTCTCGCCCAGGCTTTCCACGAACTCGTCCGTGGAGGCAAATATGTTGTCCCAGCTAAAGAAGGCGACGGGGTCGACGTCGAAGTACTCGCAAATGAGCTCGCAGCCGGCCGGCACGATGCCGTGCATGAGCACGGTCGCCACGCGCAGCTCGGTGAAGGCGTCGACGAGGGCCTGCGTCATCGCGGTATTGGCTTGCTCGCCCTCAAGCTTGTTGGCAGCCTTGGAGGCGTCGCTCCAGCGCTTGTTGGCGGCGCGCAGGTAGTCGTCGCACACAGCGAGCGCGCGGTGCGTCTCGAACTTGTACATGGCCTGCTCAAACGCGAGGGCGGCCTGCTCGGCGGCCTCCACCACGGTGGCCGAAGCGGCGCCGGCGGGAATGCAACCGTTGCGATAGGGACTCTCGTCGCCCTCCTTGACGGCGACGCCGTAGAAGCAGCTGCGGGCCAGACGGTTGAACACGCCGGTCAGCAGCGCGCTCTCCTTAAGGGCGGGGTCGATGACGCGCTTGTCGTCGCAGGCGCGCACCTCGTTGCCGTCCTTGTCCTTGCCGGTCGCACGCGTGTCGTATGCCTTGGGGCTAAAGCTCACCGGCTTCTCGGACAGGCCGAGCGACAGCCAGTGCGCGCGCATCTGCTCGCAGGTGTAGTGGTTGAGCAGGTCGTCTGCCGGCGGGGGAGGCGTCTGCGAGGACGAGCTGGCTTTTTTGCCCATGTAGAGCAGGTGATAGCAGGCGCTGACGGTGCTCTGCGTAAGATCCCAACCCAGGGCCTCCCACATGGCGGTCTGAGCTATGCAGTAGAAGTAGATGTTGTCCTGACCGATGAACTGGTAGATCTGAGCGTCGTCAGAGCACCACCAGTCGCGCCAGTCGAGCGAGCTGTGCTGGTAGGTGGGAGCGGGTACCTGCGTGGAATCGGCAGCGGGCTCGCCCATGAGGGCGGCATCCTGGGCGGCGACGCCCTCGGTCACGCCGGCGGCCTTGGCATCGCGTGCGAGCACGGTACGCGTATAGCTGATGGGCGCCCACAGGCTCTCGGGCCAGCACCAGCAGGTGACGTCGGAGACGCCATCGACCTCGGGCACCGGAACGCCCCAGTCGATGTTGCCGGTGATGCGGAAGGGCACGAGCGCCTTGCCGCTGCGGAAACGCACGCCACCGTTGGCGAGCACCGCGTGGGCATCGTCGCGCTCCTTCCAGCTGGGGAAGGTGACGGTAAAGCTGCTCTTGTTGCCCTCGGGCTCCAGGACGGTGTGCTCGGGAAGCTGATCCTCAACGGCATCGAAGGCCTCGCGGAACTTGTTCTGGATGTAGAGCTGAGCCGGCAGCAGCCACTCCTCCATGGTCTTGGAGACCACGGAACGAACCTGCGGGTTCTGGGCGAGCTTGGCGGTATAGGTCTTCATAAAGTCGAGGTAGGCCGGCAGGTCGAAGTAGAGGTTGTCGACCGGGCGCAGCTCGGGCACCTCGCCGGTGAGCTGGCTCTTAGGCGCGATGAGCTCCTCGGGCTCAAACTGGTGGCCCAGGTCGCACTCGTCGGCATAGGCCTTCTCGGACTTGCAGCCCTGGATGGGGCAGCGGCCGATCACCTGACGGCCGTTGAGGAACGTGCCGGCCTTGGCATCGTAGAACTGCAGCGTGGAGCGCTTGGAGATGGTGCCCTGCTCGTGCAGGCGCTCGATAATCTCGGCGGTCACCTCGTTGTGAATCTGCGCAGCCGGCTCAAGGCCCGAGCCGCCGTAGATATCGCAGCTGATGTTGTAGTTGTTGAGGGTCGCTGCTTGGCGGGAGTGATTGGACTCGACGTACTCGTTAATGGACTTGTCGTAGCCCTCGTTCTCCTTGAGCTTGCGGTAGCTCTCCATGATGGGCGAGCCGTAGCAGTCGGTGCCCGAGGTGAAGATGACGTTCTCACGGCCCAGACGGTCGCGCAGGAAGCGGGCGAAGAAGTCGGCAGGGACAAAGACGCCGCCAACGTGGCCAAAGTGAAGGCCCTTGTTGCCGTAGGGCTCGCCGGCGGTAACGATGGCGCGGCGAGGCCAGCTGGGACGGTCGTTCATGGAGTATTTGGATGCCATGGGACTCCTTCGCATATGGTGAGGGCGCGGCCGGGCGCGGGGCTCGGCGGCGCGGTGGTCAATTCGTGCATATCGTTCGACATTATCGCACATGCGGGCGGGTGCGTGGCAGGGGCGCTATCCTAAGATGCTATGAATGAGATTTCCAACATACATGCGTTTGAAGACGAGGATTTTCTGCACGCTTGCTTCGTGTGGGGGATGGTCGTAGTCGGCGTGTTTGCCGTGTGCCTGGTGCCGGTGTTTATGCTGCTGGGCGGACCCGCGGACCTGGATGCGGCTGACGCGGGCGGTTGGACGGCGGTCGTGGGCTGGATAGTCGGCTTGGCTGCGATCTCAATGGCGTCGTTCGCCGTGCACGAGCTGGTGCACGGTGTGTTTTTTAAGCTGCTGGCGCCTGCGGGCGCGAAGGTGACCTTTGGGGCGAATCGCGAGACAGCGATGATCTATGCCTGCGCCGAAGGCGTTGTGTATTCTCGCCGGCGGTACGTGGCGGTTTGCCTGGCGCCGACGGTTGTTGTGACGGCAACGCTTGCCCTGGGGTTTGCGTTTTCGGGCTATCCGCTGCTGTGCTATCTGGCGGCCGGCTTGCATTTGTCAGGCTGTGTGGGCGACTGGTATTACGTGCGGACCATTTTGCGCGACCGCCGCATTGTCGCCTGCGAGGATACGTCCTTTGGCGTGCGCTTTTTCGGGTGAGGAGATGTTGATGAAGCCGTTGTTGTTGCACGCTTGCTGCGCGCCGTGCTCGCTTGAGCCGGTCCGCCTGCTGCGCGAGGAAGGGTTTGAGCCCACGATTTGCTGGACCAACCCCAATATTCAGCCGCACGATGAATGGCAGCGTCGCCTGGACGAGCTGCGCCGGTGGTGTGCCGATGGCGACATCGAGCTTATCGAGGCGGGGGAGGACCGTGAGCGTTGGGAGGCCGGCGTGGCCCCGCTGGGCGCCGATCGAGCCCGTCGCTGTCGCGCATGCTATGCCCTGCGCCTGGCCGAGGCATGCCGAGTGGCCCAGGAGCGCGGGTTTGAGTTTGTGGGTACGACGCTCGCCGTCTCGCCGTATCAGCTGTTCGACACCTGCAATGATGTGTTGGAGCGTCTGGCTGCCGCCCGCGGTCTCACTCCGGTGATTCGCGATTTTCGTCCGTATTACCCCGAGGCGACACGCCGTTCGCGCGAGCTGGGCATGTATCGGCAGAACTACTGTGGTTGCCGCTTCTCGGCTGTCGAGGCGGCCATGGACCGCGCCCGCATCCGCGACGAGCGCAAAGCGTCCAAAAAGTAGTTCTTTTGAGCTGGCAGCCTGCTAGGATGTAGAGCGGACTATAGCTATATAAGGAGTATCCGACGTGTCTATGCGTACCGATGATTTTGACTACAACCTTCCCGAGGAACTGATTGCCCAAGCTCCTGCCGAGCCGCGCGACTCCTGCCGCCTGCTGGTGGTGGATCGCAAGGGCTCCCAGGCGGGAACGCCGCTGGAGCACGGCGGTACCGTTGAGCACCGCATCTTCCGCGACATCATCGACTATATCGAGCCTGGCGATGTGCTCGTCATCAACAAGACGCGCGTGATGCCGGCCCGCCTGATCGGTCGCAAGGAGGGCTCGGGCGGCGTGGTCGAGACGCTGCTGCTCAAGCGCCGCGAAGATGTTGACCCGCTGGGCCACGTTTGGGAGTGCCTGGTCAAGCCGGGTAAGCGCCTGAAGCCCGGTGCTCAGATTGAGTATCGTGCGGGCGGCGCCCATGCGCCCGAGGGGGCTCCCGTGGTGCTGACGGCCGAGGTCATCGACTTTGTCACCGATAGCCGCGGCGGCCGCCTGGTGCGTTTTGAGCCGGCCGGTTGCAATGCCGCCGGCGAGCCGCGCACGCTCGACGAGGCCATCCATGCTGCCGGCCACGTGCCGCTGCCGCCCTACATTACCGATTACGAGGGCGATCCCGAGAAGTACCAGACCGTCTACGCCATGAAAGAGGAACACTCGGCTGCAGCTCCCACGGCGGGTCTGCACTTTACTTCCGAGCTCATGGCCGCTATCGAGGCCAAGGGTGCGAAGTTTGCCGCCGTCGAGCTCGAGGTGGGCATCGATACCTTCCGCTTGGTGGAGGAGGACGACCCCACGCAGCACGTCATGCACACCGAGCGCTACCACGTGTCGCAGGAAGTTGTCGACGCCGTGCATAAGGCGAAAGCCGAGGGTCATCGTGTGATCGCCGTCGGCACTACCGCGGTGCGCTCGCTCGAGAGCGCGTTTGACGCAGAAGCCCCGGTGTTCGATCCGGCCGTGACGGCGCGCTATTTTGAAGGCCGCGAGGACGGAGCCGACACGCTTGGCCGCGGTGACATCGTGGTGCACGAGAACGCCACGACGCAGCTCTACCTCATGCCCGGCTCGACCTATCACGTGGTAGACGCGCTGATCACGAACTTCCACGTGCCGCGCTCCACGCTCATGATGCTCGTGAGCGCACTTGCCACCCGCGACCAGATCATGGATGCCTACGCTGCTGCTATCGAGGAGCGCTACCGCTTCTTCAGCTTTGGCGACGCCATGCTCATTCAGTAGGTTACGGCGTTTTACAAACGCCGTAACCGGTCGACGCTGCGCGGGCCGCATTTGGACAATCTGACGTTCAACTTCAAGGGCACGACCAGAAGGTCAGCGCCCTTTCGTTTCACGTCACCTTGTCTCAAATGTGACCCGCTCGCTGACTCTGCCATTACATCGGTGTTGCCGTGGTTGTTGAGTAGTCATTGGGCACTTGGCACTTGGGGACGTTCCTTTTGTGCCGGCACCTGGGGACAGTCCTTATGTCATGAGATCGGTGCAAGAGGGGTAGGTTGCCTTGCGTCGATCTAAATAAGTTGCGGTGAGATAGTTCTTGAATTGGCCTTTTTGGGGCTAAACAGGAACTATCTCACCGCAACTGCGTTGAACGTTTTTTGGCGGTTGGTTTACTTGCTTGCGAACAGCCAGACTAGGATGATCACCAGGATTGCGGCGACGATGCAGACGATGGCGCCGGTGAATTTGATGCGTGAGTCGCGGGTACGCTCGCGCACCGCGTCCTCGGTGGCCTCGAGCTGGGCGACTTCTCGCTCGGTCTCGGCGTGTTCGGCTTTGTCTCGGGCCAAGGATCCTGCAAGCGACTCAGTGATCTCTGGATGGTCATGTACCTCGGTCGCCTGCTCGATGATCGACTGTGCATGTGCGGCATCTGCTTGGGCGTTGGCGATGCTTTGCTCTTGGTCGCGGCGTGCCTTGTCCTCGGCGGCGATCTTCTCGCGCAGTTCGCGCTGGCGCGTCGTGGCGGCAGTTTTCGCCGTCTGCAGCTCGTCGCGCGCGGCATCGGCCTCAGTCGTCACGGCTTGGTGTGCGCGTTTGGCTTCGGCAATGGGGGCTTGAGCCTGCTCGACGGCCTGCTCGGCTGCGGCAAGCGAGTGCTCAAGGTCGGCGGTGATGCGCGGGACATCTTCTTCGGCTTTACGCAGGGCATCTGCCGTGTCGGAGATCTGCATCGAGAGCTCGCTGGTGCGCACCGTATAGCTGGCGGGATTTGCCGAGGGATTGCGTTGCAGCTCGGCATACTCATGACGCAGCGTCTCGAGCTGGGCGCGCGTGGCGTCGACGGTTTGTTGTGCGGCCGCAATGCCGGCGTCTCGCTCGGCCTTCACCTTGTCGCGGATACGCTTGGAATCCTCAAGACGTCGAACGAGGCGGTTGCCGGTCTCGCGCGAGCTCGCCTCGCGGGCCTCCACGGCGTCGAGCGCGGCCTTCAGGCGGAGCTCAGTCGCGTCATCCTCTGTCTTCATTTGTTCGAACTGACTCTTGAGCTCTGTCGCTTTGGCGGCGTGGGCATCACGGTCAATCTCGGCTGCCGCAGCGGTCTTTTGCGCTGTGGCGATCGCCTGACGCTGGTCGGCGACGATCTGGTCGTAGCGGCCTGCGATATCCTGGCGCGTCTCGAGTTCCTCGGTCTGATCGGTAATGCGCTGCTCAAGTTCGGCCAGGTGGGCGCGGGCATCGGCAAGTGCCTTTTTCGCGGCGTTCATCTCGCGCATGGCCGAGGCACCTTGGGCGATAAAGGTGCCCACGGCGTTCGCAGTGTTCGAGACAGCGGTCCCCAGATCGTGGCTCGCGGCGGGGTAGTGCGGGGCGGTCGGGCGAGGGGTGTCGCCGGCGTCCGCATCGGCAGCCTGCGGCGCGGCGATATTGCCGGTACCGCCCTCGACCACAGAAAAGCCTGCTGCGTGCGGATCGACCGCATCGGCGCCAATCGTGGGGTGCTCGAGCTGCAGAAACGAGGGCATGGTGCTGCCCTGGTCGGCAACCGGAGTCTCGCCGGGCACAAAGGTCGAGGCGGCCTCGGCAGCCTCCTCTTCCTCGGCATCAATATCGGCATCGGACACGGCGTCTTTCATCGCTTTGACGGCGTCCATCATGGAGTCCATGACGGCATCGAGCTCTTCTTCCGAAGACACCTCGATGGGGCCCGCAGCTTGCGGGGCGTCGTCCTGTACAGGGGCGTCGTCCTGAGCGGGCGCATCGTCGTTTTGCTCATCGGCGTTTTCTGTTTCGGGGGTTTCCGCCGTAGCGCTTTCGTCCAAGATGGGGTCGTCGATGTCGATACCATCGCAGGTCACAGCGTCAGTATCTGCGGTGACGTCTGCGGGATCATCAATATGCTGTTGAGTCTGGGGGTCCAGCTCGTCTGTCATAGGCATGTGCTCCTCATCGTTGTTTGTCACCCTATGATAAAGTCTCGCGCCGACATCCCGCGCGCCGCAGCAAAGTTTCAAAACGTGTTCGATGGCTCGATCTGATAACAACAACTCGGCCGCTTTATCCAGTTTGTACTTGACAATCCCTTCGCCGAATGACGTTGCGCCGTTCGCCTGCTGCGGTCTTTATTTTTCACTTGAACACGCTAAAGTTGCATTTCAGCTTTTGGCGCGTGAAGTTGGATACGCGCAGTCGGCGGGCGTGCCCGTCGCGATTCGAAAGGACTTTGTATGGGACTTTTCACTGGTAAGACCGTGATCGTCACCGGCGGCGGCAAGGCCACGCTCAAGGACGGTTCCGCTGGCTCCATCGGTTACGGCATCGATATCGCTTTTGCCAAGGAGGGCGCAAACCTCGTTATTACCGGCCGCAACGTTGCCAAGCTCGAGGCTGCCAAGGAGTCCCTCGAGGCCGAGTACGGCGTCAAGGTTCTGCCTGTTCAGGCCGATGTCTCAGCTGGTCAGGACAACGAGGCCGTCGTCCAGAACGTCATCGACAAGGCCATTGAGGAGTTCGGCCGCATCGACGCCGTCGTCAACAATGCTCAGGCCAGCGCCTCGGGCGTGACCATCGCCGATCACACCATGGACCAGTTTAACCTGGCCATTTACTCCGGTCTGTATGCTACCTATCTGTACATGCAGAAGGCCTATCCGCACCTGAAGGAGACCAAGGGCTCCGTGGTCAACTTTGCCTCGGGCGCCGGCCTGTTTGGCAACTATGGCCAGTGCAGCTATGCTGCCGCCAAGGAGGGCATCCGCGGCCTGACCCGCGTTGCCGCCAACGAGTGGGGCCCCGACGGCATCAACGTCAACATCGTGTGCCCGCTTGCTTGGACCGCTGCGCTCGAGAACTTCCAGGATGCCTACCCCGAGGCGTTCAAGGCCAACGTCCACATGCCGCCGGCTGGTCACTACGGCGACGTCGAGAAGGAAATCGGCCGCGTGATCGTTCAGCTCTGCGGTCCCGACTTTAAGTACATGAACGGCGAGACCGTCACCCTCGAGGGTGGCATGGGCCAGCGGCCCTAGCAGTTACGCGGTTCTACGAACCGCGTAACCAGTTGACGCTGCAAACCCGCCAGAGCGGCAATCTGTCTTTCAACTTCGGCGGCATGACCAGAAGGTCAATGCCGCCTTGTTTCAAGGCACCTTGCTCGCTTTGGCGGGTTTTCGCTGTCGGTGCCATAACATCGGCGTTGCTGTGGCTGTCGGAAATGATCCGTTGGGGACGGAGGAAAACGGATCATTTTTTATCCTGGTGCATTGGTGCATTGGTGCAAGGGGGCAGGTTTCCTTTGCACCAGTTTCTGTCGAGTCGGTGCTTCTTGCGGGTTGCCCGTATAATGGTTTGCGTATGAACCGCAACCAAGGAGTTCCAGTTTATGGACCAGAGCCTTTTTAAATTCGATCTGATCGCCGAGGACCCGACCACGCATGCGCGCGCCGGCGTGCTGCACACCCCGCACGGCGACATCGAGACGCCGATCTTTATGCCCGTGGGCACCAAGGCAAACGTCAAGGGCATTCCTACCGAGACCGTCAAACAGCTCGGCGCCCAGATCGTGCTTGCCAATACCTATCACCTGTCCATGCGTCCCGGCGAGGACACCATCGCCGAGCTGGGCGGCCTGCACAAGTTTATGAACTGGCACGGTCCTATCCTCACCGACTCGGGCGGTTTCCAGGTGTTCAGCCACAACGACGCCGTTAAGCTCACCGACGAGGGCGTGCGCTTTATCGTCAACGATTACGACGGCCGCCACGTGTTCTGGACACCCGAGGACAACATGGAGATCGCCATGAAGCTCGGCTCCGACATCTGCATGCAGCTGGACCAGTGCCCGGGCTATCCCGCCACGCGCGCCTACGTTGAGCGCGCGGTGGAGCTGTCGAGCATGTGGGCCGAGCGCTGCTACAAGGCTCACACCCGCGATGACCAGGCGCTCTTTGGCATCGTCCAGGGCGGCATGCATCTGGATCTGCGCCTGCGCTCTCTGCGCCATCTGGAGGAGTGCGGCGACTTCCCCGGTTACGGCATCGGCGGCTACTCGGTGGGCGAGGACCACGAGACCATGTTCGAGACCCTGGCGCCGCTTGTGAGCGAGTACATGCCCAAGCACAAGCCGCGCTACCTGATGGGCGTCGGCAACCCGACGACGCTCGTGCGCGGCGTGGGCGTGGGCATCGATATGTTCGACTGCGTGCTGCCGACGCGCACCGGCCGCATGGGCACGGCATTCTCCAGTGAAGGTCGCCTTAACTTCCGCAACGCGCGTTTTGCGCACGACGACGGCCCCATCGACCCCACCTGCACCTGCCCGGTGTGCACGGGCGGCTACAGCCGCGCGCTCATTCGCCACATGGTCACGCAGAAGGAGATGCTCGGCGGCATCCTGCTTTCGATGCACAACATCTACTACCTGCTCAACCTTATGCAGCGTGCCCGCCAGGCCATTATCGAGGGCCGCTACGGCGCGTTTGTGAGCGACTGGATGAACAGCCCTGCGGCGGTGGACTACTAAGAGCGGCGCGGGCGCTTGCAGGGCGCGGGCAACGGCAAGGGGCGAGCGGCGGCCGGTCGTCACATTTGCTGACACCGGCCGCACGACCGCTGACCGATAGCTTGCAAGCACTTGATGCATCGTGGGTACCATACCGAATAGTTGATGTTCGGGCGGGTGTTTGACGCATGGCGTTGACCCCGCCCGTTTTCTTTTTCTCGATAGGAGCACCCATGATTAAGAATGAGAACGTCGAGGGCGAGCCGGCCTACGACGAGACGTACCGACGCGGTCCCGTGGTCATGCGCGGTCCCATGATTCCTAAGGACAACACCTACGCCAACCTGCTGGCGCCCGAGGAGTCGACCGACTGGTTGCATGCCGATCCGTGGCGCGTGCTGCGCATTCAGGCCGAGTTTGTCGACGGCTTTGGCGCGCTTGCCGAGCTCGGACCTGCGGTGACCATCTTCGGTAGCGCCCGCACGCCCAAGACCGATACGCTCTACAAGGCGGCGCGCACCGTCGGGCGTAAGATTGCCCAGCGCGGCGTGGCGGTTATCACCGGTGGCGGCCCCGGCATCATGGAGGCGGCCAACAGGGGAGCGGCGAGCGTCAACGGCAAGTCAGTTGGTTTGGGCATTGAGCTGCCGCACGAGCAGGGGCTCAACAAATACGTGAACCTCGGTATGGACTTCCGCTACTTCTTTGTGCGCAAGACCATGTTCGTCAAATACAGCTCGGGCGCTATTGTGTTTCCCGGCGGGTTTGGCACGCTCGACGAGATGTTCGAGGTGCTCACGCTGGTGCAAACGCACAAGGTCAAGCGCATGCCGCTCGTGCTGGTGGGCAGCGAGTACTGGCAGGGCCTATTCGACTGGCTTAACGGTCCGGTGATGGACGCCGGTATGATCAGCCCGCTCGATCCGGAACTGGTGCACATCACCGACGACCTCAACGAGGCCGTCGACATTGCGCTCAGCGGGCTGGTGTAGGGCGAGGTGCCTGTCGTTGTAGTAATGAAAACGGCAGATTGATGCTATTTAACATCAGTCTGCCATCTAAACTGGGTATACTGATGCAAAAGACGAGGCTAGGAGGTCGCGTATGTCTGCTGCAACGGTTAAGCCTACGACGGTTCGCATCGAAGAGGGGCTCAAGGAGCAGGCGACTGAGTTCTTGGATTCGGTCGGCCTCAGCCTCAATTCGTATCTCAATCTTGCCGTTCGGCAGCTTGTAAATCAGCGAAAGATTCCTTTTGAGATTGTAGGAAGGGCGGAGGTGCCCAACGAGGCGACGAGGCGCGCCATGGTGATTGCCGAGGCTCATGAGTTGGGGATTTTGCCGGACGATAGCCTGTCATTCAATAACGCTGATGAGCTTATGTCATTCCTCGATGAGGAATAGCGATGTTCGAGATTAAAGTCGAGGCTCAATTTAAGGTGGACTACAAACGAACGATGCGCATGCATCCGCAGCTAAAAAGTGAGTTTAAAGCGGCGGTTGCAGAGCTTGTGGCTCATGGGTCACTTCCGGCGGAGTATGGCGCCCACGAGCTCTCAAACCCGGGCGGAAACTACAACGGCCACATCGATTTCCACCTATCCGATGGCTTGGTCGATGTGGTCGTTCTGTACTTGCCGCATAAGACGAATCCTGTGCTCCGACTGGTCAGAATGGGCTCGCATGAGGAACTGTTCCAGGGCCCGCAGGGCTGATCGCCGATTTCTAAGTTGCGGTGGAATAGGGATTGATTGGCGGCTAATAAGCCAAAACAGCCCCTATTCCACCGCAAGCGGTAAAGGTGCCCCTAGTGGATGGGCTGGTAGCAGGGGCAGTAGCTGATGGCGATGGCGTCGACGCCTACATGGGTGGCGATGGTGCAGCCGATGGGGCCGGTGCCGGCGTCTACATAGTCTTGGCCTGCGAGTGCTTGGCTGACGAGCTCCTGCTCCTCGGCGGCGCCGGTCGTGAGCACGCGCACGCTTGAGCCCGGGTGCTCGTCCAAAAACGCGAGGCAATCGGCCATGGTGTTGGCAACGATGCGCTTGGCGCCGCGGCCCTTTTTGATGGCCTTGATCTCGCCCGATTTCCACTCCGGCGAAACGGCCAGGCGAATGTTGAGCATCTGCGTGAGCTGGCCGGCGAGTTTAGGTGCGCGGCCGTTCTTGACCAGGTTCTCGATCGTGCGGGGAATCAGCAGCAGGTGGGCGTCGGGCAGCGTCGCGCGGATCTGCGCCTCGGTCTCGTCCAGGCTGCGACCGTCCTCGCGCATGGCGAGCGCGTACTCCACCAGCAGGCCTTCGGCACCCGAACCGGTGCGCGAATCGATGCAGCGCACGTCGAGCTCGTGGGTCTCGGCCGTCAGGCTGGCGTTGGCATAGCAGGCGGACCACTCGCTGCATAGCGAGATAAAGATGGCGCTGTCGTGGCCATCGGCGCGCACGCGGTCAAACAGCGCCTTGAACTCGCCGGCACTCGGCTGCGAGGTATGCGGCAGCTGCTCGGAGCCGGCCATGCGGGCGACGTACTCCTGGGCGGTGATCTGTACCTGGTCGAGCAGGTCCTCGCCTTCGATAATCACATGCAGCGGAATGACGTAAATGCCGAGCTCTTGGGCGCGGGCGGGGGAGATGTCCGACGTGGAGTCGGTTATGATGGCAAAAGACATAATTGCACCTTTCGTTGGGGCGCGGCAGCGCCGCCTTCTGAGAGCAAAGTGCGACAAGTATAGTGGAGTCGTTCCACATTTATAGGTTTAATTGTTGAATAGTCAACAGTTTGAAGTGTCGGTGTGGAAATCGTCAACTGGGGAAGAGGGATGCCGATGGAGGCGCTGGAGATATGCAAGTGGCCGGTCGTGCTGTTTGATTTCGATGGCACGGTGGCAGATACGGGTCGAGCGGTGATGACCTCGACGCGCAAGACGTTGGCCGCGCGCGGGTTTTCGGAGGCGCAGATGGGTGACCTGCGTCGCATGATCGGGCCTCCGCTGTGGAAGAGCTTCCACGACTTTTACGGCTTTACGCGCGAGGAGTCGCTTGTGGTGGCCGACGAGTACCGTGCCTTTTTTGATGAGCTGGGACCGGAAGAGTATCCCGTGTTCGATGGAATCCCCGAGCTGCTCGATGGCCTTGTCGCGCAGGGGCATCGCTTGGCCGTGGCGACGTCACGCATGGAGGCAAAGTGCATTGACATGGTGGGCGAGCTGGGGCTTTCGCAGTTTGAGGCGGTGGTTGGCATGAATCCGCCGCAGGGACGCGAGACCAAGGCCGATTCGGTTCGCGATGCCCTGGCGGCGCTCGGCGCGACGGCCGACGATGCCGTGATGATCGGCGATCGCTTTAACGATGTGGAGGGCGCGCACGCGATGGGCGTGCCGTGCATCGGCATCTATTCGGGCGCGGCAGCGCCGGGGGAGCACGAGGCCGCGGGCGCCGATGCGGTGGTGCACTCGGTGGCCGAGCTTGCTAAACTTTTCGCTATCTAATAGACATAATGTGAGGGGCGGGCGTACCCGTCGCTCATTGGTAAGGAGGTCGTCCATGAATCAGGTGGAGCAGAGCGTTGCCGAGTATGTCGACGAGGTCTGGGAGGATGTCGTTGCCGATATCGAACAACTGGTGAGCTATCCGTCCGTGGCCGTTGCTGCCGATGCGGAGCCCGGTGCGCCGTTTGGCCGCCCGGTCCGTGACGCGCTCGATTGCGCGCTCGGCATTGCGCAAAAGCTCGGCTATCAGACGAGCGACGACGGGGGCTATGTGGGAATCGCCGATATCCCGGGTCGCGGCGACAAGCAGCTCGCGACTATCTGCCACGTGGACGTGGTTCCCGCTGGCCCCGGTTGGAACACCGACCCGTTTGCGATGGAGCGCCGCGAGGGCTGGCTGCTCGGTCGCGGCGTGATTGACGACAAGGGTCCGGCGGTGCTGTCGCTCTACGCCGGCGCTTATCTGCTCAAGCACGGCATTACCCCGCGCTATGCTTTCCGCGCGCTGCTGGGCTGCGATGAGGAAGTGGGCATGTCCGACGTTCACCATTATCTGGAGAACCACGCAGACCCCGACTTTTTGTTTACGCCCGATGCCGAGTTCCCGGTCTGCAATGCCGAGAAGGGCCAGTTTGGGGCGACGTTCGTGAGCTCCAAGATCGACGGCGGGCGCATCGTGTCGTGGAGCGGCGCCGAGGCGAGCAACGCCATTCCGTCGCAGTCCATCTGCGAGCTCGCGATTGCCGCCGATGAGCTGCCGGCGCCGGTCGAGAACGCCGATCGCCTTGAGATCACGACACTCGATAACGGGCATGCGCAGATTTTTGCCCACGGCATTGGCGGTCATGCCTCGATGCCCGAGGGGACGATCAATGCCGTCGGCCTGATCGTGGCGTATCTGCGCGAGGCCGAGGACGCGTTTGGCGCCCGTGACAAGCGCCTGTTGACGCCCGCCGAGCACGAGTTTGTCAAGTTTTTGGCCTTTGTGCATGCGGACGCCTATGGCCGCGGCCTGGGTATCGATGCGACGAGTCCGGCGTTTGGCCCGCTTACCTGCAACGCCGGCGTCATCCGCGTGGCGGATGGCCATATCGAGCAGGTCATCGACGTGCGCTTCCCCGACAGCACGAGTGCCGATACCATCCGCGAGCAGCTCGATCCGCTCGTGGGCCGTTTCGGCGTGACGTGCCAGCTGGGTCGCGCGAAGGTGCCGTTCTCGGTCTCTGCCGATGATCCGGCCGTGAAGGCGCTTATCGATACCTATAACGAGTTCACCGGCAAGCATGCCGAACCCTTTGCCATGGGCGGTGGCACGTACGCACGCAACTTTGCCCGCGCCGTCTCGTTTGGCCCCGAAGAGACCGGCCTTGAGCTGCCCGAGTGGGGCGGCCAGATGCACGGTCCCAACGAGTGCGCCAACGAAGAGCAGCTCAAGCAAGCACTCAAGATTTACATCGTGGCAATCCTGCGTCTCAACGAACTCGAACTATAGTTACGCGGTTTTACCAAACCGCGTAACCAGTCGACGCTGCAAGCCCGCCAGAGCGGCAATCTGCCTTTCAACTTCGGTGGCATGACCAAAAGGTCAATGCCACCTTGTTTCATGGCACCTTGCTCTCTCTGGCGGGCTTTCGCTCATATGACCCAATCCGCTGTCAAGAGCCACAATGGCCCCGCCGACCGCTTGCAATCGGTCGGCGGGGCCTGCCGTTAACCCGTCCCGGTCCGCCCCCGGCATGTCATCGACGCCTTCGGCTCAGTCTCATATCCGCGGATACCGTTCTGCCGGCCCGCACTCCATTCCTTCGGCGGGGTTCCCCAAGTCTGTCGAGGCGCATGCGGAGGGCTCCGCGCGCACAGCGAAATAGGGGGTATCCCCGAAGGCCGCCCGGCTCGCCGGGACGGGGGCTATGTCTATTCCGCGCCCTCCCGGCACATCATGCCGAGGGCCCAGAGCCACCTCACGAGCTCGGCCGCGGTGGCCGCGTTGGCCTTCGCCGCGGGCATGCCGCGGGCGAGCATCTCCTCGCGCCGCCGCAGGAGCCGCTCGGACCCCTTCCTCCCGTGCATCCTTATCTCGAGGGGCACGCCCGTGTCCCTTGGCATGAGCTTCGGCTGGTGCCGTGCCGCGGCGTAGCACCATGAACCCTCAACGGCCAGCTTCCTCACGAGCGCGTTGCCCGCACCGCTGATGCCTCCGAGCCGCACGGAGTCGCCACTCGACCTCTGACTCGGCGCGAGGCCGAAATAGGCCGTGACCTGCCTTCCGGAACGGAACCTCGTGAAGTCGCCGACCTCGGCCGAGAAGGCCGCGGCCAGCGCGAAGGCGCAGCCCTTGATCGACTGGAGGGCGGCCACCTCCGCGGCGATCGGGCTGGCATCCACGGCGGCCCTGTACTCGGAGAGCAGGTCCGCCCGGGCCTCCGCCGCGGCCTCGACCTCGTTCCTCAGGGCGGCGAGCGTCCGAACCCCGCCATCGTCCTCCGGCCTGA
>CABQWP010000043.1 GCA_902467875.1 uncultured Collinsella sp. | reverse complement strand
CCCGAGCAGCAGGCTCGCGCTGCCTCCAGCTCTCGCAAGAAGCAGCGCAAGACGTACGTGTCTAAGACCGTCAAGATCGTCCTGGTGGTCATCGGCGTGCTGGCGATGCTGCTTTCCGTCTCGGCGATGGCGTGCTCCGGCCTTATGTCGCAGGCCGAGGACGCCTCGGGCTACAAGCTGACCGGCGGTGTTGCTGCAACTATCAACGGCACCAACCTCACCGAGGACACCGTGACCAAGCAGATCATGAGCATGCGCACGTCCTACGGCTACACCAAGGATAAGGATTGGGCGCAGTATCTGGTTGACAACGACCTCACGCCCAAGAAGTACCGCAAGCAACTCATCGACTCCTACACGCAGCAGATTCTGCTTCAACAGGCACAGAAGGAGAACGGCGTGACGGTGTCTGACGAGGAGGTCGAGAAGGCTTGGAAGGACGCGTGCAAGAGCGCGGGCGGCGCCAAGGCCTTTAAGAAGACCCTCAAGACCTACGGCTATACCGAGGACACCTACAAGGACTCACTCAAGGAGAGTCTGGCGCAGCAGAAACTCAAGGATGCCGTCGCGCCCACGAGCAAGCCCAAGGACAGCGAGATTGTCGATTACATCAACGAAAACCTGTCCAGCTACAACGACGCCCGCCGCTCGTCGAACATCCTGATCAAGGTTGATTCTGACGCTTCCGACGAGGACAAGGCTGCCGCCAAGGCCAAGGCGCAGGAGTGCCTGGACAAGATCAACTCCGGTGAGCTGAGCTTTGAGGACGCCGTTGAGCAGTACTCCGAGGACACCGGTTCCAAGGAGAAGAAGGGCGATGTGGGCTGGGATAAGCTCACCACTTTCGTCGACAGCTACCAGACGGCGCTCGAGGGACTCAACAAGGGCGACGTGAGCGAAGTCGTCGAGTCGACCTATGGCTACCACATCATCAAGTGCACCGACTACTTCCATGTCGATAATCAGGTTGATGACATCAACCAGGTGCCCAAGGACATCAAAAAGTACGTCTCCAACGTGGTGAAGACGCAAGCGGCCAGCACCGCGTACAGCGAGTGGCTGGAGCAGTACAAGAAGGATGCCGACATCACCGTCAACCCCATGCCCAAGGACGTACCCTATAACGTGAGTCTGAAGGGCGTCACCAAGAGTTCGACCGACGATTCGTCGAAGACTGAGTAACCATGGGGCGGTGCTCGCGTGAGTGCCGCCCACGCTATTAGAGAGGATTTGCAGATGACCAACGAAGAGCTGCAGAAAGAAATGATCGCGGCCATGAAGGCCAAGGACAAGGTTCGCCTGTCCATCATTCGCCAGGTCAAGGCCGAGGTGAAGAATATCGAGGTTAACGAGCGCCGCGATGTGACCGAGGAAGACGTCAACAGCATGATCAAGCGTCTGATCAAGCAGACGAGCGAGACGCTGGAGATGTCCATCAAGGCCGGCACCGACCAGGAGCGTACCGACAACCTGACCGAGCAGGTCAAGATTCTGGAGAGCCTGCTGCCCGCGCAGGTTTCGGGCGAGGAGCTCGAGGCCCTGATCGAGCAGGTCATCGCCGAGCTGGGCGCTACTTCCAAGAAGCAGATGGGCCAGGTCATGGGAGCACTCGGCAAGGCCACCGGCGGCAACTTCGATAAGCCTGCCGCGGCAAAGATCGTCGGAGCAAAGCTGGCTTAAGGGCCGAGCGGTACATAGTTGATGTTAAGGGGACGTGACCATTGCGGTCGCGCCCCTTTTTGCTGGGCTGGGCAATCATTGGGGACGGGCTTAAATGAGTGCCCAATGAGCGGGTACTCATTTAAGCCCGTCCCCAATGAGTGGGTTAAAGGTTGCGGGTTCTTTACGGGAATGTAGTGTGGGCTGCGGAAACGCGGTTCTTTCCGTACAATAGTTCAACTCGTGTAAACGCAGGGAAGGGACATTCATGGCAGACATGATCGAGATCAAGCATCTCAACAAGTACTTTGGCGACCTGCATGTGCTCAAAGATATCAATCTCACCGTCAAGCGCGGCGAGAAGCTCGTAATGATCGGGCCTTCCGGTTCGGGTAAGTCGACGCTCATCCGTTGCGTCGATTATCTGGAGGAGCCCACGTCGGGCGAGGTCGTCATCGACGGTACGCCGCTCACCAAAAAGAATCACCTGGAGATGGCTCGCAAGTATAGCTCTATGGTGTTTCAGCAGTTCAACCTGTATCCCAACATGACGGTGCTGGGCAACCTGACGCTCGCGCCCATCAAACTGCAAAAGAAGAGCAAGGAGGAGGCGACCGAGATCGCCATCGCTGCGCTCAAGCGCGTCGGCATGGCGCATAAGGCCGGCGAGTATCCGCAGAATCTCTCGGGTGGTCAGCAGCAGCGCATCGCCATCGCCCGTGCCCTGTGCACCAAGCAGCCCATCATCCTGTTTGACGAACCGACCTCGGCACTCGACCCCGAGATGGTCCAGGAGGTTCTGGACGTTATGATCGAGCTTGCGCAGGAAGATATCACCATGATCTGCGTGACGCACGAGATGGGCTTTGCACGCCAGGTGGCCGACCGCGTCATCTTTATGGAGGACGGCCGCATTTTGGAGGAGGGCACGCCCGAGCACTTCTTCGATAACCCCGAGAACCCGCGCTGCCGCGAGTTCCTGTCCAAGATTCTGCACTAGGCGCGGTGATGGACATGACGGATATGACGAGGGCGGCCGTGTCGCGCCGTCACTTTTTGCAGCTGGCGGGCGCCGGCATGCTCGCGTTGACGGGGACCGCGCTTACCGGTTGTGGCAACTCCACCAGTGGCGAGGGCTCCGACAAGGGGTCCAAGCTTGCGGCCATTAAGTCGCGTGGCCATCTGAATGCCGGCGTTAAGAAGGATGTTCCCGGCTACGGCTATTACGACACCGCCAAGGGCCGCTTTGAGGGCATGGAAGTCGATTTGTGCTACCAGATCGCCGCTGCCGTCTTCGGCGTGAGCTACAAGGAGGCCCGCGCCCAGGAGCTTGTCGAGTTTACCGACGTAACGCCCAAGACGCGCGGCCCACTGATCGATAACGGCCAGCTCGACGTGGTCGCGGCGACCTACACCATCACCGACGAGCGCAAGAAGAGCTGGGATTTTTCGACGCCGTACCGCACCGACTACGTGGGACTCATGGTCAAGAAACGTTCGGGCTTTACCTCGATTGAGGACCTGGACGGCAAGGTTATTGGCGTGAGCCAGGGTGCCACCACGCAGGGCCTGATCGAGCAGATGATCAAGGACAATGGCTTTAGCTGCAAGCCCGAGTTTAGGGCCTTTAGCGGCTATCCCATCATCAAGAGTTCGCTCGACGCCGGCAATATCGACGTCTTTGCCATGGACCGCTCCACGCTGGCCGGTTACATGAACGAGACCGTTGAGCTGCTGCAGCCCGAGGTCAAGTTTGGCGAGCAGGGCTACGGCGTGGCGACCAAGAAGGGCTGCGACCTTTCGGCTGTGGTCGATCAGGTAGTTTGCGATCGCCTGGCCGATGGCTGGCTCGACCAAGAGGTCAAGACCTGGGGTCTTGTATAGGCGCATCGTCCAAGGAAGGAATCAAATGCTCGAAGGATTGTTTGACGCCGACCGCTGGTCGACGACATTTCAAAACATGGGGCCCTTCTGGGAGGGCTTTGGCGTGACGCTGCAGGTGGTCGTTGCCGGCCTGCTGCTATCGCTGGTGCTGGGCACGCTGCTGGGCGTGTTCTCTACCACTCGCTCGCGCGTGCTGCGCGCCATAAGCCGTGTGTATGTGGAGTTTTACCAGAACACCCCGTTGCCCGTGCAGGTGCTCTTTATGTACATGGCTGGTCCGCAGTTTTTGCAGGCCATAACCGGTGCCGACCAGCCGGTGCGCATCGCGCCGTTCGTGCTGGGCTTCTTGGGTGTGGGCCTGTATCACGCGGCCTACATTTCGGAGGTCATCCGCACTGGTATCGAGGCGGTTCCGCGCGGTCAGATGGAGGCGGCCCAGAGCCAGGGCTTCACCCGTGCGCAGGCGTACTGGTACATCGTGCTGCCCCAGACATTCAAGATTATTCTGCCGCCGCTGTGTAACCAGGCGCTCAACCTGGTCAAGAACACGTCGGTGCTGGCGCTTGTGGCCGGCGGCGACCTTATGTACCGTTCCGACAACTTTGTGAGTCTGTACGGTTACCTGCAGGGATACATCGTCTGCTGCCTTATGTACTTCATCATCTGCTTTCCGCTCGCCATGCTGGTGCAGTGGCTCGAGCGCCGCTCCAAGGAGCGTCCGCGCGGCGTGAGCCTGGCCGAGCTGGGACTCGACAACGTAGAGGAGGCCTAGCGCATGGAAATCTTCAACGCGACCAACCTGCTCTACATTTGGGGCGGCTTTGTTAAGACGATCGAGATCTCGGCGCTGTCGATCTTTTTCTCGCTCATCTTTGGCACGGTGCTGGCGCTCGTTAAAAGCTATGCGCCCCGCCCGTTCCGTATTTTGGTGAGCGCCTATATCGAGCTGTTCCGCTGTACGCCAAACCTGCTGTGGATTCTGTTTATCTACTTTACGGTGCAGGGTTTGGACATTGTGATTTCGACCATCGCCTTTACGCTGTTTACCAGCGCTGTTATGGCCGAGATTGTGCGTGGCGGCCTCAACTCGATTCCGCGCGGCCAGTTTGAGGCGGCGCAGAGCCAGGGCTTCGGCTTCTTTGCCACCATGCGCTATATCATTCTGCCGCAGACGTTTAAGACGATCATTCCGGCGCTGTTTAGCCAGTGCACGACCGTCATTAAGGACAGCTCGTATCTTTCGGGCATTAACGTGGCCGAGCTCATGTACACGGCAAACGTTGTGATGGCTCACGCGATCGACCTGTCGCAGGTGCTTATGCTCTACGGCCTGGTGTTTGCGATGTACTTTGTGCTCAACTTTGGTATCTCGTTGCTGGTCCGAGCATATCAACGCCGTATTGTGGCAGCGTAGTCCTGCTTCCCCAAGCACGGCATCTTGCCCCTCAATCGTCGCTTGCGTACATTTAGTACGCGGCGCTCCTCTTTCGGGGCAATCTGCCGCACTTGGGAAACCAGGACGGTCGTAAGTGACAAAATGAGAATCAGGAATCGCCTATTTCTCATTTGTTAGAAAGGAATCGCGATGAGCGATCTGGAGAACAAAAAGAGCCCCGTGGTCATTACCATCGCGCGCGACTTTGGTGCCGAGGGCCACGAGATCGGACGCATCCTCGCCAACGAGTTGGGGATTCCGCTGTACGATAACGAGCTGCTGGTGCGTGCTTCGCTGCGCGCGGGCGAGTCGCTCGACAAGATGGCCGCTTACGACGAGCGCCTGGCCGTGGAGAACATGGCTTTTCTGCCCGACCGTTACGATGCGCGTTCGTACTCGGACAAGTTGTTCCAAAAGATGAGCCAGGTGATTTTGGATCTGGGTGAGACCGAGAGCTGCATTATCGAAGGCCGCCTGTCCGATTACCTGCTGCGTAACAACCCCAACCACATTGCCGTATTGGTGACCGCTCCCTTTGAGGACCGCGTCGAGATCGTGCGCAAAAAGCGCGGCCTCAACAAAAAGAAGGGCGCCAAGCTAGTTAAACAGCAGCAGAAGGCGCGCGAGGCATTCTACAAGCGCTACAGCGCCGGCAAGTGGAAGATGACGAGCGGCAAGGACATCGTCGTCAACCGCGCCAAGCTGGGCCGCGAGGGTTGTAAAGACGTCATCGCCGCCGCCTACCGCTACAAAGTGGCGCAGCTCGAAGGCTAACCGATCAAAAACCACCACAAAGGGGACAGGCACCTTTGTGGTGGTTTTTGTTTTAGGCGGAGAAAGTCAACTGGTTCTGCGGGGGCCGATCACTCAAAGAACTCAAAGATGCTCAAAAAACTCAAAGATGCTCAAAATACTTAAAGATTGTAGGGGCATAATTAAGTTGTATGAGTTCAAGGGAGGCTTTATGGCGGCACCGACGGCGTACAGGCAGGCAAATCCATTCACGCCGATGTTCGGACGTGTACCGGCGTATATGGCCGGCCGTGAGCAAATCATCGATGATATGGTGCTGGCGTTTGAAAATGACGACTCCGATCCCAATCTTTGCTCGGTTTTCTATGGTGCACGTGGTACAGGTAAAACGGCGCTTTTGGCATATCTGTCGTACCGCGCCCAGCAAGAGGGCTGGATTACAGCGAATGTGACGGCCTCGGAGGGGATGCTCGAAGACATTTTGCAGCGCCTCAACGAATCAGCCGCCCATCTGATCGAAAAGCCCGCTTCTAGGCGTGTGAACAGTGTCGGCATTGCCCACGTAGGAAGCATGAGCTGGGAAAACATCGATGTTGAATTTGAGGGCGCTAACTGGCGTACTAAGATGAACGCTTTGTTTGCTCAGCTTGAAGCGACTGACACCGGGGTGCTTATCGCCGTTGACGAAGTGGATGTATCGTTTGCGCAAATGACGGAGCTTGTTACTACCTACCAGCACTTTGTAAGCGAGAATAAAAAGGTAGCTTTGCTTATGGCGGGGCTGCCGTTTCGCGTGCTGGCGCTGCTGACGGGGAAATCGACATCGTTTCTTCGTCGCGCGGCTCAACATTCGCTGGGATCAATTTCACCGACTGAGGTAAAAGAAGCGTTTCGACTAACGATTGAGGACGGCGGCAAGACGATTTCTGATGAGGCGATTGACCTCGCTGCCAAGGCGATCGATGGCTTTCCATTTATGTTCCAGTTGGTGGGGTATCGGGCATGGAATGCTTCGCGCCAAGCCTCCGAGGTTTCTATTGAGGATGTCGAACGAGGCGCGAAACTTGCGCAAGAGGAGCTGGAATCGCGAGTTTTCGCTTCAACAGCGGCGGAACTTTCACGAGGGGACCTTGAATTTCTTCGTGCAATGAATCCGGTTGGGACGACGACCAGGCAAGAGCTGGCAGCGAGGCTTAAGAAGAGTTCCGGTTCGATTTCAACGTATAAAAAGCGTCTGGTAGAGGCTGGGGTAATTGAAGAGCCTCTACAAGGACGTTTTGAGTTTGCATTGCCAGGCTTTGGCCGATATGTCGCATCGCTTTACTAGAGGGTCGTTGCTGCGAAGGATCGCTTCGTGTCCCTTTACTGTCTCGATCTGTAACAATAAGCCTGCTTTTAGGGGCCTATCTGTTACAGACTGAGACAAACTGGCAGAGTGGCCTTCTGCTCCGCTCAAACCACCGCAAAGGGGGCCTTTGTGGTGGTTTTTGTTTTAGGCAGAGGGGAAGGCTTTGGCGAGACCGGCGCGCGTCTGCGTGTCGGTCTTTTGGTAGATAGAGCTCAGGTGGCGCTGTACCATGCGCATCGAGATGCCGAGTTCCTCGGCGACCTGCTTGAGCGGGCGTTCATCCTGGGTCACGGCTATGAGCACGTCGACTTCGCGCGGGGTGAGAGCGTGGTCGGCGATGAAGGCCTGGCGTTGCTCTTCGATGGTGGGGGCGGTGAGTGCTTCTTTTGCCAGTTGCTCGCGCTCGCGCTCCTGCTCGGTTTGGGGCAGGCGAAACAGGCCGGCTGCCACGAATGCCGCGCAGGCGGCGACGAGCAAAACGGGCGCGCCGATCATAATGAGGGCAACGTTGTCCGAGGTTACGAGCGCCAGCGAGAGGCCCGATGTAGTGAATGCGCATACATTGTTGGCGGCGCGTCCCATGCCGGCCCAGAGGGCGGGCGCATGCATGCGCGGTGCCAGCTGTGTAAAGGTGGCGGTAAAGAACGTGACAAAAAAGCCCGAACTCAGATAAAAGACGACAAGGCCCAGGTTGGGATCGGCGCCGGCCTCCACGGCCAGGATGGAAATGGTCGAGAGCACGGCGATGCCGAGCATGACAAGTCCCATGTAGCGGCGCTCGGCAAGGTCAAAGATAAGACCGGCGGCAAGGCCGCTTGCCGCCAAAAAGAGGCGCGGCCAGGTTTGCACGGCAATGGTGCCGTGGGCGTTGGAGAGTGTGACCACGTTGTCGAGGGTCGAGAACAAGCAGGCAAGAATCATGACGAGCGCGATGCTCCAGCATGACTGTTTGGCGAGGGCATGAGAGGGCTCAATAAAGGGATTGATGGCGGAGTTGGAGCTCTCGGCGGCCTTTTGGGGAACGACGCTGAGGGCGGAGATGGCGATAGTCGCTGCGCCAAGGACGATGAGCTCGACGATGCCACCGCAATTGAGCAGGTTGACGGCGAACTGCATCAGGATGCCCGCGGCATAGGCCGCTCCCGCACCGGTGGCGAGCTTGGGATCATCTTGGAATGCCAACGAAAAGGCGTGGTGCGCTGCGGCGCCTAACAGGCCGAGTCCGAGGAATGCGAGGCAGCCCAGAATCTCGAGGGCAAGCGGGGCCGTGGGGGACTGGATCTGAATCAGCCCCAAGATGGCGATAGGGACGGCGGCACTGACAACTGCCTGAGGCTGGCCTTTGCGCTGCGCATGATCAAGCAACGGAGCGTATCCGATAAAGCCGATCACGCTGGCGCCAAGGATAAGGCCCTGTGCGAGCACAACGCGCTCGGCGCCGGCGAGTAGCCCGATATTGATATCGAAGCGAAACTCGGCGGCAAGGAAGACGAAGGTAAAGAGCGCGAGTGCCAAAAGCGCGTTAATTTTAGGCTTGCTCAGGTTCAAGGACAGTCCTTTGGGTGGACGAATGATCGTGTCCTCGATTGTAGCGTTCCCGGGACGAGTGTGGCGATGGTGAAATCATATTGAATTAAACCGCAGGTAGAGGCCTAGGTTCACATCTACGAACCTAGGCATACGGAGTCATTTGACACATCTTGGTGGTACAGGACCACCACAAAGGGGACAGGCACCTTTGTGGTGGTGTCCCTACGACCAAGGAGGGCGTTATGTGCGGAAGCCACTTTGATAAGCAAACTCAGCGTGAGCGCACCTGCTCGCTGGTTCACGGTACCCGGTGTTGTGTGGGTGCCAAAATAGCTTGCGCCGGCGCGTGTGCGCTTATGGTCGGCCAGCTGCTGCTGCCGAGCGTGGCGCTGGCGACGGAATGCGCCGATCCCGCCGCTGGGACGGATGAAGTTGCCGCGGCTCCGGTGACGCCGACGGTTGCGGAGGATACGGCCGCAACGACCGCACCAGCCGCTTCGACCGTGCCTGCAGCCGATGCTGCTCCGGCGGCGCAAGCCACCGCTGAGCCTCAGCAGACGGCCCCGACTGGCGCCACCGATGAATCCAACGATGCGGCACCCGCTGAACAAAATACTCCCAGCGACAACGCCGCCACGCCGGCGAATGACGCCATCATGCCCTGCGGTGTGACCGATGTTGTTGGCGGCAGCGGCGTTAGGGTCAATATTACGGTGCGGAACAATTACACCGACATCAAGAAAGAAGAAACGATTGAGTATGTGAAGGGGATTGCCCTTGTAGATGGAGACCAGTCTGCTCTCGATGGTAGCGCTTTGACTTTTATCGGCCTGGGGGACTTGATCGTCCATGCGGCGTATGACAGTGCGAGCAATAAAACAACGCTTACCCTGGATATCAGCAAGATTCAGAGACAGAAGGAGGAGCAGAAGTACTTTACGGAGTACAAGGAGAATAAGTCCAAGATGACGACCACCTATGATGGATCCAAGCTTACGTATACGGGTACAGAGCCCGGGAATATCATCATCGGTGATCCGGACGACGCCTTTAAAGGAGATACCGAGGCGACCGGGAAACCCACTATTAACGAGATCCGGGATGACTACTACACCCGCACCCATGTCTACGAGAGGGCGTGCCTTGTTATCCCGGCAGCGGAATCAGAATCGGAATCCATCTCCTTTGCCAATGTTCAGAATACGAACTTCAATTGGCAGCTGGATACTGGTCCGCAGGCGACGGCAGGTGTCCCTAACTACGATGCAGATAAATACGAAATCGCTTATGAATGCTGGCAGGAATTTGAAAACAACGAACCCGTTGCTGCCTGGTATTCCGATAACGGCTCACATGGTTCCCTGCCGACTATTACAAAGTTTAAAAGCGGGAAAGAGTACGTGTATTCTCTTATGCTGAAGCCAAAAGACGGATATTCCTTCAGCGATGAAACCGTTGTTACCGTAAACGGGGAAACCGTAAAGTCGAGTCTAAGCGGAGAATTCCTGTATGTCCCTGCTATTAAAACAATTACGATGCCTGCTTCGTCGGAAAACGAAGCTCTTGAGAATCTAAACGTCAACGATGTGAAAACCGATTATGCGCCCGGCGAGGCGCCGCGTGCGACCGCGACGATTCCTGCCGCCGATGCCGATAAGTATGAGATCGCCTATGAGTGCTGGGAAGAGATGGATGGCAGCGACCCTGCGGAGCTCAAGCCCGTTGCCTTCTGGTATTCCGATCCCGCAATGTACACGCCGGGCATGAAGAAGATCGACCACTTCGAAGAGGGCAAGTTCTACATGTATTCCGTTGAGCTGAGGCTCAAGGGCGACAATACCGTGGCTGATGACTGCGAAATGAACGTCAACGGTCATTGGGCGCACCACATCAAGACCGCCAACGGCGTCTTCGCGCCACACACTGACAATATGCTGTGCGAGCAGCCGATTGATGAATGGCGGGCAATCGACGTTATCGAGATCAACGGCGCCACGACTATCTTTAAGGCGGGCGACAAGCCGGTCTTTACGGCGAATGTTCCGACGGCCTCCAACTCCCTTCCTCAGTGTGAGTTCTGGACGGGCAGCGATGGCAGCGAAGTGAACTCTCAGAAGTTCTGGGATCAGAACATTACGAATCACATCGACGCCTTTAAGCCTGGCGTGACCTATCGCTACGGCATCTACCTCAAGTCCGCGCGCGGCTTCTACTTCACGCCCGACACCAAGCTGATGATCAACGGCCAGGAGTGCGGCTACCAGGTCGCGGATAGCGTATCCGATGAGGACAGCGGCTGGATCTACACCCTGTGGCTCAACACCGATCTGACCTTTACGCCTGAAGCCACGCCGACTCCCGATCCGCAACCTACGCCGGATCCCAAGCCGACACCGCAGCCTGAGGTTAAGCCCGAGACCAAGCCCGAAGTGAAGCCCGAGACCAAACCCGCGGCCAAGCCGGCTACGACCACCACGGTGAGCAAGACGGTTGAGAAAGCCACGCCGGCCAAAAAGTCCGCCGCCGTCCTGGCCGCCACGGGCGACACCACCGCGATGACGGTCACCGCCCTGGGCATCGCCGGCGCAACCGTTGCCGCCGCAGGCATCGCCGCGACCAAGCGCCGCAAGCGCTAGGTTTTGGTGACGGCGCCTATCCTCGGCTTCAGCAAAATCTCGATCTGTAACACCAAACTGCCCAAAACGGCTCTAGATGTTACAGATTGAGATGAACCGAATGGCCGCCAATCTAATGTCTCGATCTGTAACACCAGGCGGGGAATTTGACCTCTAACTGTTACAAATCGAGACAAACTGGCCGGCCGAGTCCAGAACCACCGCAAAGGTGCCTGTCCCCTTTGCGGTGGTTTGCGCAGGTAGAACGGTAGGTTCGTATATATGAACCTACCGTTCGCTTTGTTTTTGAACAACGATTACGCTGGATGACTTTTGGTTTGCAGGAAAGGAACGACCATGAGGTGGACTACTGCTCGAGCGCTTTGCCGACGGCTGACGGTTGCCACGGTGACCCTCGCGATGGTGACGGGTTCGTTTCCCGCGGGCGCGTTTGCTGAGGCCCTCAACACCGACGGCACTTTTGTGCAGACGGATAACGGCCAAGCAGCCGACGCCGCTCCCGCCGATTCGGCTGACGCCCAAACGTCAGACTCTGCTTCCGCCGACCCCGCGCCCGATGCCGGCGCCGCCGACCCCACAGTGCTCGATAGCGGTGATACCCCTACGCCCCCGCCCTCCGAGATTGCATCGGCGGCGGGCCTAACGGGCGCCGGGCAGACCGAGAGCACACCTGCGGGTACGCTCGCCACTGATCTTGTCGAGGGCAAGGAACTCGCCGAGCAGCAGAAGCAAGAGGAGGCTTCCGGTGCCGAGGCAACCTGGAACGAGGAACTTGGACTCTGGGCAACCTCGAAGGGCACTACGGGCGTAAAGGGTGAATACGACGATGGCTACGTGGCCGGCGAGCAGACCCCCGCGCAGTACTACTTCTCGATCGATAACCTCACCAACGAAATTTCTATCGAGTATGGCGACGCGGGCATTACCACGTTGGAGGTGCCCTCGACCATCGACGGCAAAAATGTCGTGAGTCTTAAGGGCATGGGAAACGTTGCGCTCACATCAATTACGTTTGCCCCCGATTCGCATATCCGCTCTGTGGGCGGTTTGGGCGGCAGCAGCATCAAGGAAATCGCACTGCCCGATTCGGTTGAGGAACTGGGCTGGAATGCGTTTACCGGAAGCAAGACACTTCACACGGTGACCTGGCCCAACAACGCGGCCTTTACCACGATTCCCGAGCAGGCCTTTGAGGGCTGCGAACAACTTGACGACAATGTGGTGGCAACGCTGCCGCCTTCGATTAAGACTATCGACTATCGCGCCTTCGCCTATTGCGGCGTACCGCAGTTCTATGTCTCGGACACAACGGTACTCACCTTTACGCAGATCAACGTGCCGGGCACGGTGGAGCGGATTGAGCGCTATGCCTTTGACGGGTGCTCGCATGTGTCGTCGGTGACGATTGGCGATGGTGTCAAATCTATCGGGGCGCTCGCGTTCGCCTCTCTTGATCCTGCGATTGCCGGCAAAGAGATTGTGCTACCCAAAAGCGTGGAAATGATAGAGTGGGGAGCTTTTGAGAACACGAGATACGGAAACGAGACGAACCATAATGCCGTTGCCCTGCGCGTGATGAACCCCGATCTTCAGTTTGGTGAGGCGGGCTATCCGGGCGACTATAATGAGCGCGTGACAATCGATGGCGTAACGTATGCGATTCCCTTCAGTGAAGGCCAGACCATCTATGCCTATGCGACCGATTCGGCTGGCAACCCCTCGATGGTCAAAAAGCTTGCCGATGCCGTGGCCGATCGCAAGGACTCCGTCGATTCCTCGAAGCCTGCCTACACGTTTGAGTGGATGGGCGAGGCGGCCCAGATCACGGGCAAACTTCCCCAGGGCGCGGCGGCCGTGCTCGTGCAGGCGGGGCAGTCCACGCCGCTGGCGGTTGGCGATGACGGCAGCTTTACAGCGGACGCTCTCTCCAAGACGGCAGCCACCCTGCGCATTTCGCTCAGCGGTTACTATGACATGGTGCTGGCGCGCCCGGGCGACCAGATGACGGGCACATGGAATATCGGAGAGATTAAGGCGGAGGACTTTACCAAGATTCCGGCTTCGCGCGCGATTGAGCTCAACGTGGGCTATCTTGAACCGATTGTGGGCCAGGATAAGACCGAACGCATTGAGCTCGATAGTCTCGATAACATCGATCTGACGGTGAAGAGCGGCGGCAAGACGCTTAAGCCTGCCAAGGGTGACAAGGAAAACGACTTCCGTATCCAGGGCACAGCGCTCGTGGTGTCGCAGGCCATTGCCGACGCGGACCAGGATCTGGAGATAACGCTCGAGCCCAAAGACAGCCTCAAGCTGGGTGGGGCGACGGCGACGGTGAAGCCCTCGGCCGGCAAGGTCGATATCGACTTGAAGCCCTGGGGCACGGCGACGGTCGCGACCAAGGGCGACTACCAGGGCGCTAACCGCGTGCTGGTGTTCCGTACGTCCGACGGCAAGCTGGTCGCCGACGGCGTCACCTATCTGATGGGTTACGAAGACGATGGCACCACGCCTATCATGAAGGCCGAGACGCCGCGCCTTAAGGCCGGTTCGTACACCATCGTCGCCTTTAACAAGACGAGCTACGACATCCAAGCGACGAGCTATTCCACGTTTAGCCGCCTAGGGCTGACCGTGGGTAAGCATATCGCGCAAAAGCAGGTGAAGATTGAGGACGGCAAGCAGCTCGACGTGACGCTCGACGTCCCCACGTTTGACGTGGAGACGTATCGTGCCGAGCGCGGGCTGACGGCGGGCTCGGTTATCGCTGATTCGTCCGCGGTCGTTGGCGCGGAGACCGAGCTGCGCATTCATTACGAGCTCAAGGACAGCCAGGCTGCCAAGATTGAGATTCCGCTGGCCAAGGATGCCGTCGAGGATGTGTCCGCAGGCGCTCGCGAAGCCGGCGCCTGCTCCGATGCCATGTGGGCTAACACAACTTGGGAGGGCGACAACCTCGTTCTCAATATGAAGAAGGGCATGGGCGCCGATGTGTTTGTGCGCTTTAAGCCTAAGGCCGCGGGCATCTATGCCGTCTCGCCGCTCATTACGCTGGGCGAGGTGACATTGCCGCTGGGAAGCACCACACTCGAGGTTAGTGGATCGCGCATCGAGGTCGACAACACCGACGTTCACAGCCTGCTGGGCAATGTGGCCTACGTTTATGCAGTGCCGGGCAAGAGCGTGCAGCTCACCGTGGGGACGGGCTCGTCGGCTGCAAAGTACACCGGCAAGACCAATAAACTCGGTCGTGCCAAGATTGAATACGACCTGCCGCAGGATACGCTTGCCGCCGAGCGTGTGACGCTCGAGGCGCGCGTGGGCTCGACCGATGTCGCCGCCGCTGCCGCAGAGGTGACGGCTCGCAACTATGTGCGCTATGTTCCGGGCGCTTCGGTCTGGAACTTTGATGTGACGTATCGTGGCGGTACGCAAAACCTGGTCAAGGATGGCAAGGACACCGGCAAGAGTCTGTGGACCTTCCATCATCTGCCGCAAAAGAAGAACGCCTACTGGACGTTCGATATCACGCTCGAGGTGGGAAACGAAGAGGCCGCCGACACGCTCGACCTGTACGTGGACTGCGTGGATGGCAAGACGGTGACGATTCCTCTGACTCAAAAGTCGCGCGAGGGCACCCGTGTGCGCTATGTCGCGGAGTATGTGGACGAGGGTTACCTTAAGCTGCTCGACGAGTTTAACAAGGCGAATGACTCGACCTATGTGAACTGCGGCAACTTTGAGCAAATCTTTATGCCGCAGACCTACCGCATCTCCAATGCCCAGCTTATGACCATGCTGAGTTTTGACGCCAAAGCTTCGGCCAAAAAGCATTCCGCCGCGGCCGAGGAGCGCCAGCAGGAGTTCTCGAATGCCGTGCAGCAGTGGCACGAGTATATGATGGATAACTCGTTTAATGATGTCGGCGAGGCCTTTAACGACGCGATTGACCAGATGGTCGCCGATGCGTTTGCCGAAGAGGACAAGGACGGTAAAGAGGACGAAGCCCAAGGTGGAGCTGCGCGTAAGGCTCGTCGCGCCCCTGCCGCCAGCGACGGCGAGGGTGATGGTGCTGGCAACGACGAGGCCGCGCAGTTTGCGGCTGAGCTCAAAGCCGCGGTCGGCGGGTCGTCGGCGCTGCTGACCCAGCAGGGCGACAGCTATGGCGTCAATGTGGACAAGATGATCTTTGAGGATGCTTACGGCACCAGCGAGGATTGGTATCAGGAACTCGCGGCGGCCCAGGGCGCGAACGCTGCGGATGCGGCCGCCATCAAGGAGCTCGTCGACCATGCATCGCGAGCGGAGTTTATTGCCCAGCAGGCCGAGGATCTGGTGGGCCAGTCGATGGGTATCGGCCAGCTCAACCAATACGGAAGCTGGAATGACGCAACCGCTGCGGCGCTCAACAAGTGTGCGGGCATTAAGGCCAGCGAGTACAACGGCCAGTCGACGAGCGGGTTTAACGATTTGGGCCAGGTGCTCGGCAGCTCGCTGAGCTACAAGGCGGCTGATGACGATACCGTCAAGGGCTTTAAGGTCGCCGCGCCCGATGGCGAGCAGACGGCCTATATCGAGTCGGAATTTATCGAGAACTCCAATAACAACAAGAACCAGGCGCTTCTGTTTAACTCGATCGCCATGCAGTGCGACATTCTGGACAACCTGTACGACAACTGGAATGTGGTCCATAGCCTCAACAACTCCAAGGTGCGCGGATGGCTCATGGCCTGGAAGCGCAACGGCGACGTGAGCGCCCATATGAAGCTCATCCGCACGATCCGTTCGCTCAAGAGCTATAAGATTGAATGCGAGATGTTCGGACAGGTCTTTAAGACCGATGCGTGGAAGGCGGCCGGCCAGGCGTTTCCCGCGGCGACCCAGGGCATCGGCATCTTTACCGGCATTTACGGCGTGAACGATGCCAGCAAGAACTGGGAGAACGTGAACGTCCGTATGCAGAAGGTGAAGGGCGAGCGCGAGGGCTATGAGCTTCAGCACACGCGCTTGCTTGCCAAGCCCGAGAAGACCGAGGACGACTGGAAGTGCATTTACGCGCTGCGTGACGTCATGGAGAAGGCGCGTGCGTTTGAGGATCTGCTGTATCGCCAGCTCTGCCACGACAGCACCGATGTGGCAGTGGGCTCCATTATGACAATCGCCGGCGTGCTGACGGCCGGTTCGGCGGGTACCGTGGTGGGCGCTGCCTATGACGCGGCTTCGACCAGCGTAGGTTCGGAGCGCGCGATTAAGCTGACCAATGCCGAATGCGCCTATGATGTTGCCTGCGAGCAGGTGGAGCGCGCGTGCCAGAATCGTATTACGGTCAACTGGGGCGAGCTGACCGATGCCGAGGTCTACAAGGCCAACAAGGACGGCTTGATCTCGGACGAGAAGATGCAGTCGATTTTTGAGGCGCGTTATCGCAATGTGGCCGCCAAGGCTGCACCCGACCCTGCGGGCGTGGTGTACGAGGGCCTACTGTCCAATACGGTTGAAGGCGCGACGGTTGAGCTGTGGAGCGCCGACGATGCGGCCGGTACCAATGCGGTGCGTTGGGATGCCGAGGGGTATGAGCAGGACAATCCGCTTGCAACGGGTGCGGACGGTGCGTACAACTGGAATACGCCGACCGGCTGGTATCAAGTGCGCGTGACCAAGGACGGGTATGAGGAGGCGCGTTGGGTTTGGCTGCGCGGCCCGCCGATTCAGACTGAGGTGAACATTGGCTTGGTGTCGACGGCGGCGCCCGAGGTAGCTTCGGCCCATGCCTATACCGATTGCATCGAGGTTGAGTTTGCGCAGTATATGGATGCGAGCGACGATGCCCTGGTCGCATTGTGCGCGCAGGGCTTGGGCGACGTGACGTATACGTGGCTCGACAAGCAGGACGATCCCAATGGCAAGCCGCTGTCACGCGTGCTGCGTATTCGCTATGCCGATGCGCGTGAGGCGGGCTCGACGGTGGCGTTTGAGCTCGACGGTGCTCGCAACTACGCCGGCACGGCCGTGGCGCGCTGGGCAAGTGGCGAGCTTGTCGTGGGCGTTCGTGCCGACAAACTCAAACTCAACGTGGAGCAGGCCGTGACCATGCTTGATGGCAGTGACTTTGAGCTGGTGGCGCACGTGACCGATAAGGCGGGCAAGCCGTTTGCGGGCGCCAAGGTTAGTGTTGGGCTGGAGTCCTCGGCTATCTGCTCTGTCGATGCCACCCAGGCCGTGACGGGCGAGGACGGTGCGGCGACGTTTGTGCTGCATGGTGCTCTGCCCGGTTTGACGACGTTGACGGCGGCGGTGGGCGGCACGGCGCTGTCCAAGCAGGTCGACGTTCGCGTGTCTGCCGAGGCAGTGCGACCGGCGCGACCGGTGGCGACGATTGGTGCGACGACGTTTGGTGCATGGTCGCCCAAGGAGAACTACATTACGGTGCCCAAGGGCACGAAGCTGGAGCTTTCTGCCGAGGATGGCGCGACGATTTGGTACACCACCAACGACACCTGCCCCTGCCGTGACGAAGGCCGTGTAAAGTACACCGAGCCCATTGCGCTCGATAGCAACATGTATGTGCGCATTGCGGCACAGCGCCCTGGCATGTCGTACAGCGAGTATTCCGAGCGTCTGAACATTACGATTACGGTGACCGATGAGGCGGCGCCTGATCCGACGCCCGATCCGGACCCGACGCCTGGCGACGGCGAGCAGGGCGGCGGTGCGGATGGCTCTGGCGGCACCGGGGTACCTGCGGGCGGTTCGACTTCGACGACGACCACGGTGACGACGAACAAGTCCAAGGGTAAGGGCGAGAACGACAAGAAGTCCGGCGGCACGGAGCTCGCCAGCACGGGTGACTCCACCGCGATGACGGTCGCCGCCTTGGGCATCGCCGGCGCAACCGTTGCCGCGGCCGGCATCGCCGCGACCAAGCGTCGCAAGCGTTAGGTTTTGGCGACAACGCCCATTCTCGGCTTTTGCAAGATCTCAATCTGTAACACCAAGCCAGATATTTGGGTTCCAGGTGTTACAGATTGAGACGAACTGTTCGGCCGCCAACCTAACGTGGTAGCGCACAGAGATGTGGTGTAAGAGGCGGGGCATGCCCCGCCTCCGCCCTTT
>CABQWP010000042.1 GCA_902467875.1 uncultured Collinsella sp. | reverse complement strand
CTGGGACGTATTTTGCTCCGCAAATCCCCCCCGGCTGCGGCCGCCTGCCGGCGTCCTCGCCCACTCGCTACAAACGCTCCGCGTTTGTTTAACGCTCGCGCCCTGCATAGAGTTCGATTCTCCGCGGTACGGACTAGAAATAAAAAGGCAGGTAGATATAAGTATCTACCTGCCTGTTACTTATGGTGGAGGCGCGGAGAATCGAACTCCGGTCCACGAAAGCCCCCTGATTGGCATCTCCAAGCTCAGTCACTGGTTTAGTCTCGGACGCTTTGCGCGCAGCGACACGCTCGCGGCATCCCAACCGGTTCGGTCTTAGCCCGCGCCATACCGATTACGTGCGCGGGAGCATTCCCCTAAAATGACGTCGCGCCGGTGTCGGGGAAATCACCGGGTTGACGCGCCGCTATAAACTAAGCAGCGAGAGCCATAGGCTCAAAAGAAGAGTTGTTGTCAATTCAATTTGACGGTACCCCTGTTTAACGAGGCGAGGAGACCTCGGCTTGCTTCCTCTCTCAGAGCTATCGTGTCGAAACCAGTCGCCCCCGAATGTTGGGAAAGTCTGGATGGCATTGGGCACGAGCGCCCAACACCCGTCGACTTTTCAAGGAACATGCAGGGCGAGCCCCGCTTGTGGAGTGTTATCTTACCACGTTCTGAAAGCGGACAGCTGTTCTATGCACGAGCTGTGAAGACCCCAATGTGCGCCGTACTTCGCACTTTTGCTACCGATCGCGTCACGTATATTTTCGCCAAGCAAAATTGACCCGTCGAAAGGACCGTTATGGATACCAAGCAGCAACTTGTCAATGCCCTCGCAGGCCTGGGCTCAACCATTACCGAAGCTATGGATGTCATCGAAGGCTTTGTCCCCTGCGGACATCCCGCCCTCACGGTTTCGAACGCCCTTGTTGCGCTGGACGCTGACGATGATGCAGCTCTCGCCCAGCAGCTTGAGACCGTCGAGGGCTTTATCGACCACGTGAGTGAGAACCGCGGCGTGGCCGCCTACCACGGCATCGAGGTCGAGCTCGCGGGTCCCAAAGCCGATCTGTTCGCAGCAATCCGCGAGGTAGGTGCCCTTATGCAGACTGCAGGCGTCAAGAACACCCAGGTCAACGAGTGGGTCTACCGCAGTCTGGCAGCACTCGACAGCTCAGACGAAAAGGCAGCCGAGCAGCTCGCAGAAAGTCCCGCCATTAAGGCCGAGCTTTTGTAAATAGCAGACGCGGGCCCCTTGGCGCATCGTCGTCCAAGAGGCCCGCAAACAGTTCGCGTCAACCGATAGCCGCGCCGCCACGTTCGGTCAAAGCCAGAATTGGCATCATTTGGCGCGGGGTCTTTACTGCAAGATCGGCATGTTCGAGCAGCTTACGATCGTTGGTCACCAAGTAATCGACCTGCGCGCGCTTGCACGCGGCGAGCACCAAGTTGTCCTCGTAATCGCGATGGAGCGTCAGATATTTGTCGGCTAGCCACAGATCGGATGCATCAGCGCCCACGGCTGTGGCGTTTTCGGTCATGTTCCGAACAAATGCCAGTGCCGCATCGCCAATCGCGCGGGCAGAAGCCTCGTCGAGCGCTCCCCCGCTGGCAAGAACGCTGCGCTTCAGTTCGTGTTGGACAACGTACAGCACGTCCTTGGCGATATGCACCGGAAAGAACAGCAATGCCCCCGCCTCCGTCGCCTGCCCAATAAACGCGCGTGCGGCAAGCGACTCGGCATGGTCGGCGCAAAACGAATCGACCCATACGTTGGCATCCACCATTATTTTGAGGGGAGCCCCGCTCACAGGATCATCCCCTTTTGGCGATAGCGCTCGTCCATGGCTTCGGAATAGATTGTGTCCCAATCGCGATCGTCGGATACAGGCGACGCAGCGATGCCCATATCTGCATAAAGCCGGTCTGCCACTGCCCACGACGCGGCGAACGGAGTATCGGGCGCGACGGCCTGCTGCCGGTCGTCGACGGCCGCAAGCACTTCCTCGCACTGCCCGCCACCCTGCGCGACCTTGGCCACCACCTTTTTGATGAGCTCGGGCAGTGACCTGCCCGAAAGCTGCAGCGCTTCCTCGGCACGGTTCTTGACCTGGCGATCCACGCGAACGTTCACCTGTGCCATGCCGCTAACAGCACCCACGTTGATCCCGCTCCCTTCAATTGCTAGCACCGTTAGCAACACTATATAGAGAAGCTAGCAAATAATCAAATGCAAAAGACCTGCGCCCGGACGACACCGATGCCGTCTGGGCGCAGGCCAGATAACGTGGGCGAACACGTCTGCTAACGCAGGTAAGCCTTCGCGTTGCCCAGACTGTAGGCGATCGTTGAGCCGTTGTGCAGCAGTGACGACGTCTGCGGAGTAATCATGCCGGTAATGCCCAGTGCCAAGAGCGCCGAGTTGGTGAGCATCACCTTGGAATACGAACTCGTCAGACGGTCGATAAGCCCCTGGCTCATGCGGCGTAGACGCACGATTGCGGCGAGATCCGTGTCAGTCAGGATGATATCGGCGACCTCCTTGGCGATGTCGCTTCCGCCGCCCATGGCCAGCCCCACGTCGGCCAAACCGAGCGCCGGCGAATCGTTGACGCCGTCGCCCACCATGGCAACGTGGCGCCCCTCGCGCTTAATCCGCTCAACATACGCGTACTTGTCCTCGGGCAGCAGCTCGGCCTTAAACTCGTCGACACCTGCCTCGCGAGCAATGCGCTCGGCCGTGCGCTCCGAGTCGCCCGTGAGCATGACCACGTGCTTAACGCCCAACGCGTGCAAGTCGGCGATGGCCTCACGGACCCCGGCCTTGAGCGGATCCTCGATACCGAGCACGCCGACGACCTTGCCATCGACCGCCAGGTACAGCGGCGACAGGCCCTGCATCTGGGACTCAATGCGTTCCTTGATGTCGGAATCGAGCTGCGCGCCCTCGTCCTCAAATACAAAGTGCGCGGAACCGATGATAGCGCGACGCCCTTCGATGGACGAGGCAATGCCGTGCGCCACGATGTACTCGACGGCGGCGTGGCGCTCGCGATGCTCGAGCCCGCGCTCACGTGCCGCATTGACCACGGCGCGCGCCACCGGATGCGGAAAATGCTCCTCCAGGCAAGCGGAAAGGCGCAGGACCTCGTCCTCGCTCCAGCCATCGGTGGTGAGTACGCAGGCAAGACGCGGCTGCGCCTCGGTGAGCGTACCGGTCTTATCAAACACAATGGTGTCGGCCTTGGCAAACGACTCAAAGTACTTCGCGCCCTTGACCATTACGCCCATCTTGGCGGCGTCGCTCATGGCAGTCATGACGGCGACGGAACCCGTGAGCTTGAGTGCGCACGAGTAGTCGACCATCAGCGCCGCCGAGGTCTTGATGAGGCTGCGGGTGGTAAGCGCAACCAGGCCCGCGAGCAGGAAGTTCCACGGGACGATCTTGTTGGCAAGGTCCTCCATATGCGACTGGCCCTCGGACTTGAGCGAGTCGGCCGTCTGCACGAGCGAGACGATTGAGCGCAGCTTGGTCTGTGCCGTGTTGGCGCGCACGCGCACCAAGATGCTGCCGTCTTCCACGACGGTGCCGGCGAATACGTCGTCGCCTGCGCTGCGCTCGACGGCCAGCGGCTCGCCGGTCAGGGTCGCCTGGTTGACCATGGCGCTCCCCTGCTCAACCACGCCGTCGATGCAGATGGACATGCCAGTGCGCACAGCGACCAGATCGCCGGGCTCGAGCTCGGTCGCGGCAACACCCACTTCGGTGTCGCCGACAACCTTTTGCGCCTTGTCGGGCACATCGAGCAGCGAGTTGATGAGCTCGTTTTCGCTCATGGCGCGGGTGTAGTCCTCGAGCAGCTCGCCCACGTTGAGCAGGAACATCGTCTGGCCCGCGGTGTCGACATCACGCTTGACGAACGAAATGCCGATGGCCGAAGCGTCGAGCACGGGAACGGTCAGGCGCGGCTGCGCCAGCTCATGAAGGGCAGCGCGCAAAAATGCCATGTAACCGGCCACGACAAACACCGCGCGCAGAGGCGTCGGCAAGAACCAACGACGTGCGTAATGGGCACCGACGAGTGTCGCCAGGTCCATAACGAGTTTATGCTTGCGCGGCTCGAGTTGCATCACGTAGCCCGACTTGGCATCGGCGATAGCTTGAGCATCGAGTGCGCCCAGGGCGTCGAGCACGCTCGCACGACATCGCTCGTCATATTCGAGCGCCATCTGGCCAATACGGCCGTAGACGCGCACCTTGTGCACGCCGTCGATATCGCCGCTGAGCTTAAGAAGTGCATCGAGATCGCTCTCTGGCACAGGACCCGCCAATTGAAGACGGGTCCTGCCGGGGATCTCGCTAATAATCGAGAATCTCATAGTTTGTGCCTGGGAGCGCTACTCGGCTGCCTCGTCAGCAGCGGCCTCGCTCTGGGTGATGTAGGCAGCCTCGGCAACCATGTCATCGACATTGGCCTTGGCCTGCTCGACCATGTCCTGGTAGCAGTTCTTGACGCGCATACCGCACGCGATGCCCTGCACGCAGGCGTTCTTTACCGGAGCGCTGGTGAGCAGCTTGATGCCGGCCGTACCAAGCAGAAAACCGCCACCGACAAGCAGGGTGTTAAACGTCGACTTCTTCATGTTGCTTCTCCCTTTTGCCGCACAAGCGCGGCATGGTGCCTTAGCACCCGAGTTCATTAGTTTGCTCGAGCACGCTTTTGAAAATAGTTTAGTATAACTATTTGGTCAACAATGGCTAACTTTTTGGAAACTATGGGGATGAACTCAATGTGACAAAGGGATTGTCCCTTTGTCACATTCCTATAGCCGCCAGGCAGCCGCTTCCTTTTGCAGCGCAACCATGCGGGCGAATTCTCCACCTGCCGCCTTGAGCTGTGCCGGAGTGCCCTGCTCGGCAACCACACCATCCTTGAGCACAACGATTTTGTCGGCATTTTCCACCGTACGCATACGGTGGGCAATAACGATAACCGTCTTGCCTGCAAGCAGACGGGAGAGCGCCTGTTGCACCACGGTCTCGTTCTCCACATCCAAGCTCGCCGTCGCCTCGTCCAACAGCACGATAGGCGCATCTTTGAGCAGCGCACGGGCGATAGAGATGCGCTGGCGCTCGCCGCCGGACAGCTTGGAGCCGTTCTCGCCAATCATGGTGTCGTAGCCCTGCGGCATGCGGTTCACGAACTCGTCGCAGTTGGCGGCACGCGCGGCCGCAAGCACTTCCTCATCGGTGGCATCACGACGCCCGAGGCGGATATTTCCCATCACCGTGTCGTCAAAGAGCAGCACGTCTTGGAACACAATGGCGTAATCACGCAGCAGCACCTCGGGATCCACGCTCGCAACATCCACGCCACCCACGGTGACCGTGCCTTCGGTGGCATCCCAAAAGCGCGCGGCCAGGCGGCACACCGTAGACTTACCGGAACCCGAAGGACCGACCAGTGCCGTGACCTCGCCTTCCTTGGCGGTAAAGCTCACATCGGTAAGAACTTTCTCGCCGGCGCGTCCGTCCTCGCCCGCACCATAGCCAAATGCCACGTGATCGAACACCACATCGTGGCCCACGGGCTCAAATTTCTCGCTGCCCCACGCCACAGGCTCTTCCATGATGGAACGCATGCGCTTGGCAGACGACTCGGCGGCAAACAGCTCGGACATTAACATTAACGCCTGGTCAAAGGGCGCATAGATACGGCTCACCATAAGCAGGAAGGCAAACATCACCAAAAAGTCGACCTGCCCGGAGGCGACCACCGCGGCGCCCGTAACCAGCGTGGTGGCAATGCCCAGACGCAGGATGACAAAGGCAGAGTTGACCAAAAGCCCGTTAGCGAGCTCGCCCTTGGTGGTCTCGCGCTCCTCGGCATCGATCACAGCGTTGAGTCCCTCAAGATAATGGGCCTCTTGGTTGGTGGCGCGGATCTCGCGAACGCAGTCGAGCGTCTCTTGAATCGCCTCGGTAACCTTGACCTTCTCGGCGCGCACGCGATCGAACACCGGAGTCATGGGGCCGCGTGTTAGATACAGCACGGCAAAGGCCACGGGAACGCTCCAAAACGCCGCGATCGCCAGCTGCCAGCAAAAGAACAGCGACGCCACGAACACAATGGCGCTTGCGATGATGGCACCCCAAAGCTCTCCCAGCACGTGGCTGTAGGCGTGCTCCATGGCCTGGACGTCACCCATGATGGTCTCGGTTAAATCGGCCAGATCACGACGACCAAAAAACGACAGCGGCAGTTTGCGCAAGCGCTCGGCAATCTCCATACGCTGCTTGCCGCACTCCTCGTAAAAGATGCAGTAGGTGTAGTAATACTGCTGCCAGTTAGAGGCAAAGAGCAACACGAAAAAGACCAGGAGGCCGCCCACGATCGGCAGGGCATCCGGTAGGTCGGCGCCGGCGGCGAGATGCTCGACAAAACCGGCCATAACCAGGAATAAAAAGCCCATGCCGGCCATGGAAATAAGATTGGTGAGCGTGGTCCAGAAAATGCCACGTTTTACACCGGCGACGCCTTTATCGGATAGGAAATACTTCTTTTGGAATGAGGCGAACATTTAGGCCTCGCCTCCCTTCGTGACGGCGTCATCCGCGGCCGCAGCAGTGATCTTCCAGCTCGCGGCCTGTTCGTATTCGGCCCACATCTTGGCATACAGGCCCTCTTGGGACAGCAACTCGGCATGGGTACCCGTCTCCTGCACGCTGCCCTGGTTGAGCACCACGATTTGGTCTGCGCCCACTACAGTCGAGAGTCGGTGCGCGATCATAATGACCGTGCGGCCCGCCGCCAGCTTGCTAAAGGCGCGCTGGATGAGCGCCTCGTTCTCGGGATCGGCAAACGCCGTGGCCTCATCGAGCACCACGATAGGCGCGTCTTTAAGGATTGCGCGGGCGAGTGCCACGCGCTGGACCTCGCCGCCCGAAAGATATGCCCCGCCGGCACCGAGCATGGTATTGATGCCCTGTGGGAGCTTGGCCACAATGTCGTCGCACTGAGCTGCGGAGAGGGCCGCACGTACTTCGTCGTCAGTGGCTGTAGGCTTGGAGGCGCGCACGTTATCGGCAAGTGTTTGCCGGAACAGCTGGTTAGTCTGGAACACGAAGGCGACCTGGTCCATAAGCTCGTGCGGATCCATATCGCGAACGTCCACACCGCCTACGAGCACTCGACCTGCGGAAACATCCCAAAAACGCGGGATCAGGCTTGCGCAGGTTGACTTACCGCCACCCGAGGGACCCACCAGGGCGAGGGTACTACCAGCGGGAACGCTGAAGCTCACATGGCTAACGGCGGGTGCTTCGGCACCCTCGTACGTAAAGCTCACGTCCTCAAATCGCACGTCGCCGCCGGCAGGGTGCTTGGGTTGGGCGGGCACGGAGAGCTGCTTGGAATCCATGACGCTTCGGATGCGAGCCAGCGAATCGGCACTCATCTGAGAGGCCTCGCCCACAAACATGAGCTTGGTCATGGCCGTCGGCACCACGGCCGAAAATATCGCGTAAAACGTGAAGTTGGTCATAAAATGCGCGAAGTCCGTCTCGCCCGGCGCCAACAGCAACGCTACGGGCAACAGGAATGCCACAAGACCATTGAGCGCGGTAAGGTTGAGTACCTGCGGACCTCGACAGAACGTGCCCGCATAGTTTTGCGCCATGTCGGCGTATTCGGCGATCGCATCGTGGAAGGCCTTAAAGGAGTAGACCGTCTGCTGAAACACCTTGACCACGGGGATGCCGCGTACGTATTCGGTGCCGGTCTTGTTCATCTTGACCAGCGCTCCCATGTAGGCCTTCATGAACTCGCCGCCCTTGCCGCCCATCATGGCGGCCATGGCGCCAAACGAAACGACGACCGAGATAAGGCATGCCGCGCCCAAGCGCCAATCGAGCGCGAAAAGCAGCACGAGCAAGCCCACGACCATGGCGGCGGCGCCTGCGATATCGGGCAGCATGTGTGCGAGCAAAGTCTCGGTGGAGGCGGCGCATCCGTCTACAATACGGCGCAGCTCACCGGTGGCGTGCGTGTCAAAGTAGCCAAGCGGCAACTTAAGCAGGTGCTCGCTCGTAGTCTTGCGGATATTGGACGCGCAGCGAAACGCAGACAGGTGCGTGCACATGAGCCCCACGAAATAAACTACGATGCTTGCCAGGGCAAAACCCACGGCCCACCAGCCATACATCGCGATATCGGTGGCTTCGCTCCAGTTAGGTGCCACAGAGATAAGGTCTCGCGCGACAAACCAGATGCACACGTACGGGCCAAAGCTCAGCAGCTGCGAGAGCGCCGAGAGCGCCATGCCCAAATACGTTAGGAATTTACGGTCGCCGGCATATGCAAGCAGCTCGCCGATACCGCCGCCTTCCCTTTTTGATCCCTTTGCCATGAGATTCCTTTCTAACGGCTTGAGAGTTAACCGTAATGAACTTATCATTGATGTGTTAGCCATGGCTCACAATCAAGCCAGGCGTGGACGTTTCTGCAAAGGAAAGGGACGCTTTTGCAAATACGGCGGGCAGCGACCGACATAACCGAGCTCTATGCACCGCAATTTGAGCAGTTTGGCCTGGAGCTTACCGGCAAGGGCGCCGTCTTTACCGGCGAGGTGGCAAACGACCGGGCGCACGGCCGCGCATGGATCATGCCTCTCTCCCCTGCCTGCATCGTCATGGAGCATTTCATTACCCCGACGCACGATATGTACCTGGCCGAATACACACCCGAGCCATACGCCTGCGTGAGCGAAGTCAGCGCGCCCACACTTACATGCATGCCCGAGGCTGGTATAACGCCCGCGAACCTCAAACCATTGCATGGACCGTGGCCAAACAATGCCGTTTGCAGCTTTATCCAAGATAGCTGTGGCGAGGAATTAAGCCCGCTGTTTGCGGGGGAGCTTTATCACTCGCGCTCGGTGCTCTTTTTGCCTGGATATTTTGACGAACTGGAGCACCGCTATCCCACCGAGTTCGCGGGAATCTTTGAGGCGTTTGCCGAGTCATGGCACGAGGAAGCGACGTCTGCCATCTGCCACACGCTGCGCCGGATTAACGAGGACCGCGCCCGCACCGTAGGCGGACACGTCTATATGCGGGGCATCGTGGAGACCATGGTCGCGGAGCTCGCCTGTTCGCGCGCGGCCCACAAGCAGGCGCGGCAGGCGGCAGACACACGCGTCAGCATAACCATTGCCGAAGAAGCAACGGCAATGATTGAGCGCGCGCTCGACAAAGGCAGACGTGTGGGTATCAACGAGGTGGCCGAGAGGCTCTACACGAGCCGCTCAAAACTATGCGCCACCTTTAAGGCCCAAACTGGCGAGTCCCTGGGCGCCTACATTCGCAGACGCCGTATGGAACGAGCGCAGGACCTTTTGGCCGATAGCGCGCTCACGATAGCGCAGGTGGCAGAGCGTCTAGGCTACCCTCAGCAGGCCGCCTTCACCCAAGCCTTCAAACAATACACCGGCATGACACCCACAGCTTGGCGAAGCAAGCATCGCTAAGGCCCAGGCTCCCTGGCCGTAACGGAGCGATTAATTAGCCGCCGCCCGTCAGCTCACCCAGGATCTAAACGTCAAGATGCGCACGATCAAGCGCCTTTTTGATAAGAGGGACAGATCGATCAGCCAAATACAACGGAATGTTGAGCACCCCGTCGTCGAGCTTTAGGTTCTTAAGTGAGTAGCGGACCCTCAATGGAGTCGTCTCCGCATGCTTGTCGGCATAGTACTTAAGGCTCTTGGAATGAACGACCTCTCCCGATTTGACCTCGACGGGAACGATTTCGTTTCCGACTTGAATCAAAAAATCGACTTCGTGCTTCGGCTTCTCGTTTGTCCAATAACGCGGAGCAGCATCTAACTGTGAAAGTAATGCCTGAAGCACATAGTTCTCGGCGAACGAACCTTTGAACTCCGAAAATAGCGCATCCGAGATGGCAAAAGCGGACGCATCCAGCCTTGCCATGCGGCGCAGCAAGCCGACATCAAGACAGTAGACCTTAAATGCCTTGAGGTCATCGTACGCAGAGAGCGGCACACCACCAGCAGCATTAAGGCGAACCGCCGTGATGAGCCCAGCATCGGCAAGCCATTCCAGAGCATCCTCGTATTCTCGAGCACGAGCCCCCTCGCGCACCGCACCCCAAACGAACTTTTTGTTCTCACGCGCCAACTGAGCTGGAATCGAGTTCCATATTTGTGAAAGCTTGGCGAACTGCGCACGGCCACCATGCTTGGCAAAATCGCGCTCGTAGGAATCCAAGAGATCAGACAACACCTTATCGACCTGAACGATATCGCCCGTCTCCACCCACCGGCCAAGAGCCTCTGGCATGCCGCCGCATGCAAAATAACGACGAAGATGCTCGACGAGACGGACATGGAAGAAATCGGGCACTGTCTCGATCTGATCCAGGCCGCCAAGGTATTCGTCGTAGTTTGCAGCGCCCTCGGCTTTCAGAAACTCGGAAAAGCTCATGGGGCGCATCTCCATAAACTCGACCTTTCCCACCGGAAAAGCGCTGGTCTCACGGGACAAGCGAACGCCCAACAAAGACCCTGCGCATGCGACGTGATACTCGGGGGCCTCGTCACAGAAGTATTTAAGGGCGCCGACTGCAGAAGGACAATCCTGGATCTCATCAATAATAAGCAGCGTTTCGCCGGGCTCGATAGGCTGTCCAAGTGCCAGGGAAAGATTTGAGATGATCCGTCGAGGATCGCGCGTACCTTCGAAAAACTGAGCGTACTCGCTCTGTACCCCAGGTGACGGCTCCTCGAGCGTCAGATACACAAAATTGAGGTACGAGGTTCGGCCGAACTCCTTAAGCGCCCACGTCTTTCCAACCTGGCGCGCCCCCTTAAGGATAAGCGGCTTACGATATTCTGACGCTTTCCAAGCGTTAAGCTTGGCAATGATATCTCGCTGCATGACCGAACCTCCCGCAAAAAAACTTCCGTAAACGTGATATTTCCCACATTTTACCCTAGGTAAAACGTGACATTTATCACATTTACGGAAGTTTTAAGCTCATTTCGCCACACTTCCATCACATTCAAAAGGCGGAGGCGCATTTTGCGCCTCCGTCACCATCTTTCCTATCAGCCTACCTGACCCGAACGGCCGAGTCGTCACGAAACCCGGGAGCCCCGGCAGGGCGGGTGCTTGCTCAAAATGAGTTCCGCACGCAAAGAAGGCCACTTAATGTGGCCTTCGTCTTGCGCAGGACTGTTCGAAATTTTGAGGAAGCACCCGCCCTGCCGGGGCTCCCGGGTTCCCGTTTACGAGAGCGACGTTCTCAGCAACTCGTTGAAGAGCTTCGGGTTGCCCTTGCCGCGGCTCGCCTTCATGCACTGGCCCACCAAAAAGCCGATGACCTTCTGGTTGCCGTCGCGGTACTGCTGCGCCTGATCGGCACAGTTTGCCAGCACCTCGTCCACAATCGGCTGCAGCGCGCCGGCATCGCTCACCTGACGCATGCCGCGCTCGTCGACGATCTTGTTGGGGTCATCACCGGTCTGGGCCATGGCCTCAAAGACCTCGTGCGCCTGGTTGGAGCTGATGGCATCGGTCGCCAGCAGCTTAGCCAGCGCTGCCACCTGGGCCGGTGCAATGCCGGACTCGGCCAGCGAGACACCCGCGCCCTTAAGGTAGGCGATCATCTCGTTCACCAGCAGGTTTGCGACCGTCTGGGCCTCCTTGCCGGCCATACCGGCAGCAGCGGCCTCAAAGAAGTCGGCAAACTCCGGGTCGCCGGCAATCTGCTCGGCATCGGCCGCCTTAATGCCAAAGTCGGCCTCAAAGCGGGCGCGCTTGGCATCGGGCAGCTCGGGAATCTCGCCACGGCAGCGGTCGATGAACTCGTCGTCCAGATCGAACGGCGCCAAGTCGGGATCGGGGAACAGACGATAGTCGTCGGCCGTCTCCTTCACACGCATGACCACGGTGCGCTTGCGGCTGGGCTCCCAGTGGCGGGTCTCCTGATAGATGATGCCGCCCTCCTCGAGCACCTCGGCCTGGCGGCAGATCTCGTAGGCAAGGCCATCGTGCAGGCTCTTAAACGAGTTGAGGTTCTTGAGCTCGGTCTTGGTGCCCAGCTTGGTCTCGCCGCGGCGGCGCAGCGACACGTTGCCGTCGCAGCGCATGGAGCCCTTCTCCATGGAGCAGTCCGAAATGCCCAGCGTCACAAAAATGCGACGGAGCTTTTCCATAAACAGGCGGGCCTCCTCGGGCGTACGCAAGTCGGGCTCGGTGACGAGCTCAATCAGCGGCGTGCCGCAGCGGTTGTAGTCGACGAGCGACTCGGCCGCGGCGGTAATGCGGCCCTCGGCGCCGCCCACGTGGACCATCTTGGCGGCGTCCTCCTCCATGTGGATGCGCAGGATGCGGATGGGCACCGTGTAGGAACCGTCCTCGCGACGCTCGGGCATCTGCAGGTTGGACGCATCGTAGCTGGCCAGGTGACCGGCACGCTGATTGCCTTCGCGCATGGTCGACGTCATGGACGTGGACAGGCCCTCGGCATTGGCCGAGGCGCTCGCCAGACTCTGGGCCTCGGCCTCGCCAAACGCGCAGTCGGGGCGCTCGGCAGCTCCGCGACCGGTCACGTCCAGATCCAGGTGACCGTACATGGCAAAGGCGACCGGACCCTGCGTGGTCTGGAAGTTCTTGGCCATATCGGGATAGAAGTAGTGCTTGCGGTAGAACATCGAGTGGCGCTGGATCTCGCAGTTGGTGGCGAGACCGGCCTTGACGATGCTCTCGATGGCGCGCTTGTTGGGCACCGGCAGGGCGCCGGGCAGGCCCAGGCACACCGGGCACACGTTGGCGTTGGGCTCGTCATCGTGGCTGAGCTTGCAGTTGCAGAACATCTTGGTATCGAGTGCGGTGAGCTCGGTATGGATCTCCAGGCCGATCACGGCCTCCCAATCCTGCAGGACCTCGGAAAGCTCCTTCATTACAGCTCGCCTCCCTTCCCGGCAAAATCGGGCGCAACGGAAAGCGCGGGCGCACCCGTGGCGGCATCGGCAAAGCCGCGCTCCAGGGCGCGGGCAAATGTGAGCAACTGACGGTCCTTAAAGGCCGGACCCACCAGCTGGGCAGAAACGGGCAGCTGAGTATCCTCGCCCAGACCCAGCGGCACCGAGATGCCACCGTTGCCGCAAATGTTGAGCGAGATGGTGTACAGGTCGGAGAGGTACATCTGCGTGGGGTCGCTGATCTCGCCAAACTTAAAGGCCGTGCGCGGCGAGGCGGGCATAAGGATGGTGTCCACCTTGGCATACGCGGCGTCGTAGTCCTGCGTGATGAGCGTGCGGGCCTTTTGCGCGGCGTAGTAGTACTTGTCGTACACGCCCGAGCTCAGCAGGTAGGCGCCGAGCATCTGACGGCGCTTGGCCTCGGCGCCAAAGCCGTGGGCGCGCGACAGCGAGCTCTGGTCGGACAGGTTGGCGCAGCCCTCCTCCTGATAGCCGTAGCGAATGCCGTCGAAGCGGGCCAGGTTGGAGAACGCCTCGGCCGGGCCGATGACGTAGTAGGCGGCGATGGCGGCGTCCAGGTGCGGCAGGTCGACCTCGACCAGCTCGGCGCCCTGGTTCTGCAGCTCCTGGGCGGCGCGCTGAACAGCGGCCTTGACCTCGGGCGTCAGGCCCTCGGCCTCCATAAACGCGGGGATGATGCCCACGCGCTTGCCCTCGATGCTGTCGTTGAGGTGCTCGGTAAAGTCGACGGCGCAATCCTGGCTGGTGCAGTCGTACGGATCGTGGCCCGCGCCGGTAAGCGCGTTCATGGCCAGCGCGACATCCTCGACCGTGCGACCAAAGGGTCCCACCTGGTCGAGCGACGAGCCAAAGGCAACCACGCCGTAACGGCTCACGGCGCCATACGTGGGCTTAAAGCCCACCACGCCGCAAAGCGACGCCGGCTGGCGAATGGAGCCGCCGGTGTCCGAGCCCAGCGAGAGCGCGACCTCGCCCGCGGCGACGGCGGCAGCGGAGCCGCCCGAGGAGCCGCCGGGCACGCGCTCGGTATCCCAGGGGTTGTTGGTGCGGTGGAACGCCGAGCTCTCGGTGGAGCTACCGAAGGCGAACTCGTCCATGTTGGCCTTGCCCATGGGCAGGCAGCCGGCATCGAGCATGCGCTGGACGCAGGTGGCGGTGTAGACGCTCTGGTAGTCCTCGAGCATGCGGGAAGCGCAGGTAGTGCGCGTGCCCACAAGATTCATGTTGTCCTTGATGGCCAGCGGCACGCCCGCAAGCGGGGGCAGCGGCTTGCCTGCGGCACGGTCGGCATCCACGCGCGCGGCGGCCTCGAGCGCAAGCTCGGGCGCCACTTGCAGGAATGCCTGGACCCCGCCCTCACGCGCCTCGATGGCGGCAAGGGAGGCCTGGGCCACCTCGGTAGCGGTAAAGTCGCCGGCGGCAACGCCCGCGGCGATCTGGGCGGCGGTAAGGGAATCGAAGCTTAGCGCCATTACTCGCTCTCCCCCTCTCCCAAAATGGACGGCACGCGGAAGTAGCGGTCGCGCGCGCTGCCAGCGTTCTCGAGCGCAACGTCGAGTGGCAGATCGCGCTCGGGCTCGCGCAGGTCGTCGCCCATCACGTTGGACAGGCTTCCGATGGGATGGAACGTGGGCTCCACGTCGGGCAAGTCATATTGCAAGACGGGCTCGAGCATCTGGACGGCGTCGTTCATGTAGGACGTCATCTGGGTGAGCTCGTCATCGGTCAGTGCGATCTTTGCGTACTCGGCGATGCCGCGCACGTCTTTCTCGCTGAGTGCCATAGGCGCTCCCTTCCGCATAACAGATAAACCGCTCTAGTATACAAGGCAAGGCCGCTTGGAGCAGGTGCTTTACCCAAATGCAGCGAAAACGTAACGAGGGCGACGAACACGGTCCGGCAGCTCTGCGGCGAAAACCGCATAGCTCACAACAAAAACCATCACAACATTCGACGCTTTTCGTCAAAATCGAGATTTTCATCGAATGTTGTGATGGTTTGGATGTCCCGACCACCATAAAGGTGCCTGTCCCCATTGTGGTGGTTCTGGAGAATGTCTTATGCCGAGGCCTTGGCCTTGCGGCGCTTGCGGACCGCGTGGATCACGATGTCCAGCAGCAACAGCACAATGGCTACGACCACGATGAGCACGGCAAACTCGCGCTTGCCCCAGTGGCGGCCGGCCAGCGACTTTTGCTTGTCGACGTCCTTCTTGTTGTACTTGGTGCGCACGCAATGCACCAGCAGGCGATGGTCGTTCACGCCGTAGGGCGTGCAGGTGACGAGCGTCACCTTGTCGGCGCCCGGCTCGATGGTCAGTGACTCCATCTCCTCGGGCAGCACCACCTCGGAGTCCACCATCTTGTAGGCGAGCGTCTTGTTCATGGTGTGCAGCAGCACCAGGTCGCCGGGCTCCAGCGAGTGGATGTCATCGAACATGCTCAGGTTGCGCATGCCGGAGTGCGCGGTGAGCACGCAATGCGTCGAGGTGCCGCCCACCGGCAGGCTCGTGCCCTCCAGGTGGCCGACGCCCGCCATAAGGACTTCTTCGCTCGTGCCGTGGTAAATGGGCATGCTCACGTCGATGGAGGGGATCTCGACCCAGCTCATCATGGGATCGCGGTCAAAGATGAGCTGCTGAGCGTAGGGCTCGATCTGGTCGGCGGGAAGCTCGGTGGCCTCGCCCGCCAGCTGCTCGTTAAAGGAGCGCGCCTGGAGCAGGATGCGCTCGCGCTCCTCGGCAGACAGCGCGTCCACGGTGCTGGACACCGTGCTGATCTGGTTGAACACGCCCGAAGCCTCGAGCCGGTCCAAGATCCACGGCCAGGTCATAAGGCCCACGCCAATAAGGATGATGACGATGGTGATGAGCCGGTCGGCCCAGCGCGGCAGTCGCTTGCGGCGGCGCTTGGGCTTGGGCTGAGGGCTTGAGCCACCGTTAGCCGCGGCGTTATTGCTCTTCATATGTTTGGCGCCCTGCACCATCGCCAGTCACTCCTCTACAACCCAAGTTGTCTAAACAAATAATAGCCGATTAGCGAGCTTCCGCGCCGAACAACGCAGCTAAACAGCATTGCGCGGCGCGAGCATGGGCCCGCATTTGCGTTTTCAAAATGTCCCGGATCGGTGGGGCGATTCGGGATACAATGTCAATAGAAAACGACGCACCCCGCGTAAGTGTACGAGAGCGCGGGCGGCCTAGTTTTCAGCTTTAGTTAAATGCCCGGGCTCCGAACCCCGGGCATTCTTATTTGCGCTTGTTGCGGCGCAAATGCCGTCCACCGTCCGCACCGCGCGTGCGCCTACGGACCTTAAACCGAACCTCATACGAGTCAAGAAACGCGATGACGGATGAGTCCGCATCGGACGGTGGAGGCTGCCTGTGTTGTCCAAAAAACGGGGCAGACTCCAGTGCGGAGTCTGCCCCGAAAAGAGAATGGCAAAGCAAGAACGTGGATGGACGAGAAAAGTGTCCGCAAGTCTCATGGCCATCACATCCCACCTGCCAAAGGGATGGGTGCGCGAGCGTTACTCCTGCTCGGACTCCTCAGCCTGCTTACGGCTGCGGATGAGGTGCGCCACGCCAATACACAGCACCGCGCCACCAGCGATCAAGGTGAAGGTCACGCCGTTGAGACCGGTCAGCGGGAGGCCAACCTGCTTGGTATCGCCAACGGTGATGTTGAAGTAGCCATCGGTGACCTTGTCCGAGCCGGCCTGCGCCGTTAGCCTGTTATCACCGGCTTTCTCATCGGTAAGGCCAGCGATGACCTTGTCACTCTGGTTCTTGCTATCAAGCGTGCCAGAGAGCGCAGTAAGACCAGCGTTCGGATCAATGGCGTTCATGGTCGGCTTGATCTCGAAGGTGAAGGGTTCGACCTTGGTGTAACCATCGGGAGCAGAAGTTTCCGTGACCGTATAGACGCCAGCATCGAGACCGGTAAGCGTAATGACACCATCGGGGTTCATCGAAAGCTCAACCTTGTTGTCGCTCAAAGTGCCGTCACTCTTGACATATTTAACGTTTGCGCTGTTCACGTCACCGTTAGTTGTGTCACCAGCTGCGATGGTGAACGTAGCACCTTCCAGCGCCTTCTCAGTGCCAAGGTCAACCTTGTTGATCTTGAGGCCGTAGGTGTAGTCCTTGACCATATCGGATTCCGAGGTGCCAGCACCTGCGACCATGGGGTTGTTAGAATACTCGAGCGTAACAGTATTGGGGTTGCCCTCCAGCTTGTTGTTAGCCCCTGCAATAACCGCCTTTGCGTTGAGCTTTGCCTTGTAGAAGACAACAATATTGGTGTTGGCATTGATCGTAAGCGTTCCGCCATTTTTCGCGGTGGCTGACTTCAGCCCATTGGTTCCATTAAAGTTAACTGTCAAAACACGCTGATTTGACTCAGAAGGGGCATCCACATCGTAGCTAGTCGGATTAATCTCGGTGTATTCACCATTATTCAGCGCATAAACGCTGATCGAGTCAGTGATGTAGTCGAGACCGTCCGTCAGCTGATCCTTGAACTTGTAGGAATAGGTGTCGTAGCTATCGTAGTTGTCCGCAATCGTACCGGTGAGCCGGTAGTTGACCTCCTGGCCGATCTGGGAGTCGGCAGCGTCCACCCAGTCAGTCTCGCCGGTAATGTCACCGCCCTTCACCTTAGAATCATCGAGGATCTTTTTCTCAACCGTGGGGATGCTGGTCTTCTCATGGACAGTCACGGCACTACCACCCACGACTGCAAAGATCGGGGACGTGCCAGTGTTCGGCTTGGTCGAATCGAGATCGCTGGTCACAAACAGGTAGTAACCGTTGCCATTCGCCAGATTAGGAGTCCAAGAATTACCAGTAGGGATGTTAGTCGCGGCAGGTTTCTCACTCTTAACGGCATTCGCAACTGCGTAGAGAACATTGTTGGTAGCGATTCGCGTTCCATCAGTCGATGTTGATCCTGCAGTAGTGGAACCCGCATGTGCCATGAGGAAGTCGGCTACTTCCTGGGCAGTAGGTTTGTCAGACAGCTGATCCTTAACCTCCAAGCCGTCATAACCCTTCCAGTCTTTCCTAATGGCATCAATCACCTTCGTGCTAACCGTATCGCTCGCCCACGTGATGTTCTGAGCGGTCTTGCCACCGTTTTCAGTGTCGGTCACCGTAGCCTTAAAGATCTGGTACGCCTTGAACGTGGTGCCATCGTTTTTCTCGGCCTGACTAATGGTGATGCTGCCGTCACCCTCGGCCGCAAACGCCATGGTCACCGGGGCCATCACGCCACCGAAGCTCAGGGCTGCGGTGAGGCCTGCTGTCACTGCCAGGCGTGCGATGTTCTTGCTCATGCTCATCTTCTTTTCCTCCGTTTTCCGTTTGGTTCTCATTCGATCGGTCATCATTTGTCTGTATCTTAGCATCTGCTTCGCTACGTCTCGCCCCGCTCTCTGTGGGGCTGCCAGCTACTCTTTATGGCTGCCACCTCCCCGCTTGACCAGGAGCGCGACCACGATGAGCGCGGCTCCAGCGACCGCTGCGGCGGCCGCGGCGTACATTGCCATATCGCCAGTCGAGGGCATAAAGCCTCCGGTGGTAATGCTAGGGGGTGTGCCGGTGGGCGTGTTGATGAGCGACGCCTCCAGGCTGCCCGTCGACCCGTCCGCGCTGTCGGCGCGCAGGGGCGACTCGGCCGTGATGGTGAGCTTGGGCTTGGCGGCGGCCCCCCGGTCGGCGGCCAAGGCCAGCGACGGC